>MDLE01000001.1 GCA_001730065.1 Rickettsiales bacterium (ex Bugula neritina AB1)
CTATATATTATATTAATATATATTTATATAATTTGTTCATTATTTATTTTATAAAAATAAAATAAATTCAGTAAATGAGATTATAGAATGAATGATAAATAAAAGCTAATAGAAAAGGAATTACAATTATTAAAGATATAATATAGATAAATTTATTACTATTTTTTATACCATTAATGATATAATACTTGATATAATAGCCAAAACTTTTCTATAACCTAAAGATTGTTGTTTTGGTTCTGTTCTTTTTGTTTGGTTTGTTGATTTATTTTTGTTTGTTGATTTATTTATAAATCCCTTAAATACATCTTTTATAAATGATGTAAGCTTCTTTTAAAGCATCTTTAAGATTTTCTGTATATTTTGCAATTGTATTATTTTTTATAAATATATAATAAATTAAATATACTACGACAATACCTATAACAAAATAATTTATATTGATATTTATATTGATATTTTTTCGTTCTATTTTTAATCCTTTTAATCCAATTATATTATCTTTTATAAATGTATTAAATACATCTTTGATAAATGATGTAATTTTATCATTATTTAAGTTATTTAATTCTTTTTCTTTTAAGATTATTTCTCCATTTTTATATTCTAAGTATTGATGCTTTATTTTGTCTATTACTCTTTCTAGTGTTAATAATCTACTAAAAGTATCTAATTCTTTAATTGTTTCTTCATAATCTAAGAAACTTAAATTTAATGCATATAGTGCTTTCAGAGTAATATCTTGATATTCTTCTTTATTAAAATCTTTAATAAAATTTAAATATACTTCTAAGTTATTTAAGAATTCTTGTAAGTTTAAGTTTTTTTTTCCTAATAATTCATTTATTTCTTTTGTTTGTTCTATTATCAATCCCATTACGTATTCTGGTAAAGAATAACCATAACCACTTAAAGATTCTATTTTAGAGATTAATTCTGCAACTTCTTTTATTTTTTCTTTATCTGCTGTTTTTATTTCTTCTTCTGAAAAATCTTCTTTTAAAGCATTTGTAAGATTTTCTTTATTTCTTTCAATTATATTATCTTTTTTATCTTTTTCTTCTTCTGTAAGTGGTTGTTTTATTTCATGATCCATACAATCAACCGTAAAAAAAGTAATAATAAGTAAAAAATTTTTAATATTCATATTATATAATAATACAACATATTATATTATTATCATTTACTATACTATTATCATTTACTATACATAAATATGAAATTAATAAAATTTTAATAAATGAATGATACATATTAAAATATGAAATATAATTTTTTTTTATTGTTATATATCAATATAATATTTCAATTAAATAGTTTTAAAAACAATGAAAAATTTGTAGAGGTATGTGCCAAAATAAATTTAAAAGAACATTCATTTTATGATTTTAAACTTCCTTATGAATTTTATATTTATGACAAAAAAATACCACAAAAAAAATTATATAATCTTACTAAGAATAAAGAGTTATTTCTACATTTAGTAATTATTATGCATCCTAAATTAAAACACACACAATATATTATAACTTTTTTGAAAGAAGTATTAGGTAATCGTATACCTATTAATCATTTATCAATAGAATTTTCTGAGGAAATGACTAGTGATCGAGAACAATGGAAAAAAGTTACAAAAAGATTAAAAGATAACTTTAATAAATATAAAATATACTTTTTACAAGTATCTTATCCTTGGTTAGACATAAAAAACAATAAAAGTAATATAAATTCTATGATAGAAGAAATGAAAAATAATATAAGATTAACATATAATCCAATAAATTATTTAGACGAAATTTCTTATCCTGTAAATGATCAAGAAAATAAAACTTCAGAGGATAACACTAATACGATAAAAAATAATACAATTAAAAATGAGGATGATAATGTTAGTACTAATAGTAGTAATGAAATTAGTAACGAAACTATTCCATCTATAGAAAAATTAGATCATCCTAATGATGATTGTAAATCAATTAGTGATGTAACAGAAGAAAATAGAGAAGAAGAAAAATATTCACAAAAAAATAAAAATCCTTCACCAAAAAATGATTATAATGTAACAAATATATATATTTATCCTAAAAAAAAAAAGTTATATGAAACTTTTCTTAATTTCTTAAGAGGATTTTTAGATACTCCAACACCAAATATTCAAATTCATAGTGAACATAAGTATATTAAAGAAAATACTATTGAAAATAAGAATAACGTAAATGTTTATTTTTTAGATAATATGGCAAAATATGCACAACCAGGAGATTTTTTCCACAATCGTAATAAAATTTTAGAGGAAATAGATAAAGCTATAAAGAAAATAAATAAAAATCCAATACACATTACTATATATAATCCTCCTAATAATTCTTATCTAAATGGTATGAAAAATTTATTTAAAGAATGTACTGAGTATGAATATACTTATGAAATTATAAAAAATAGACCTTATATGACTCCCTACTATACAACAAATTTGAATAATAATAAAGAAAATAATTCACCATATAGGTGTTCTTATAATAAGAACTTAACATCCACCTATTGATAATAATATTGAGAAAATCTATTTGGAGAAAAAATAGAATTTGGTATACTTTTCAGAAAGCCCTTTTAGTTTAGTGGTAAAACATTTCTTTCGTAAAGAAAAAACAATAGTTCGATTCTGTTAAAGGGCATTCAACAAAAATAATCATCTATCTGAAAAAAATAATTACTTAGTTCATTAATTTTATTTTTGTTATAAGTTTTATTATAAATAATAGATTTAGCTTTATTAAATAAATCTTCTTCTATTTCTCCAAATTTAAATTGCTGAAATCCCCATTGTTGCTCCTTAAATATATTACCACTACCACGTATTTTTAGGTCCTCTTCTGCAATTTTCCAACCACATTCTGTTTTTGAAAAAAAATTAATACGTTCATTATCTTTATTATTGATTAAAAAACAAATGCTATCATTACCATGACGTCCTACACGTCCCCTAAGTTGATGAATAGTAGATAGTCCAAAATTTTCTGCATCTTCAATTACAATATAGTTTAAATTTTTAATATCTATACCTGTTTCTACACAAATAGTTGACACTAATATACCTTTATGAAAATTATCAATAATCTGAAATTTTTCTTCATCTTTCATATCACCATGTATATAAGTACTGTCAATCCCTAACTCTTTAAAGTAATAATAACGTTCTATTACACCTATTTTATTTTTGTAATTTTTAATGGATGAGGTAATCCATAAAATCTTTTCATCACTACTAACTTTCTTAACAAAATCTAAAATTTCTTCAATTTTTTTTATTATTTTTGTTGTACGTTGACTTTTAAAAGGTTTAGTTTTCAAAACAGATAAATTAATATATCCATTTTTAATTAAATATAAACTACGGGGAATAGGAGTAGCAGATAATAATAATAGATCACTTTTAGGATATTTATCTAATAATTTTTTTCTTTGTAATAATCCAAATTTATGTTGTTCATCAATAATAAGATATCCAATATTATCAATGTGTTTATCATTTATTAAAGCATGTGTACCAAAAAAAACTGTATTCTTTTCTGAATAATTATAATTTTGATTTTTATAACCACCAATTATTAAATCACATCTTAAATTTGGAAACATTTCTTGAAAATTTTTAAAATGTTGACGGGCTAATATTGTAGTTGGTGCCATAAAAACTGCATTAAACCCACTTAATAATGTTTTCATAATACCTAAAAATGCCACTAATGTTTTACCAGTTCCCACATCTCCTTGTAAAAAACGAATTTTTCTTTTAGGACTTTTTAAATCTTCTACTAGGTCTTTTAAGACATTTTTTTGGCAATTTGTTAATGAAAACTTAAAACTACATAAAGTTTCTTTACTTATTCCTTCTAAAAAATTAATATTTTTAAACTTATGCCAAAAGCATGTATACTCATACAATTTTAGTACATTAATTGCCTCTTGAATTTCTAAAAAAGAAAATTTTTTTAAAACATGTACTTTTAATAAAGATTCTTTTAATGATAAATTTACATTTTTTATGTATCCTGCATTTGGTAGTTTAAATAAAATATCTCGAATTTTTTCTTGATGTAATTTAAGGTTTTCAACACCTTTATATTTAATTACCACAAAAGATTTTATTTCTCCTAAATAGTATTTTGGATATAACATACAAAAATATCCATTATTATTATAAATTATTCCTGCAAAAGAATAGTTAATATTAGATTTAAGAAAAATTCTCATTTTTTTATGGAAATATCCTTTGAAAATTTTATTACTATTTACATCTTTTAAGGTAATAACTTTATAGTTATTTGAAATATCTGATTTTATAACTTGACAAAGAATAATAGGTATATAATTTGTATTTGATTTTAAAGAATTTAAGTCTGTTGTTTTATAAAATTTATAATTATTAGGAATATTAAAAAGAAGGTTATATTCCTCTTGTGTAATCATTATTTGTAAATTATATAATAGTTGTACTAAATAGGTAAACTAAAAAATAAATTTTTATCAAAAATAATATGAATGTGTAAATGAGAGTTTGATAAAGGTACGTGATATTTGAATATTACTTTGTCTTCTTCTATTATATGTTTTTGTTTCATTAAAAATCTATAAAAACACCAAAAATTATTAAATTTCATTTCTAAATAATGACCTTTTCTTGTAATACTATAATGTTTGTTAATTATTTTATTAATTTTATAATTAATTTTATTATTATTAGATTTTAGAGGAATACGAATAATTAACTCATTGTGAAAATATAAACTAACATCTTTTTCTGAAAGTTTATTTATATCATATTTTATATCATCTATAATAATATTTTCAAGTGGTTTAAGGGTCTTATGATTAAAGGGTTCTTTCACTAAAATATTAAATTTTGTTTTTATATAATGTCCTTTGTAATTTTGAAATATATTATTTTTATAGAAATATAATTTATTAAGAATATTACTTTCATATAAATTCAAGTCTTTTATATTAATGTTTTTAAATATATTAATTTGTTCATTGTTTGTATCAAGAAATTGCATAAACATTTTAGTAGTTATTATAGATGAACTATTTCTATTAAAAGGATAATAATTTAGAATATTTTTAAATTCTTTATGAAATTGTGAATAATTTTTTTCTAGATATTTTTGGATATTTTTATTACATAAATTTTTTAAATCTTCTTTAAATATATAAAGATTATTATCAATAATATTATTATTTATAACTTTTTTATCTGTTAAAATTTTATTATTTTTATAATAATCAAAATTTTCTAAACTCATAATAAAATCTCTAAATCTATTAAAAGAATTATTTTTTCCTTGTTTATATTTTTCTATTTCTTGAAGGATATTTATATATTTGATAAAATTTTTACTTTTTAATACTCCTAAGTGTCTATTATTTAAAATCATCAATATTTCTCTTATAAAATTTTCATTAATAAAAATTATATTTTGTAAATCTTCTTCAATACTTGAAGTAACTGTATTTACATCATTAGTAAAAAAAAGATTTTCATAAATACTATTTTGTAATTTTAATTTATATTTGTTAATATTAAAAAAAATATTTTTATATAACTCTCTTTCTATGTAATTATCAATACAATATAAATCATTTTTTATAATATTAATCATATTATTATAAGTTTCTATATCATTAGCACTTTGAAAAAAATCTAATAAAATTGTAATGTTTGATAAAGAATCATGGAAATTTTTAATATCATTTAATCCTTCAAATGGCTTTGTAATACGATATTGTAATACCTTATTAAAAATAGATTTGGAACTATTTTTTTTACAGATAAATAATAAAGTATTTTTTACCTTTGGAGAATATTTTGTAAGAATATTATTAATTGTATTTTCACTAATATCTTGGTTAATAACATTTTGTAATTGTCCTAAATTCCAATAACTAAAATTTTTGTTATCATTAATATTTACAACACTATTTATGGGTATATAATTATTCATTATAGGTTCATTAATAAAATTTTTTAGATCATCTATTACACTTGTAACTTCTTTATTAAATTCAATAATTTTTTTATTAATATCAAAAATAAATATAAAACCAAGGTGTTGTTGTTTGAGGTGAGAAATTTCATACATAAAATTTTTTGTATATTCATCCAGTTCAGGTGTAATTTTATTACTAATATTATCACTAAAAATTATACTATTTTTTAAATTTTTACTTAACTTTTCTATTTTTATAATATCTTTAATAATTATTTTATTAATTATAAATGATAATAGTTTTTTATGTAGATTAATAATATTTTTAATACCTTCTATTGTATATATACCTTTTGACATAAAAATATTAAAACTATCATCAAACCTTTTAAAGGTTATTTTAATAGGATGATATTCTAGGGATTTAGCGAATCTATTATATAAAATTAACACATTTGTATGAATTTCTTTTAGAGTAGAGGAAAAAGATAACTTAGCATTTTCTATAGATTTTTCACTACGTTTTGTATAAATACCAAATCTATAAGTTTTTTTATGACTAAATATATGGTTTTCCATTTCTACTACTCTTATAATATAATCATATAAATTCATAAGATCTTCTTCGTAGTTTTTATTTGTACTTTTACTAATGTGTTTAAAAGAAAAAAAACTTAAAAGATCTTCAATTTCACATAGATCTTCATAAATATTTTTTAACATATATTTATGAGGAAAAAAGTGAGAGTACATATTTGATAAATTAATTTCTCCAATACGATTTAAAATTTCATATGTAACATAATTTTTACGTTCTTCACTATTTTTATTATCTATATTTGAAGTAATATCTTGTATGTTTTCTATGAAATCGTTATATCTTATATAAAAAGATGCAATATTTTTATATTGAATTAATAAATAAAAAAAACCAAAAAACACTAAAAAAAACATTAGTAATTTATGTAGGCTTTTATATCGTGGTATGATAACTAATCCTTGTATTGGTGTTCCTAAAAATACCTCTTCTTCTACTATTTTATGCATATAGGAAATAAAAAATGTATTTGCTACATAATTATTATTATTTTCACCAATACTATATAAATAATCACTAGATAAAGAAAAAAAAACACCTCTAAATTTATAATCTTTAACTTGCATTAATGTTTCAGTTGTCATCACAAGATTATCAAAATGAGAATAATAATCACCATTAAAATCAATAGAATATTTATCATTGTTTATTAATTTATAATTAATAACATTAAATAACGCATGATATTCTTCTCTTATATTTTTATTTTCTCTTATTAAAAAACCTAATATTTCATCCTCAATATTATTATGAAGATATATACTCCAATTTAAATTTTTAAATACTAAATAAATTGGTAAACAATACCCTACTGTTAAACGAATATAATCTAATTTATTTTTAGGTATACTTTCTTCATAAGATAATTTTAATACTATAGAATTAACGCATCTATTACTTTTAATTGATTTAAGAAAATTTATAATAAACTCTACTTGATTTAAATCCATAATATAAAAATAAATTTTTTTATTTATAAAATACCAACATAATTTATCATCACCTGTTTCAAATACATAATTCTTTACTATATCTTTTTCTCCTAATATAACAATTATTGGCACATCATCCGAAAGAGAATTAAGAAGTTTTTCTAATTCCAATAGTATTTTTGTAGTTGAATTTCTATAAAATATTCCTAATATGTATAACCATATTCCCTGTACTAAGGGTGCAGGATTCCATATAAATTTAGATGTATTATAACGATATTTCCATAATAACATCATTAATGCAAAAATTATAAGAACAGCTATCGTATATACAATCATTAATTTCCATATATAAAAAAATTCTACAATACTAGAGAGTGCCATATATCTTCCTTATTTTTGAAACAATTATAGATGTATTTTTCATATGTTGTTTTATACTAAAATAATACATTCCTTCATTTAACAAAAAAAAAACTATTAAAATACTTCCACATATTTTTTTAAAACTCCAATAAGATTTATTATTTATAATACGAAAAGTTTCATAAGGTACTAAATTTATATCATATAAAATATTTTCTTTATAAATTTCCATTAATTCTTTTTTGCGGGAAGTATGTAAACCTATTTCTATTCCAATAGTAGCAATTTCTATAAACATAACATTAAAAATATTATTATCAATAATTTCATCTACATATTTTTGAAAAATAGTTTCTCCCATATTAGTACCAAATAAATAAAGCTCACCTGTATTATTTATCCATTCTTCAGGATTATTCATATTTTGAATAAGAATTTCATCTCCCATAATAATAATAATTTGTATTATTTTTTTTGTATAATAACTATCGATATTTTTGTTCTTTTCCAGAAATTCTTCTTTAAAAGCCCACATATAATCGTAAACTTTTTCTTTTTGAAATGGTTTATGAGAAATATTTTTTATTTCATATAAAAATTTATGTAATTCCGTCAACATTTATAATATGATAAATTTTTTTTTTTTAAAAAATCGTTAATTTTTTTATATTTCATATATATTTTTTAAAATACTTTCTTTCATATTTAAAATATTTTTATAATCACTGTTTTCTATAGTACTTAATACAAATGTATTTAAATCTATATTAATGGGTTTTGGTCCTACACCAATACGAACTCTATAAAAATTATCACCTATATATTGTTGAATACTTTTTATACCATTATGTCCATAATTTTTATCATTTTTTTCAATCTTATATTTTCCTAATTTTGTACGAATATCATCAAAAATAACAAAAATATTTTTAAAATTTCTATATTTTATAAATTCATATATATTTTTTCCAGATATATTCATTATAGAAGGGTTATAATAGTAAAATATTCCATCTTTTTCATATAAGTTATTTTGAATTTTTTTTACATTTTCAAAAGATAATAAGTAATAAATTAAAATATCACCACCAATATTGTGAACTGTTTTATATAAATTTGGATTACCAAGACCTATTATTAATGTTTTCATATATAACTATACTATATTAAATAAGCATAGTATTTCAATTATGATTTCATTAATTAATGGAATACTTAGAATAATCATTCCTATGATTGTTAATATATTTAAGATAATCAATAATACTCTTTTGTTTTTTTGGGACATTTTTCCAAAAGATAAAAATATATCAAAAACACTGAACAACACCCAAAAACCATCTAGTGGTACAAAAGGTATAAGATTAAATAATCCTAAACTTAAAGATAGATTAATCAAAAATTTCAAAAGTAATAAAAAAATTGCTTTTTTATTAGATTGAGAATCAATAGATTTTGAAATAATTTTATTTATACTAATAAAAGATTTTACGTTATTAAAACTTCTTTTACTAATTAAATTATAAATACCAACTATATTTTTTTTAAATAAATACCAACTATAAAATATATTGTTATTAAAACCACGAAGAAAATATCTTTCTTCTTTAAGTTTTTTAAAATTTTGTTCATTTACAAATCTATGTCCATCAAAAGTTACATCTTTGTCTTTATATTTATGAATAACAAATCCATCTTTTGTAAAATAATATATATTTTGTTCTGCTTTGTATTTATATACATCAATACCTACAAAATATGTTAAACCAATTATACCTACAAAAAAAAATAATATATTGAATAAAGGTCCTCCCATTGCATATATAATTCTTTTTATAGGAGATGTTAATAACATTGCATCAATTTCAGAAATATTATTATGGTTATCACTAAAACTTACATAACCACCTAAAGGAATTAGATTAAGGGACCATACAGTTTTATGTTTATCTTCAGATTGGAAAATATTAGGGCCAAAACCTACTGCAAATTCTTTTACATCAACACCTACATATCTTGCAGTAATTAAATGTCCAAGTTCATGAATAAATGTTAAAAATAATACAATAGAAATAAAAAAAAACATGTGTAAAATATTCATATATTTGCATACTACCATAGATTTATAAATAAAATAAACGTATAATAAAATAAATTATTTTATAAAAATTTTTTGGATGTTTTTATAAAAATTTGTTATATAATTATTATATATGTCAATGTCAAAAGATTATTATAGTGTTTTAGAAATAAATAAAAGTGCTAGTGATGAAGAAATACAAAAACAATATAGAAAACTAGTTTTTAAATATCACCCTGATAAAAATCCTGGTAATAAAGAAGCGGAAGAAAAACTAAAAAAAATCAATGAAGCTTATGATGTATTATCTAACCCACAAAAACGTAAAAATTATGATACAACTGGTAATCCAGAAGGTTCTCATGGATTTGGTGGTGATGGTGGTCATTATTACAGTAATATGGGTGGTTTTAATGTAGAAGATATTTTTGACATGTTTACGGGTGGAGGAAAGAAAAACCATCAAGAAGTGAATCTTAATATTGAAAAACAATCTACTATTACCTTTAATGAATCTTATACGGGAAAAAATATTAATTTATCTTTTGAAAAAAAATTAAAATGTGAAACCTGTAATGGTAGTGGTAGTAGATCAAATAGAAAAAGTAATTGTAGAATGTGTGCAGGTAGAGGTGTTGTAAATTCTTCTATTGGTGGTTTTTTTTCCGTAAATATTACCTGTAATAAATGTAATGGTGAAGGAAAAGAAAATATAGATCCCTGTAACAGTTGTAGAGGTACAGGTGGTGTTTTAAAAAACGTCACTATTCAAGTAAAAATACCTGCAGGTATAGAAAATGGAAGTAAAATACGTGTAGTCGGTGAAGGACATGTGGGTGTTAATGGAGAACGTAATGGTGATTTATTTTTACATGTTTATGTTAAAAGTAGTGATAAATTTTATCGTGAAGGTCGTAATTTAATAATAAAATTACCAGTAGAACTAAGAAATATGTTATTAGGTGGTACTATTACAATTCCATTGCCAAATGGAGAAAATCATAATCTTACAATTAAAGAATGTCAAAATTTTAACAAAAATATTATTGTAAAAAATCTTGGTTTTAAAGATATTAATAGATCTTTAACGGGAGATTTAATTATCATACCAGAAATTATAATACCTAAAAATTTAACGGAAAAACAAAAAGAAATTTTAAAACATTTTTTTGAAGAACAGGAAAAAAATAGTAGTTGGTGGTAATATAAAAGATGGTAAATCTTTACAATTTACATTTAGAGCAAATTATTTTAGGAACAATATTAAATAATAATGACGTATACGGTATAATTTTAA
Organism: Rickettsiales bacterium (ex Bugula neritina AB1); assembly: GCA_001730065.1. Classification (GTDB taxonomy): domain Bacteria; phylum Pseudomonadota; class Alphaproteobacteria; order CAJXXZ01; family UBA1459; genus AB1-6. Next base: position 11,258 of record MDLE01000001.1, read on the forward strand.
ATAAAATTAATAAAGAAGCCTTTTATGATTTAAATCATCAGATCATTTTTCAAGAAATCATAAATAATTTACATAGAATTGGTGTAGCAGATTATATTATTATTCGTGATAATGTCATTAAAGAAAAAGTTAAAGATGAATATTTAATAGAAATAACAAAACAAAACACTCATGAAAGTAACATAAATGAATATGTAGATATGTTGAATCATCTTCATAAACGTAGAAAAGCTATTATAATTGGAGAAGCCTTAAGTAAAAAAGCTTATAAAGAAAATTTTTCCATCGCAGATATTCATGAATTTGAGGAAGAAATATTTGAATTATTAACAAACAATCAAAAAAACCAAACATTATCTTTTGAGGATAGTGTCAATTTTACCTTTAAAAATTTAAATAAAATGTTAGAAGAAAAACGTCATATGTCAGGAATGACTACTGGATTTCCTCAATTAGATAACTTACTAGGTGGTTTACAAAAAGGTTCTTTAATTGTTATTGCTGCAAGAACATCTATGGGAAAAACCGCCTTTGCTACTAATATAGCCGTTAATACATCTATGAATAAAGAATATGGAGGTGCTGTTGTTATATTTTCCTTAGAAATGCCTCAAGAACAAATTACAACACGTATTATTAGTAGTTTAAGTGATATATCCGTAAGTGATCTTTTATATGCTCGTATTACAGAAAGAGAAGTGGCAAGATGTGTGTCAAGTATGAAAAAGTTTTCTTCAACTCCCTTATATATTCATGATGCAGCAGATATAACAATTGGTGAAATCTTAACTCTCTTAAGAAATTTAAAACGAAAATATCAAATTAAATTAGTAGTTATTGATTATTTACAGTTAATAAATAGTGGTAATGATAATTTTAATGAAAATCGTGTGAATGAAATTGGACGTATAACACGTCGTTTAAAATTAATTGCAAAAGAATTAAATATTTGTGTAATAGTACTTTCTCAGTTATCACGTTCACCTGAAAAGCGTGAAGATCCAACTCCAAAATTATCGGATTTAAGAGAATCAGGAAATATTGAACAAGATGCAGATGTGGTATTATTTGTTCATCGTGATAAATATTATAATAATGATAAACAAGATGATAGTTCAAAAAATTTACAGGAAGATAACCTACAAAATGCAAAAATTATTGTAGGTAAAAATCGAAATGGCCGTCTTGGTATTGTTAATTTAATATTTACAGAAGAATATACACGTTTTAATAATTCATAACTTTATCTAATATAAATGGAAACACAGCTATTTCTCCTATTTTAGGATTCCTAAAAGAATATACTTCTTCTAAGTAAAGTAAATAATTTAAAAAGAAAAAATATTTATTTTTATTATAAACACCTAATAATATATTGGTTTTTTTCCCTAAAATAGAATAGTATACTATATTTTCATAATATCTAAATGCCGTAACAGTATTTTGAATATTAATAATATTTTTTTTTGCAATAGGTATATTTTTATTAACAAATTTTATCATTAAAAAGTACACTTCTTCTTCGATAGGTTTTGGGAAATATTTTAAAAATTCTTTTAAGTTAATATCTAAAAAATATTTTTTATGTAATTCTTCACAAACTTTTTCATATGTAAAATTAATTTTTTTTCTATCTTCTTCAAAATTTATTAATAAAATATGTGGTAAATCTAATAAATTAATATATTTTTCTTGTGGATTAATAATAATAAATTTTTTTTTTTCTAAAGGTATTGTAGTAATTATTTTTATATCAATATCTTTATAAATTTCATACTTTATATCTAAAGTTTTTAAGAAAGAATAAAAATATTTTTCATCTAATGAAATCATATACTATAATAGTCTATTAATTATACCGTCAATAAAACCTAATTCTATAGCTTCTGAGGGATTTAAAAACCAATCACGTTCATTTTTCAATGTATATTCTTCTAATGAAATAGGTGTTGTTTTTTGTTTTTTTTTACGTACTAAAATAGTTTCATACATAATATTTGTTAATTGCTTTTTTAAGTAATTCATTTCTTCTGCTTGGATGGTAATGTCTGTTGTTTGTCCTTTAGCACCACCATGAGGTTGGTGGAGCATTATACGAGCATTAGGTAAACAATATACTTCTTTTCCTGCGGATAAAATCAATGCACCAGCAGATGCAGCCATACCTACGCATATACATTTTGTAGGTGATTTAACATTTCTTATAGCATCAAAAATTGCAAGACCCGCATAAACATCTCCCCCATATGAGGTAATATATATATTTATTTCTGTCTTATTATCAATACTATCAAGATATAATAATTGTGCACTAATTTTTGCCGCTAAATTAATATCCACGTCACCAAATATATACACAATACGTCCATTTGTTAATAGGTGTGAAAATATATCATGAGATACACGATATCCATCTGTGTTATCGGTTACAATAGGTACAACATTTAAAACTTTTTTTTTCATTATCTATTATTATATAAAATAATTAATAAAAATTCTTTTAAATTTGACAAATTTACATTAATATTTTAAAATTATAACAAAATGAGTGCTATTAAAAATTTAACAAAAATGGATAAAAATTCTATATCAATACCTAAAGAATTAATAAATAACTCTCCAAAAGAAGAAAATATATGGATATTTTTGTTAAAAATATTAATTATTACATTAGGTTTTATATTATTTAAATATTTTTATGGAAATTATAAAAAAAAAGAAGAAGAAAAAGAAAATATTAAAAAATATCTTAAAGTTGGTAAAAATATTATTTATAATGGTATAGAAGCAACGATTGATAAAATTGATGAAAATAATATACGTCTTAAAATTAGTCAAGATAGTTGTATATATATAAATAAAGAATTTATGATGAATAATTTACACCTATTAAAAATTCATGATTAATAACAAAAAATTTTTAAAACATTATTGTTAATATAAAATAAATAATTTGTATCTATAATTTCTTCATTAAATTTTATTCTATAACCATTACCTTTATAGGTTTTATGACCAGGAAAAATAGAAATTTCTCCCTCTTTATAGGTTAATAATGTGACAAATTCACTAAGAACTTTCCTGTTTGTAATTTTATTAATAATCTCTATATTAATCATTTAATGCGTCTTCTACTTTACCAATCATATAAAATTTATTTTCATGTACATTATCTAATTCACCATCAATAATACGACGACATCCATTTATTGTATCTTCTAATTTAACAGAAACACCAGGAATGTTTGTAAATTTTGCAGCTACATGCATAGGTTGAGAAAAAAATTTCTGCAACTTTCTTCCTCTGTAAACAATTTTTTTATCCTTTTCCTGTAACTCGTCAATACCTAAAATAGTAATAATATCTTTTAATTCTTCATATCTTTGTAAAATATTACGTACATCGTTAGCGGTTCTATAGTGTAGTTCACCAAGTATATTAATGTCCATTAAATTTGAGGAACATTTTAATATATCTACCGCAGGATAAATACCAATACCTGCTATTTGTCGACTTAATACAACTTTTGTGTCTATATGACTAAAAGTGGTGGAAGGCGCAGGATCTGTTATATCATCTGCAGGTACATAAATAGCCTGCACACTTGTAATTGAACCATTTGTATTAGATACAATACGATCTTGTACTTCACCAATTTCTGTCGCTAATGTAGGTTGATATCCCATAACAGAAGTAGTACGATCCATAAGAGCAGAAATTTCATTACCGGATTGAGAAAAACGAAAAATATTATCTACAAATAATAATATATCTTTTTTTTCTTTATCTCTTAAATATTCTGCAAATGTTAGTCCACTATATAAAACTCTATTTCTTGTACCAGGTGGTTCACCCATATCACCATAAAATAAAGATGTAAGAGATAAACTCGGATCGTCTTGATTAATTAAACCACTATTTAACATATCGTTATATAATTCATGACCTTCACGGGCACGTTCACCAACTCCTACAAAAACTGAATATCCATTATGTTTTTTTCCAATATTATGCATAAGTTCAGAAATAACAACTGTTTTACCAACACCTGCTCCTCCGAAAAATCCAATTTTACCACCTTTTGCATATGGCATAAGTAAATCAAAAACTTTTATTCCCGTTTCTAAAATATTAATTTTACTATTAATATCTCCTATTTTTATAGGTTTTTTGTAAATAGATTGTCTTTCATTATTTATACGCTCTTCCTTTAATACAGATTCACCTAAAACATTCATTACAGATCCCATCATATTTTTACCTACAGGAATAGAAATATTATCATTTACATAGAAAACTTGTAAAGTTCTATATATGCCATTTGTAGATTCAAGAGACAAACAACGAACTACATTATTACCTAAATGATCTAAAACTTCTAAATTAATTATTCTATTATCTTCTAAAAAAATTCTTAACCATGTTTTAATACTTGGGATTTTTTGGTTTTTAATAGTTACATCTACAATAGAACTATTAACAGCAATTACTTCTCCTATATGTTCATTATTATCTTTTAAAATATCATCTTCTTCTTCAAAAATAGAAAAATCAAAATCCTTAAAATTCATTTCACTCATTATTTATCCTTTATCTTTTATATTTCTATTAATAATATCATTAGTTATATTCTCTTGTCTTATAGAATTATAAGTAAGTTGTAGTTTTTCCCATAATTCTTCACTATTCTTTAAAGATCGAATAGTTACATCCATCCTTTGACGTGTATCCATTATTTGTGCCTTTAACAAACATTTTTCTAAATTATAATACATCCAACAATTATTAATGTATATATTTTCAGAGTTATATTTTTTAAAATCTAAACTATTAATAACCATTGCTTCTTTATAAGGGATATGTACTATTATATTCACATATTTATCTATAAAAATTTCTTTAAATATTTCACTATTATTTTGTAATTTACCTAAAAATTTAATATTATCATATGATTTAATAATTTCTAAACTTTTATTTCCTAATACATATATAATATCTTTATTTTTTTCAATATATTCATATAAAATATTTTTAATATTCTTATTAAAACTTCCCACAAAACCCATATCTGAAAATATAAAAATATGAATATTCTTATATTCATTATTAGGTACTTCTTTAATATTATCTAAAAAAACTTCTTTTATTTCATTAATATGATTTTTAATAATATCATAATTCTTATACAAAGAACGTATACGTGTTATAGATATATTTTTTAGAGATTTTGACATTTTATAAATACTTTTAATTTTATCTATTTTTTTTTTAAGATTTTGTAGTAACATAATTTTGTAAAACCTTCTTTATTTCATTGATAATTTCTTTTGTATTATCTTCTTTATTAATCATATCAATAATTTCACTGTGAAAATCTTTAATATAATTTAACAAATCTCTAATATTTTCTAAACTAATAATATAATCATTAGTAACACCATAAATTAAAATAACTTCTTCCCATAATTCATAAGGATTACCATAGTTTTGTTTTAATAAATTATTTAATAAACGTCCTTTTTCTAATATTTGTTTTGTTTTTTCATCTAAATCCGTTGAAAATTCATGAAAATTTTCTAACTCCTCTATAGAAGCTATTTGTATTTTCATTGTTTTACATACTTCTTTCATTATTTTTGGCTGTGCGTTACCACCAATACGACTTACGGACATACCTACATTAATAGCAGGTTTAATATTTTTATTAAACAAATTTTCTTCTAAAAATATTTGACCATCAGTGATAGAAATAATATTTGTGGAAATATAAGAAGAAATATCAAAAGTTTCTACAACAGGTATTATAGTAATACTTTTACCGTGACGAAAGTTTTTTGCAAATTTACCACCTCTTTCTAATAAACGTGAGTGTAAATAAAAAATATCTCCTGGATATGCTTCACGACCACCATTACAACCTAATAACAATGAAATTTCTCGATAAGCTACTGCGTGTTTTGTAAGATCATCAAAAATTAATAATACGTCTCTACCAAGTCTTGTAAATTCTTCTGCAACACTAATTCCTACATAAGGAGTAATATATTGTTTTGCGGAAGAGTCAGAAGCATTAGAGGTAATAATTACTGTATAATTCATAGCTTTTTTATCACGTAAAATATCTTCAACACGCTTAATATGAGAATTTTTTTGACCTATACCCACATAAATACAAATAACATCAGAATGTTTTTGATTAATAATCATATCTAGTGCCATTATACTTTTTCCAGTAGTTTTATTACCAATGATTAATTGTCTTTGTCCTTTTCCTATAGGAATTAAAGAATCTACAGCAAGAATCCCCGTTAATAAAGATTCACTAACAAAATCTCTTTTTTTTAAATCTGGTATTTCTTTTTCTAATGTTAGTTCTTTAGTTTCTGTTTTATCAACTTCATTGTTATTTAAAGATTCTAATTTATAATCTACTACATGACCTATAATATTTTCTGTAAAATTTACATAAAACAATTTTTTAGTTCTTGTTATTACTACACTTTCTTTAACATCTCCTTCAAAAACCAGCATATTAAAATGATCTTCTTTAAGAGATAGTACAATACCAATAATACCATTATCGCCAATTACTTTTTCTCCTAGCATAACAGTTGTTAAGCCACTTACAATACATATATTATTCAATACAGATATAACAATACCTATATCTTCTTTAGAATTATTATTATATCTTTCAATTTGTTTTTTTATAATATTTTTCATGGTATTATAGTTCATTTCATTGCTCCTTTAAAATATCTTTCTTCATTTCTATCAAACGTTTTTTTAAAGATAAGTCCCACATAACAAAATTTTCTTTGTCTATAAAAATAAAGCCATCTATGATATTTTTATATATTACTTCTATTCCTGAAGGGATTTTATTTTTCATATCCACCGCATGTATTGGTAATATTAATTTATATTTTTTAACTTTTAGTTTGTTTTCTAAATATTTTACAAAACCATATATTTTATTAACTTTACGATTTTTTATCATATATTTCATAAAAGATTTATTCTCTAATATATATGCTAAAATATTGTTTTTATCTATTTTTTCAGAAATAAAAAAATAATCATATATAATTCTGAAAAAGAATAAATCCTGCATATTTTATGAAATATTATAACATACATTTAAGAAAAAATCTTATTATTTTTATATATTCTTTTTATTTTTATTTAAAATTTTTGTAATAGGTATTTTCATAAAATAACATAAATTTTTATTATGTAAATTTTCATTAAAAACATAGAAACCATTTTTTTCTAATACACGTTTTGAAGGAATATTATGTTTTAGTACAGTAGCTTTTATTTCAATAATTTTATTTTTTTTCATTTCTTCTACATATTTATCAATATAAATATTAATTGCTTTTGTGGCAATACCTTGTGACCACATACTGGGATGAATAGAATAGGCAATATATATTGAATTTGGATCTATAGAACGATAATATGAGTCTATATAACCAAGTAGTTTATCATTTCCTTTTTCAAAAATACCTATTATTCTTAAATATTTTTGAGGTAATTTACACCTATTATTTAAAAAATAATATTTAATATTTTTAAAAGGAATATGATTATAATTAAAACTATGATATTTTCTTACGAGAGGATTTTGATAAATATATATAACTTCATTTATATTTTTATTGTTGATTTCTTTTAGATAAATATTATTTATATTTATTTTTTTTCTACAAGAAAATTGAGTATTACTATTATTGTTTTTATGAGAATTATTAGAATATTTATACTGATAACTTAATAATATTAATAAAAATAAACTTATTATAAATAAAAATTTTTTCCACATATTTCTTATTGTATATAATAATTCTTTTTTAAACAATAAATATTAGACATATATTGAAATTACATATAATAAAATATATTATCATATTCGTATGGTAATATAATAATAAAAATGATAAGTAGAAAAATATTAATAGAAAATTTTTCCAATATTTTAGAGGGATTAAAAAAACGTAATAAATACATAGATAATATTGAAAAACTTCCAATTTATTTAAATAATTTACAAAACATTACAACAGAAATAGAAAAATTACAAAAAAACAAAAATTTATTAACAAAGGATCAAAAAAATAAAAAACAAGTTATTGTTATCAATCAAGAACTTAAACAATTAAAAAAAGATTATGAAAAGTTTAATAATCTTGCAAAAGTTATTGAAATTGAAATTCCTAATTTATTAATAAAAGATGTACCTGTAGGAAAAGATGCTAATTATAATGTAGAAGTAATAAAAAAATCTAAAGAATACAAACACAATATACCTCATTATAATATGAATTTAGTGTCCTCTGCTGCTTCTATTGTTACTAGTAGATTTATATATCTACAGGGAAAAATAGCCTCTTTAGAAAGAGCTTTAGGAAATTTTTTAATTAATTTCTTAGTTAATGAAAAAAATTTCATAGAAATATCTGTACCATTGATATTATCAGAAAACTCTCTTATAAAAACAGGTCATATTCCAAAAGAAAAAGATAATATGTTTAAGATTGAAGATAAAGATTTATATCTTATTCCTACTTCCGAATGCAGTATTTTAAATGTATTATCTAATAATTTATTTAAGGAAGAGGAGCTTCCTAAAAAATTCACAGCTTTTTCTCAAAATTTCCGTAAAGAAGCGGGAGCAAGTGGGAAAGATTTAAAGGGATTAATGCGACTACATCAATTTCAAAAAGTTGAAATGATTTATCTTACAAAAGATGAAGTTGCTTCTTTAGATTCTCTAGAAGAAATGAAAAAAAATTGCTGTAATGTTCTTGATTTATTAGGTTTAGAATATCGAATCATACTATTATGCAGTGGAGATACAGGTCATACTGCTAAAATTACATATGATGTAGAATTATGGATGCCAGGTATGAAAAAATATATTGAAATTTCAAGTCTATCTTATACGGGTGTATTTCAATCTTCAGAGTTACAAATAAAATATCAATTATCCAATAAAAATAAAAAATTTTGTGAAGTTTTAAATGGTACTTTTTTTGGTTTAGGACGATTACTGGCAGGAATATTAGAAACATATTATGATGAAAAAAATAATTCTATTAATATACCAAGTGTTTTAAAAAAATATTTAAATTTTGAAAAAATTTTTTTAAAATAGATAATTTATTAATAAAATTTTAATAAAATTATTAAAAAATAATAAATGTATGTATTTTAAGAAAACAGGGTATTATAAATTCTTATTATACATCAAATAATTTAAATTTATTAATAATAATTATTGTAAAATTTTCTAAGAAATCTTGTTTTTATATTGTTTTTAATTTACAATTATATTGTTATTCTTTGTTAGCTCAGCAGGTAGAGCATTTGACTGTTAATCAAAGGGTCAGTGGTTCGATCCCACTACAAAGAGTATTTTTTTAGATTTATTTTTTCTTTAGTAATTAAATAAATAATTTGATGATTAATATTTTTTAATAAAAATCAAATAAATTAAAAATATTGTTCTTTTTCTGGATTAAAGAAGTGATTTAATACATCTGCTAGTGTTTTACAATACTTAATTTCCAAACCAAAATTTTTGTTAGTTTTAATATGTGAAGCAAATACAGGGTTATTTTTTACATTTTCAGGTAAAATAACTGTTTTAATTTTACCAGAACGTTTTGCAGACGATAACTTTGTAATTAAACTAGTTTCATCACAAAAAAACTGTCCTACTTCATTAATTTCTCCAATGACTAATGTATCTTGAGAAATTGGAATACGTCTAATAGAAGAAATACAAGATATTAAAGAAGATAATAAAATACGTCTATATTCTCTTTTTCCTGCATCATTTGGTAAACGAATTACTACATGATTACTATTTAGATGAGAAGATAACATTGAAAAACCTAAATCACCTACTACTTCTTTTGTTAAAATTGTCACTAAATTACGTAAAATTGCCGACAAAAAAGTAGCATAACTATTATTTGCATTATATTTTTCGTTACCATCGATAATTTGTATATCTCCATAATTAGAACGCGTATTAACATTCATGGAATAAATTGGAAAAACTTCTGTATTACCATTTTCTTTTATATATATACACATCATTGCACCAATATATTTGTTTTTACCATTTGGTAAAATAGACACTACACCTTCATCAAAAGAAATAAACTCTTCAACATTATTATCATTCATTTCTAATTTAATATTATTATTTTTATTTTTCATTTCTGTTCTCATTTTTATTCCAAAACTTCTTACTATTTCCTCTACATAGCGTTTTAATACACGAGCACCATCTATATTAGAATGTATACTAATAATTTTTTCTAAGATATCTTTTGAAATAAAAAATTTTTCACCCAATCCATAAAAAGGTTTATTATTTCTTGTAACTAATTTTACTTTATCATCGTATTGAATTAATCCTTTTTCATACATAGAATTAAAAATAGATTTTAAAAAAATTACACTTTTTTCTTCATTTAATAAACCTTTTACTGTAAATATTTTTATACGATTTAATAAAGTTTCATCTATATTTTCTAGTACATTTGCAGTCATATACATGCATATATTCTTTGTACCTAACAGAATCTCAAGATATAAATCCATTAATGTACCATTGTCATCTGTAATTGTTAATAATGTCTCTTGAATAGAAGATTTTAAACGCATTTCATCTACACTAGTATGAGACTTGTGGACTTTATCAATTTCATCTATTAAAAGAACCATTAAATCACTACATAATAATGCTTCTAATAATAAACCTGGTTTTGCACCTACGAATGTTTGTGTAGAACCCATTAACGTAGTAATCTCTTTGATAGTATTAATAGAAATTTTAAACATATGTTTTGGGTAATGTTTATTTACATAATTTATCACTTCTCCAAATTTATTTTTATTATTTAAAACTGAAGAAGGTAAAGATTTTTCATCAGAACTTAAAATTGTAAATATTTTTGCTAATACAGTTGCCATGTGAGTTTTTCCTACACCTGGAGGTCCTATATATAAAATAGGCGGTGATTGGAAAACACCCGTTTCCATTGCATCAAGACAAGTTTTTAAGAAGTATTCCTTTTCTTTTTTAAACCCTTCAATAAATTCATCAAGAACTTTTTCCAGAACTTCTTTATTAACTTTACGAATAGTTATTTTTTTTGGTAAACGAAATAAAATATCCATAACATTTTTAAAGTACCTTGCCTCATCACTCATACGAGGACTGTTACACTCTCTTTGATATACGGGAAAAGAACGTTCATGTAGTTTTAAAATTGCTTCAATAGTTTCTGGTAAAATACGTGTTTTTTCCTTTAAAGCTTTTTTCACGGATTTAAGGCTGTACTTATTAGATTGATTTTGATTAGATGAAGAATTAGGTAGTCCTATACCAGGAATATCAAAAGGATAATTACTTTGAGAAGTATCATTATTATCATTTTGATTATTATTAATATTTATATTTTCTAAAGAAATACCATTATTCATAATATAAATGTTTAAATTATCCATTAATTCCTTATTTTCTTCATAAGAACTATTGAAAAATACAGCTTTGTTAATATTTATATTATTTTTTTTAGTTTCTTCAATAAGATACTTGACTACTTCAATATTTTCAGAAGAGATCATATATTCTTTTAAAATAAATCTTTCTAATGTTGTAATTTTATTTTTTTTCAAAATACTAATAAGTGTATCTATAAATTCTTTTTTTATTTCTACTGAATCATTAATGATAATGCTATAGTTGTCATTATTATTAATACTAGGAAATAAATTTAAATTTTCTATATATTTATCTTTACTAATTAACATACTATATCTATCACTTTTAGGTAATACAAATGTATCAGACAAAAATATTAAAATTAAAAAAATATTTTCTTCTGTTATTTTTATTAGTGATTCTTCAGTAATTTTTTTAGGATCTTGTAGCACTAAAATACCATTTTTATATTTATTTAAAATATTGTTATTGTTTATCCAATTTATATCTAATATTATACCTTTATATTTATCATTACTTATATCATTGATATCATTGGTTCTACCAATTATTAATTCATAATTAAAGTATAAAAATAAATAAAAAAATTTAAAATTTCGTTTATTCATAATGAATTAATTATAAGTTATTTTAGAATTTATATCAATATTTCTTATAATAATTACAAAAAAAATAAGTATATTCATTAACATAATATAAATTAAATTTACATTATATTGATAAAATAAATATTTTTTGTTATAATGCTCATTTAGAAAAGTATATGAGTTTAAAAAATAATAACTGTGGGACAGATTTAAATCCCTCCCACAAAGAATATCTCTTAAAAATAAAAGAAATTATTATAGATTTATTAGGATCATGTGAAGATTTAAATATTTATTCTAATATTTTAGATGTTTTAGAAGGAAATGATATTTTTTTTTTTGAAATAGTTACAGAAAAGTTTCAAATTAAATTACAGGATAAAAATATAGAAAATATAAAAACTTTTTTAGATCTATATAATGTAATATATTGTTTTTAGTTTGCTTTTTTACTCATGAATATTATTGTATAATCACTTGGATGACAAATATAATGAGCAAAGAACTTTACTTAAAATTAAAAAATCAATTATTTCTTTTAGAAAAAGAAATATCTTCTAATATTGAAGATATTTCAGATGCAAGATCTAAAGGAGATTTAAAAGAAAACTCCGAATATAGTGCTGCTAAATCAAAAGAACATATATTAAAAAAAGAAATGCAACGACTTCAACAAATTATAAAAACTGCTAAAGTAGTTGATATCTCTTTAAAGGATACTGTTTCTTTTGGTGTAACTGTTTTATTAGAGGATATGGATAAAAATGAATCTTTAGAATATACAATTGTTAATGAAGAAGAAGTAAATATAAAAGAAGGTAAAATTGCTTATACATCTATTATAGCCCGTAATATAATTAATAAAAAAAAAGGTGATATATGTATTTTTAAAGTACCTATTGGTGAAAAAAAATATCTCATAAAAGATTTTTATATTAAGGAATAATATGTATATTATGTGGCAAATAATATTCTTGATTATTAATTTACAAGCTTTTGAAGATAATTTAATTAATAATTACATTAAGAGAAAATATGATTTTATATCTTTAGAATACATACAAAAAATACATGAAAAAACAAAAAAATTTTTACAAAATAAAGATCCTTTAATTTTAGAAAATAATTATTTTCTAAAATTAGATGATATAATTATTTATAACAACATAGATAATAAAATTCCAAAAGATATAATAAAAAAAAAATATAATATTTCATTTGACATGTATCAATATCATCAAATACTTCAAAAACCTTCTGTTTTTTTAGATGTTACTTTTAATAATTTTAATTTTTTAAGAGATATTTTTCATATTAATTTAAAAAATCACAATACTTATTGTATAAATGAAACATTAGTTTTTATAGAACCATTTATTAATATTTCTTTAAATATTGATTATGAAAAAGAAATTAATATTTTAAATAAGTATGATTTAAGTATTAAATTAATTATTTTAAAAAATATTTATTTATTAAAACAAATAAAAGAAAATATAGAAAAGTTATATTTTTATTCTCCTTATGATGGTAAATTATTCTTAAAATCTCAAATATTTATAATTATTGATTTTTTAATTTTCATATTTATAAATAAATTTGTTTATGAATCTTTATATTAAACAGGAATAGAAGGAATCGAACCTACATCAATAGTTTTGGAGACTATTACTCTACCATTGAGCTATATTCCTATTAATTTAATGATAACATATTTATTTTTTAATTTAACATATTCATGAATTTTTTACGTAACTCTTCTAAATCTATGGATTGATTATCTTTATCTTTGGAAGAATTATTTATTATATATTCTATAAATAATTTTCTAAAAGATAAAATTGCCACCTGAAATAAATAAAAAGCTTGAATCTTATACTCCTGATAAGGATCTTTTTGGGCATAAGATATTAAATAAGAACCTTTAAGCATATCTTCCATACGTTGATTATGTTCTTTCCATACTTCATCCAAGGTATGTAAAATTAATAATCTTAATTCTTCTTCTTGGAAATCATCAATTTTGTCTTGAATAGTTATTGAAAGTTCTTCTTTTGTTTCAATAGATAATATATCTTTCATTTTATTAAAATAATCTATATCCATATCAAAATTTACAAATACTTTAAAAATTTTTTTAGCTATTTCTTTACTATTTTCACTAAGTACATAATTTCTATAATCAAAAAACTCTTGTTTTTGAGCTTCTTTTACAATATCATACTTTTGTACATCTTTTCTAACACGAAAATGTTGTGAACTAATCATTTTCCAAAATCTTTTAATTAAACCTTCTACTACATTACCATTTATATATTTTTCATTATCGCTAAAAGCTTGTCTAAAGATATATTCATTCCAACTTCCCTTTAAAGTAGTTGCTAAAATATCATCTTCTAAAGAATATAAAGTATATGATGTACCTGGATCTCCTTGACGAGCAGATCTACCGATAGATTGACGACGAATTTTTTCTGCTTCTTTCATACCAAAATCAATCACTAATAAACCACCTAAATCAATTACTTTTTTTTTTTTTACATTATACTCTTCAAGAATTTGTTTAATTTTTAATTTCTGTTTATTTGTGAGATTCATTTCATTAAATTGTAAATCTCCTAATAGTACTACTTCTTCTTCGGAAATAATTTCTTCTTGATTAGATTCATTTATTTCATCTGAAGAAAGAAGAATCTTATCAATTGCATAATCTACGTTACCACCTAATTTAATATCTGTACCTCTACCCGCCATGTTTGTAGCTACTGTTACAGCTCCTAAATTACCAGCATTAGCTATTACTTCACCTTCTTGTTTGTGGTGTTTAGCATTTAAAACATTATGTTTAACATTTAAAAATTTTAAAGTATTACTTACAACTTCTGAATCTTGAACACTATTTGTAACAATAAGTATTGGTTGTTGTTTATCATAAGCTTCTTTTATGATTTTTTGCATATCTTCTAATTGAAATTTACGGTTTTTATATAAACGAATAGAATGATCTTTACGAATATTTGGTTTATTTGTAGGTAAAGTAATAATTTCTAATTCATAAATTTCTAAAAATTCTTCTTTTTCCGTAGAAGCAGTACCCGTCATACCACATAAGTTTTTATATTGTTTAAAAAATGATGTATAAGTAGTAGATAATAACGTACTATTTTCATCTTTAATGTGTACATTTTCTTTTGCTTCAAGTGCTTGGTGAAGACCGGAAGAAAAACGACGTCCTTCACTTAATCTTCCTGTAAATTCATCAATAATTACTATTTCACTTTTATAAACAATATAATCTATCTCATTTCTAAATAAATAAAAAGCCTTTAAAAGATTACGAAGAATATGTAAAATTTCGATATTTTTTGAAGACCATTCATATAAACCACCTTCTAAATATCTTAATTGTTGTAATTGTTCTTCTAAATGTTTATCACCTTCATCCGTTAATAGTACTAAATGATTTTTAAAATCCACCGTATAATGTATATTTTCTTGTAAATTTCTTATTAAATTTGATAGCTTTGCATAATAATTAGAGGTGTTTTCGCCAGGTCCAGATATAATAAATGGTGTACGCGCTTCGTCTATCAATATATTATCTATTTCATCAATAATTGCGTATTCCATATTAAATTTACGATTTATAAAATTACCATTATAACTAACACTATTTGAGGATCTTAACAACTCTTTTAAATAACGGAATACAATTTGATTATTACTAATATATACAATATCTTTTGTAGAGAATATATTTATTTCTTCATTTTCAGATGTTTTTTCTGTTACAAATGCCACATCTAAACCTAAATACTTATATATCTTACCCATAATTGTACAACCAATTTCCGCTAGATAATCATTTACGGTTACTATATGTACTTGGTTTTCAAGAGCTTTTAGTACTGCTGGAAGAGTTGCTACTAATGTTTTTCCTTCTCCCGTTTGCATTTCACATATATAATTTTTATATAGGGCAATACCACCTAAAATTTGTACATCATAATGACGATGACCAATTGTACGTTTTGCGGCTTCACGAGTAAGTGCAAATACTTCTGGTAAATAATAGGAAGATTTTTTATTATTAATTCTTATATCATTACGTATTTCTTGAATTTTTTCACGTATTTGTAAACCCGTTAAAGAAATATAAGTACTTTCTAATTGATTAATTTTTTCTAATATATTTTTATGTTTTTTGATAAAATTATCACTCTTAGTTCCAAATACTTTATCTACTATACTTGATATCATTACTATAAAGTATAATATCATATTTTTATTCTAATTATTTTAATGTTTATAAAAAACCCATATTTATTCATGAAAAATATTACTATTTTTTTATATTAATTGTATGATATAATTTTTTTATGTATGATGTTGTTATAATTGGAGGAGGTCCTGCAGGACTATATTTTAGTTATAAAATAAATAATGAATTTAATTATCTTCTAGTGGAGAAATCTAGTTTTTTAGGAGGACAGTGTAATTTTTACAAACATAAGTCTATGTACGATGTAATGGGTATAGGGGTAATTACAGGTGAGCAATATATAGATTTATTACAAAAAAACATAGATAAAAAAAATATAATATTAAAAAATAGTTTTATTAAATTTCAGGAAGAAGAGAATCATGTTTGTGTTTATACATGTAATCAAAAATATACTAGTAAATTTCTTGTAATAAGTGAAGGACATGGAACTGTAAAGTTTCGTAAACCTATTATAAAAGATTTGGAAAAATACGAAAACAAACAAATTTTTTATTTTCCTGAAGATCCATCGATACTAGTAAATAAAAAAATATTAATTTTTGGAGGAGGTGATAGTGCATTAGACGCGGTAGATTTGTTACTACCTTTCACTCCTTATATTACATTAATACATAGACGTAATATCTTTAATGCTCAAGAAGGAAAATTAAAATTATTAAAAAAAATCAAAACGTATATAGGATATTTCTTAAAAAGTTTAAATGGAAATGATATATCCTTAAATTCCATAACTATTAAGAATAATAATGAAGAAATATCAATACCTGTTGATTATGTTTTTTTTTGTTATGGTTATGATATTAGTGATCATAATTCTCCTTATGATGTAGATATAGATACTATGCTTGTAAAAAACTATAGTCGTGTGTTTGCTATAGGTGCCTGTAGTCAATATGAAAATAAAAGAGATTTAATTAGTAGTAATATTTTTGAAACAGAAATTGTATTATCACAAATTAAAAAAAAATAAAAAACTAAAAATTATTTATTTAATATTTTTTATTGTATAATTAAATAAAGAAAGGAAAGGTGCCAGAGTGGTTGAATGGGGCAGTCTCGAAAACTGTTATATGAAAAAACATATCAAGGGTTCAAATCCCTTTCTTTCCGGGAAAATATAATATATGAATGAACTAAAATTTTATACGGATGGTGCTTGTAGTGGAAATCCAGGAAAAGGTAGTTTTGGTGTTATTGGATTAAAAAACAACTTAGAGTTTTTAAAATTTTCCCAATATGAAGAATATACAACTTCTAATCGTATGGAAATGAAAGCAGTAATTTGGGTTTTAAAGAATTATTATAAAAAAAAAATATATATCTTCTCAGATAGTCAATATGTAGTAAACGGTTTAAAGGTATGGAGTAAATCTTGGAGGTTAAATAATTGGAAAACCACTAAAGGATCTTTAATGAATTTAGAACTATGGAAAGAAATGCTAGAATATTTTGATGAAAATTATGTAAATATTGAATGGGTTAAAGGTCATGATACTAATATTTATAATATAAAAGTTGATAAACTCGTGAGAAATACTATATTATTACAAACAGGAACAGAAAATGAACTTTGAAGATTTTATTATAAAAGAATGGATAAACATAGGTATTTCTATTACAAATTTAGATATATCTTTATTCATTATATTTGGATTATTTACAATAATATTATATCTATCTCGTAAAATAAATATTTTTGATAATATCATATATAAAATTTGGGAGATGGTAGATTCATTATTATTAGAGGATGCTTCTATAGAAAATAACACTTTTTTTTTCAGTATATTTGTAATAATATTTTTAGGAAATTTTATTGGTACAGTACCAGGATTATTACCTATAAATGGTTTAATAATAGTCTCTATGCCTATCACAATTTCTACTATTATATATAGCCTTTTTAAAAATATTCAACATAATAGTTGGAATTTTTTTAAAGTATTTTTTTCTCCAAAAATACCTTTGTTAATATCAATATTTATTGGTTTTGTAGAAATAATGCTACTTTTATCAAAAGTTTTTATTTTTTCTTTACGTCTTAGTGCGAATATAACTGCTGGGCATATAATTGTACATATTATAAGTGAATTTGTAAGTCAAAGTCCTTTATATTTTAAAATAATACCATTTTGTTTTTTAATAGTTATGTATATATTAGAAATACTTATAGGTTTTTTACAGGCGTATATTTACTTATTATTATCCATAAATTTATTTAAAAATCTTATACATATTCATTAGTTTTTAAGAAAAAATGATTATTTTAGAAGATAAAGAAGCACAAGAATTAAGAATAAACAAATTGTTATTATGAAAAAAAAATGGAGAAGAAAATGTATTATTATCATTTTCTTTTTCTATTTTTGAAGTAAACAAAGGAATATTATCAATAGAAAATACTAGTAATTTTGTAAAAACCTTGTTATATTCAAATAAAAAATGTACTTGAAGTATCTCATATTTTTTTTCATCAAAAAAAAAACAATTACCAGGTACAAAATGATTATCATAATAATTTAGAATAATTTCTAATTTTAGAGAAAAATGCTGAATATATAGATATTTACATATTTTATATAATTCATTTATTAAATTTTCTTCAAAATTATGATGTGTTATAAATTTTTCAAAAAAAGATGAATCATGGTAATAAAAGAATTTATCATTAAAATTAATGTTTGTATCTATAGAGTTATAGGAAAAATATACTTGATACTCTTTATAGATATATTCCGTAAATGATAAGTGTATTTGATTATTAATATATTTTACATTTTTAATGTTATTATTTATTAATAATTGTAAAATATTTTTATCTATTTCATTAATGTCAAATATATTATGTATTATATTCTCTATTGGAGGTGTTGTTAATATAAAAACTATTTTACACACAATTTAAATTATAAAAATTTAAATGATAAATATTAATTTAAATTAGGCTTAAGTTTATATTTATAATTAAAAAAATAAAAGAAAAAATGAATTTCTTCTTTTTTCTTATTTGTTTTTATTTAATTCCATCCATAAATGGCATAATGAATTGAATGAACATCATCATCCATTGATCATTAGAAATATTTTTCATTATTAATTCAAGAATCATATCAAATGAATATAATTTTCCATTAATAATAACACAAGCTTTATCTAAAGGTGTATTATTTAAATGAACACCTAAAATATTTTTTGTATTTAATAACATTTTTTTTTCATTTTTCTTTAATTCTGAAATTAAATTATTTAATTCTGTACGAATTAAACGAATTACTTTTTGCATATCATTATTCATATTTAACATATCTTCACTTTTTATGTTTCCAAAAATTTGATTATTAGAATTTTGTTCTGTATTAGACATATTGTTTCTAAACATTATAAGCATCATATTAACACTCAAAGTGAAAAATAATTCATAAGTTTTTTTTAAGTGTTCATTGATTTTATTGTTATTAAGTAATTGAAGTGTAATAACAAAAAACATTGCTTGAATAGCTATAGAATTACTTAAAAAACGTTCTTTTTCTTGTTTCATAAGATCATCTAAATTAGAAGGTTGGTTTTTGTCACTTCCAGAACTTGCAGTAGCAGTTATAGCATTATTTAATATAGATTCAATATCAAAACCAGGTGGGAAATTTAAACCAGATTGTTTAAAAACTTCTTTAATAATCTTTAAAAAGTTATTTTTAATTCTTTCAGAAACAAAATTATTTAATTTTGAATTTGTTATTATATTATTATCAAATTTTAAATCAATAACACATAATTTTTGTTCTTGTGAAGAAGAAGGTATATCTTTTGTTTCTACAGCAAACAAAGTTAATAGATAAAATAAATTTTTCATTTTCATACAATATAATAATACATAATATAGAATATTTCTGCAAGTAAAATACATTTGAAATTATAATAAATATTTAATATAATTCAATAAAATGACTTTTGAAAATAATATAAAAAATAAATTAGAAATACTAAAGAGTTATGATAATGCTTATCAAGGATCTTTTGAAATTAATTATCCTTTAGATGAAATACTTAAATTAGAAATTGGTACTTTTGTTAAAACCGCAGGTCGAGTAATTTCAAAAAGAAAATTTGGATCTATTACTTTCATTAATATAAATAATTTTAAAGGAAAAATACAAATTTTAATTATTAATTCAAATTTTGAAAAAACCTTAGGGGAAGAAAATATTGTAAACTTAATAGATATTGGAGATTTTATTGGTGTTCAAGGTGAGTTAAGTTTAAGTAAAACAAGTGAAAAAACAATTAATTGTGAATATATTACAATTCTTACAAAATCTTTAAAACAAATACCTGAAAAATATCATGGCTTAAAAGATGAAGAAATAAAAATTCGTGAAAGATATATTGATCTTATTAATAATGATGAATTAAAAATAATTTTTAAAAATCGTCATTTATTAATAAATAATATACGTAATTTCTTACAAAATGATGCTTTTATTGAAGTAGAAACACCTATGTTACATACAACACCATCTGGTGCATCTGCAAAACCTTTTAAGACTTTTTATGAAGCCTTAAATAGCGACTTTTATCTTAGAGTTGCACCTGAATTATTTTTAAAACGTCTTTTAGTGGCAGGTTTCGAAAAAGTTTTCGAAATTAATCGTAATTTTAGAAACGAAGGTATTGATACAACACATTTACAAGAATTTACAATGATTGAAATTTATATAGCATATATGGATTATGAAAATTTACAAAAATTTACTATTAATTTTTTACAAAATATTATCAAAAACACTCTTGGAACTCTTAAAATTCCTTTGAAAGAATCTATTTTAGATTTTGAGAATATAGAAAGGTTATCTTATAATGAATTTCTTGTAAAATATGCGGGTTTTGACATAACAAAAATGTCTAATGAAGAAATAACAGATAAAGCTAAAGTCATTGGTTTAGATACTAAAATTTACAGATCCATAGATGCAATAAAGGATGCAATTTATAAAAAACTATGTGTACAAAAGGTTCATAATCCTATTCTTGTTTATGATTATCCTTCTACACCTTTATCAATGCCACATCCTAAAAAACCTGGTTACAATCAACAATTTCAAATAATTGTAAAAGGTTGTGAATTAATTAGAGCTTGTTTAGAGCTAACGGATCCTTATAAACAAGAAAAAAATTTTGATGATCAATTAAATCTTCAAAAAAATACTAAAGAAGATGAAATTGTTCGTAAAGATATAGATTTTATAAAAGCTCTTAAATATGGTATGCCACCTGCTGCTGGAATTGGTCTAGGTTTGGATAGATTAATGATGGTTTTATTTGATACTTCAATTCGAAATGTAATACTTTTTCCTTCTGTGATAGATACAAATATTAATGAGTAAAATATTTCCTATAAAAAAAAAAAAAGATATTTTTATGTTAAGATACATAAAAAATATTAAAGAAAATAATATTTTTATTTTAAAAAAAAACTCTTCTTTTATAAAAGAATATATTATAATAATTTCTAAAAAAATTGTCCCTAAAAGTTATCAACGTAATAAAATTCGCAGACAAATCAAGGAAATTTTGAGAGCATCAAATTTTAAGAATAAATTATATATAATTCTTAAAAAATCTGTTATTAAAAATAGTTATCAAGAAATCAAAAATTCTTTGCAAGTTTTATTATAAATTTTATTTAATTTATAAACCTTCTAAATTATTATTTATATTATTAATATCATTATTTTGTTTAAATATACTTATAAAAAAATCTATTATTTTTTCTTTAAAAGAATATAATAAATATCCTATAACTGTAGTTGAACCTAACAAAATAATTACATTAAAGAAATTAAAATTGTTCTGTTTATAAACAATATATTTGTTTTCAACTTCATTATTTTCAACTTCATTATTAGATGTATTGTTTTGTGTATTATTCTGCAATTTATACCACGGAGAATATAACATAAAAACGATACGAATAAATAATCCAACAGGTAATGAATACAAGACAAACAAGAATAGTATTTCATGTATGTTAGTTGGATTATTATTATCTGTATAAGGTGTATTGTTATTTTTTGAATTGTCTATCGATACATCTTTTGTTGTATTATAATAATAATTAATAGAATAATTAATCATAAAAAGAAAATAAATTAAAGTTATTAATATTTTCATTGTTAAAATTATGAAATTATCTTGTTTATATAACAAAAAACTTAAAAAGCATAAGACTACAAACATAATAAAAATTATTTCTGAATTACTAGTAAAAAAACTAATAAAATCAATAATAACAAAAAAACTATACAATACAAATTGTGTCATAAAAACTGTTTTCAAATTTAGGGATAAATTAATATAGTGGATAAGATTTATTACGAAAATTGAAATGGAAAATAAAAAAAACAACAATAAATCTGGGAGAAATGGGATAAAAAAAATTAACAAAGCAATTAAATATAATAAATTTATTGTGTTATTTTTGCCATTTTGTTTCTCTTTGTTTATTCTATACATAATTCCCATGAAAACTAATATAATAATACAACAAGTAACAGAAGTAACAGAAATATATTTTTCAATCCATTGATTTTTATTTATATATTTATATGGTAAAACCTTCCAAAGATCACATATATGTATAAAATTATTAAAATCATTAATAACATCAATAATAAAATTATGAATAACATCAATAATAAAATTCTTAATACCATTAACAAGAAAAAAGATTACAAAGGTTCTTATTATTATAAACATTATTATAAACGCTATTAATTCTTTATTTATTAAGTTGTTATCAAAAAAAACCATAAAATGTTGTTTTATGGGTTGTATATTATTCAAAATATTATTATCATAAAGAATTTTAAGTGTGTTTATTGTCCACATTATTTCTTCCCAAATATCATTAGGAGGATTAGGATTAGCAGGAGGATTAGGATTAGCAGGAGGATTAGGAATTTCATAAATATCTTCACTATAATTATAATATACTATTTCAACATTATCATTTTTATCGAGTTTTTCTATTTCTAATTCTAAATTTATATTTTCTTTTACAAATAAAACTTCATCTGAATTAACATCAATTGTTTGTGAATTGTCTAAAAGTGTGTTGTTTTTATATAATTCATGTTTTTTTTTATTGTGATATTTTTTATCTATATTTATTTTTACGGAATTAGAAAATAAATACTTACCTTTAGAAATTTTTAATTTAATCTTGTCATTGTTGATATCTTTTTTTTTAGTTTGTACGAAAAACAACTTAAGAGAGTTGATACTGAAAAAGACAATTAATACAATTAAAATTATCTGATATTGGTCTTCGAAAAATACAAGAATGCTGGAAAAATCATTTTTATATATGTTATATATATGCATTTTAGAATTTGAATTTTCAATGTCTAGATAAAGATAATCACCGTATAGGTAAAAATAAGATAACACAACAAATGTTAATAAAAATGCAATACAAATGAAATTCATAACAGAAAAGCGAAAAAATGCTACAAGTTCCAGTACCGAGAGAGTAAGTATAATTATAATTAAAATAAATTTATGTTCCAAAATAATTTTATCTTCTAAAATAATTGGTTTTAAGATAAAAATATTGATAATTAAAATAATTATTTTAATTATTTTTTCAATCGAAATAAAAGAAGAAATTACAAAACATCTTCTCCTGAGTATTTCATATCCTATATAACAGAAGAAACCAAAAAAAACAACAAGCAATATCCAAAATAACACAAAAGGCACAGGTTTTAATTTATCATGCATAATATAACCAAAATAAATTCCTGAAAAGATGAACAAAATTTCAGGAAGAAATAAAAAAAACATCTTTATACTAAAATAACAAGTATTCACAATACAGTAATAATTAAAATTTAAACAATATTCCCACAATAATAATAATAATATCGATAAGAAAAATACACTAGCAAAACCAGTAAAATAATATTTTTGTATAGGAGAATTATCATTATATAAATCATAAATACAAATAAAAGTTGTGATATATGTGATATATGAACAAATAACAACAATTATAAAAAACCACCATTTATCATGTTCATTTTTTATAATTGTTGTTTGTTTTGTTTTATTTTTTAATGAATGTGTAGGTACCTGTGCTGCATTTATGTAATTAACACAATTAAAAAGACATATAAAAAAAAATAAATTTTTGCTAATATATTTCATGTCTTTATTCTTTCCTCAATTTCATATTGAGATTCTTTTTATAATTATAAAAAAAAACCAATACAATTACAATAATATGCATATACAAAAATAATTATATATTATTTTCTACATATAAACAAATACATAACATATTCTTTTAATTAATAAATGAAAAATACCTCTAAAGAGACTTGAACTCTTAAAGGGCAGATTTTGAGTCTGCTGTGTCTACCGATTCCACCATAGAGGCTTGTAATTTATATTTTTTAAATATACCATATTATTTTAAATAAAAAAATTTTAAATAAAAAAAATTTATAAATTTTCATATACTTATATAAAAAATAGTTTATAATGATTTTATGGAGGTGTTATGCGTATAAAAAATTTTTTAAGAATTATACAAATAATATCAATTATTATTAGTGTTATGTTATCATTTTTTAGTTGTTATTATTCATTAGTATATCTTAAATGTTTTCCAGTAGGTATTATTTTTTTTTTATTTGTTGCTATTTTATTTTTCTTTCTATCAATAGTTATAAAAAATTTAGTAGAAATAATTACTTTTAGAGAAAATAATAATCAAGAATTAGAGGCAGAAAGAATTAGTAATATTATTCAAGAAGGTGCCTTTTCTTATTTAAAAAATCAATATAAAATTGTTTTAATCATATCATCTGGAATAGCAATTATATTATATAAGTTTTCTTTAAGTCTATGTATAGGTTTTTTATTATCTATTTTTTTTATGATAATAAGTAGTTTATATAGTACTTTTATTTCTACTACTACTAATGTTGTATTGACAGTTGCTGCGAAAACTTCCTCTTCATTGGCTTTTGATAAAGGCTTTAAAGGAGCATCTAGTGGTAGTAATTTCACAGTTATTATGATTTTGTCAGAAATAATAATTATTATTTTTTTATCATCTATTAAGATATATGTTGGTCTTTTTTCATTGTTCGATTTAATTATTGGTGCTGTACTTGGTGCTTCTACTATGTGTATATTTAATCGTCTTGGTGGTGGTGTATTTACAAAAGCTGCAGACGTAGCAGGTGATATAGTAGGTAAAATAGAAAAATCTTTACCGGAAGATAGTCCTAAAAACCCAGCAGTAATAGCCGACAATGTAGGTGATAACGTAGGTGACTGTATAGGTGCAAATTCAGATATCTTTGAAAGTTATTTAAGTACATTTTTAGTAGGAATGTTTTTACATATATCTAGTGGCAATGAATTTATAATAGTATTCAGTGTATATATAATAATATCTATTTCTGGATTAATAAGTTCTTTGATTAGTGATTTTATTTTAGGTTTTACAAAAGATATATGGCAAAAAATAAAACTATATTTTTTTAGTAGTATTATCATAAATTTTATTATTTCTTCAGTGCTTATATTTTTTTTACGTAGTAGTGTTGGTGTAAATATAAGTTTTTGTATGTACAGAAGAATTGTTCTTTGTATATTCATTGGAATGATGGGTATTTTAAGTATTATAAAAATAATAGAATATTTTACATCCGATGAAAATGCACCTATTAAGGAATTAGCAAATGCTTCACAATTTGGTGATGGTAATAATATTATATATGGTTTTGCATTAGGTTTTTTTAGTACAAGTAGTATTTTATCGGTAATTATTGTAATGTTTTTATTAGCAGATCTTTTATTAGGAGTCAATGGTATTGCATTTATGACAATTTCTATTATTTCTCTTTCATCCACAATAATTAAACTAGATTTATTAGGGCCTACTATTGATAATGGAGGTGGTATTGCAGAAATGAGTAATATGCATGAGTCTGTTAGAAAAAATACAGATTTTTTAGATGTTATTGGTAATACAACAAAAGCTGTTACAAAAGGATTTTCTTCTAGTGTAGCTACTTTAACTAGTATATTATTATTAATGTTGTATAATAATTTAAAATTAAACAATAATATACCTTTCAATAATACATGTTTATCATCACCTATGATTTTTCTAGGATTATTATTAGGATCAGTGATTGTATTGATTTTTTCTGGTTTGGGAATGAAATCTGTAGGAGATGCTGCACAAAAAGTAGTAGAAAAAATTCGTTTACAATTTCATAATAATCCAAAAATTTTAGAGGGAGAAGAATTACCAGATTACAATGAAACAATTACTTATTTAACAAATGTATCTTGTAAAAAAATGTATACACAAATTATATACCCAATACTTATATTGATAATGAGTGTATTAATTAATATAACTATAAATAGATTTATTATAAAGATAATTTCCACAAAAGATTTTCTTGCAGCAATAAGTATTGGTGTCACTATAGTGAGTACTTGTTATGGTTTATTTATGACTATTACAGGTGCTGCTTGGGATAATTGTAAAAAATATATTGAAAAAGGTCATTACGGAGGAAAAAAATCTTCTACTCATAAGGCGGCTATAACTGGAGATACGGTAGGTGATCCCTTTAAAGATACGGTAGGACCATCTTTAGGAAGTTTAGGTAAGTTTATTAACATCTTTGCAATTATTTTAATAATTCTTTTTAGAAATATTTTGTAATATATATATCTATAATTACATATTTTTAATAAATATTTTTTTATAATTTTTTCATGGATAACAAAATAAATAAAAATATTAATCCTTATTTTTTATTAAAATATTCTTCAAATGTACATATAATAGAAGATTGTAATTTTTTTTCTACATCTATAGTAGTCAAAAATAATAATATTTATCTTGGTAGGTATGGATTTACGGGTGTAGGTGGTAGTTTACCTTTAAAATTTTCTGAACATATTAATAGTATTAATTCTTCAAAAAAATTTCTTCAATTTCTAAGTTTTTTATCTAGTTATATACTTCAATTAAGATTTAAATACATATCAAAACTTCTACCCAGTAATAATGGATTAATAGGAATGTTTGTGGATAAGTTAATTGGATTAAATATTAGTAAAAAAGGAAAAAGACATTTATGTATAAGTAAAAATATAAACAATTTTAATTTAAGATATATTCTAAAAAAACAATATAAAATATCTATAGAAATAAAAAAATTTTCTCTTATATTTATTCCTCAAAGTACAATAAAATTAACAAATAAAACCCCTTGGTATAGATATTTAGGAAAAAGAATACCTATTATTGCTAATAAAATTATTATTCAATGTAATTCTTATAATCATTTACGAGAAATTTATAGACAACAAAAGGAAATAAAAAAAATAATTCATCAATTTTATAATTTTTATCAACTTGTATTTAAAACTAGTGAGAAAAAAATATCTAATCAGTATATTATTTCTTCAAAAATTATTCATTAAAGTATATATGAATAAACATATTTTATAATATACTTTCTATATATGAATGATAATTTTATAAAAATTTTAAAATATATTTTATTTCTTTTTTGTTTTATGTCAATATTAAGTTTTTTTTATTATTTAAATCATAAAATGGTTAAAAATGAATATCAGGAAGAAATACTATCTAAGTTCTATGACTATTCAAAACAATATAAACTTAACAATGTAAATATATACAACAATGGTCGTGTAGAATTTGAAAAAGTTAGTGGACAAAAAAGTTTTACAACTATACCTGATTCTTTAGAAGGTAATATTATTGATATGTTATTAAAAAAGAGTATTAATGTACGTTATATTAGAGGTAATCAAAAATCAGGTTTATTTCAAATGATAAATAATTTTGTAAAAGAATTTTTATTTATTATTTTAATAATGTTAATTTTTTCTTATTATGGTAGAAATAGCGGTATTGGAAATATTATGAAGTATAATACCAATAAAGCTACTAGTTTAAGTGTTAAAACACGTTTTAGTGACGTTGCAGGTATTGATAATTTTAGAAGAGAATTAGAGGAGATTGTAGATTTTTTAAAAAATGGTAGTAAATATACAAGTGTAGGTTGTAATATTCCTAAAGGTGTACTTTTATGTGGATCTCCTGGTGTAGGAAAAACTTTATTAGCAAAAGCTGTAGCGGGAGAAGCACAGGCGTCATTTTTTTTTGCATCTGGATCAGAATTTGTAGAAATGTTTGTAGGATTAGGAGCCTCTCGTGTAAGAGATTTATTTACAAAAGCACGTAATTCCAAACCTTCAATTATTTTTATTGATGAAATTGATGCAATAGGTAGAAAAAGAAAAAATACTATGCATAGTAATCAAGAACAAGAAAGCACCTTAAATGAATTATTAAATCAAATGGATGGATTTGGCGATTCTACAGGTATTATTGTAATTGGTGCTACAAATTTACCTAGTGTTTTAGATGATGCTTTATTACGTCCAGGACGTTTTGATCGTATTATTCAAATTCCTAAACCTGATATAAAAGGAAGATCTGCTATCTTATCTTTAGTTCTTAAACGTATAAAAGTACCTTATAATATTGATATTCATAAAATTGCTTCTATGACTTTTGGTTTTTCAGGAGCAGACATTACAAATTTAATTAATGAAGCATTATTTATTTTAGTAAGGGAAAAAAAACATTTTTTAACAAATCAAGAAATAGAAAAAGCCTTTGAAAAAATTGCTTTTGGTATTAGTTCTCATAAAAAATATGATAAATTAGATAAATTAAGAATTGCAAGACATGAAGTTTGTCATGCTTTTATGACTTATTATTATCGTAGTATACTTGATGAGGAATTTTATAAAGTTACAATTCTTAGTTATGGGGATGCTCTTGGTTTTTCTTCTCATTTTGCAAATAAAGAAAGAGTTTCTCTCACAAAAGAACAAATATATGCAACTATTGATATGTTATTAGCAGGTAGATGTGGAGAAGAATTATTTTTTGGAGAAAAAAAAATCACAACAGGTGCTTCTAATGACTTTGAAAAAGCTACCCGTTATGCACTAGCTATGATATATAAATATGGTATGACAGAAACAAATGATAAATTTGTATTATTAGAGGAAAATTTTAAAGATTTATATTCGGATAAAATGAAAAATGATTCTTATATAACCGCAAAAGAGATTTTAAACGAATCCTATAAACGTGTTATGAAAATAATAAAAAAAAATATTAAAATTATTAATAAAATTACTTATTTTCTATTACAAAAAGAAACACTTTATAAACATGATATAGAAGCTATTATAAATGGATCCTTTAATATAGGTTATGGAAGTTGTATTTCTATAAAAGTTAAGGATTTATCACCATTTGATACAACCGTTTTAAATATAAGATAAAATTTTTATTTTTTTTATATATATTGTATTATAAAATTATTATATGCTAGCAGATTCACATACGCATTTTCAGTTTATAGAAGAAGATGTTGATAATATTTTACAAAAATATCCTATGTTAAAATTAATTATAAATGTGGGTACTAAATTAGAGGATGATTTTCGTGTATACAATAAATACCCACAAATATATAATACTTATGGTATACATCCAAAAGAAAAAATTTCCATTCCTATTTATAAATTATTAGAAATTTTAGAAAATAAAATAAATAATGATAAAAAATCTGTAGGTGTAGGTGAAATAGGTTTGGATTTTAGTGTTGATAACTCTAAGGAAGAAATTATTAGACAATATGAGCTATTTGAAAGTCAAGTTTATTTATCTCGTAAAATGAATAAACCTATTTGTATTCATTCCCGTAGTTGTGATATTGATTATTTGTTGAAAACCCTTAAAGGAACAAAATTTGTTCTTCATTGTTTTACTCATAATTATGATATTGCCATTAAAGCTTTAAATGCTAATGGATTTATATCTTTTTCAGGTATTGTTACTTTTCAAAAAAACGTTGAAGAAATTGTTAAAACTGCTGCTTTAATCCCAAAAGAAAGAATTTTAATAGAAACAGACGCACCATATTTAACACCAGTACCTTATAGGGGTAAAAAAAATCATCCTGGTTTTTTAGAAGAAATAGCTAAAAAAATATCAGAAATTCGTAAAGAAAACTTAGAAGAGGTTATGAAATATACATTTTCTAATACAAAACAACTATATAATATAATATGAAATCTATAAAGCATTTATTCTACTTAAATATAATAATTTTTGGTATTAATGATATATCTAATATTAAAAATACATATATAAAATATTTATTTACACTTTCTATCTGTATATTTACATATAAAATAATTACAAGAAAAACTAAACCTTTATCTTCTTTAGAAAATATCGATAATTATAATTCTTTAGAAAATATCGATAATTATAATTCTTTAGATAAAAATAATTATTTTTTATTTTTTTTTGTAATTTTTGTTTTTATAATAATCTCAAATATTTTATATAAATATGTCAATTATAAATATAAAAATATACTAATTACTAATGAGGAAAATCCTAAAAATGATAAAAATATTAGTAAAATTTCTTCTCAAAAAAATGAAGAAAATACAAATGTAAGTGATACATCTAAAAAGATATCCCTTGATAAGACTGATCATCAAAAAAATGATAAAAATATTAGTAAAATTTCTTCTCAAAACAATGAAGAAAATAATCATACAATATCCTATCAAAATATTAACTATACAATTTATTCTATAATAATAATATTGATTATAATGTTTTGTGCTTTTCATATAATATTTTGTGCTTTTCATATAATATTTTGTGCTTTTCAAAATAATAATGAAGACCAAAAACCTAAGAAAAAAACAGAAGATAATAAAACAGATAATCAAGAAATTGATAAATTTTTAAAATATTTGATTAAAAATTATGATGTTTGTGATCCAACAATTATTGATATTGAAAATAATGAACAAGCATTATGTTTTAATATACAAAATATAGATGAAAAAAATTTGAAACTTTTTAATAATGAAGAAGAACCAGAAGATATTAATCCATCTTTAACTCTAAAAAAAAACCAAAACAAAATATGTGAGTTTAATTTATCCTCCTTAAAAGATTTTAGACAATCTAAAGATAAATATTATATTAATGGATATAAAGAAATTGATTATTACATAATTCCTCCTATTTATGATAAAAATAGAAAAATAAATGTAAAAGAAGAGTATCCCTTATTAATCATAAAAGAGATTTTGAATCGTATAAAAATTCAAACAGATCCAAAACATTCTAAACAAAAGATTGATAATATTGTAGAAACTAGTATGGGAAAATACAAAATAGAAACAACAAATGAGACTAAAAAAAATTATCAATTTGAAGAAAAGGATAATAAGTCTTTTTATGAGTTAGTAAAAAAAATAATTTCTTGTAAATCTTATAATGCATTAAGCTCGGAGTATACAAAACTATCTGAAGATATCAAAAATAAAATTAAATATCATGAATATGATTATATACCAGATAAATACTTGTTAGTTATAAAACTACCATCATCCTATAAAAATTACTTGCAAAATATAACAAAACATATAGATAATGACGGTAAAAACGATATTTTAATAGGAAAAAATAACTGTCAAATTATTGCTACTATTGATTGTTTGAAATATTTCTTAAAAGAATATAAAAAAATTTTTAATAATGATGATTTTGAAAAAAAAATAATTGAAATGTATAATATTTTACAATTCATTTTTAGTAAAATTGAAAATGAAAAAGAAATATTTTGGAATTTATTACATTATTTTTTTACTATTAATGAACACAAGCCCAATAATCAATGCGAGGATAAAGTAGAAATTAATGAAAATTTTAAAAAATACTTAAACCAAGCAGAACATAAATGGGATATATATACAATATATAAAGAATATAATGATAATAATAATAATAATAAATTTATTATGACATTATATAATTATAATTTTATGGAAGATAGTGTATTTCATAAAAATAAAAAAGAAAATCCAAATATAAATGAAATAATAGAATACATTTCTGCTAGTATGATAATTTTAGTAAAAAAAGATATAGATAAAGAACAAAATATAGATGGTATAGATAATTTCTTTAAAATTTTTGGAAATTTTTATTCTAGTGATAAAGTTGTATCTGTTTCTTCTATGAAATTTGAAAAAAATGAAAATATTTATAATTTATTAATGAAGTATTTAGAGACTTTGATTAATTTTAAAAAAAAAATTTTATCTATGAATATTATTCATGATGATAATCATTATTATGTCAAATACTTAGAAAATGAAAATAATAAAAATGAGGATACAACAAATACATCAAAAAAATCAAATTCAAGTTTAAATAAAGAATCACAAATAAATTTCAGAAAAATAATTCATTCAAATGAATTTATTAAAAAATATCAAAATCAAAAAAATCAAAAAGAACTAAAAAAAAAAGTAAATGATTATATTTGGGATTTTAAGAAATTAATACAAACAGAAAATGACAACGAAATATTTCCACAAAATATTAATAAGAAACAATTTATATGGAATTTATTTTTTTATTATCAAGATAATGAAGAATAATATAATATATGATTTTTTATATTAGAATATATTTTTATTATTATATAAATCTCTAAGATCTTGGCATTTTTCTAATAACATACATAACCTTTCTATTCCTAATCCTATAGCAAAACCATAAGTAGGTTTTTTTTGATTATTTTTAAAAACATTTTCATGAATAATTCCACAACCTAATAGTTCTACCCAATTTCCTTTTAAATTAACATCAACTTCATAAGAAGGAGTTGTAAAAGGAAAATAACTTAGTCTCATTCTA
Organism: Rickettsiales bacterium (ex Bugula neritina AB1); assembly: GCA_001730065.1. Classification (GTDB taxonomy): domain Bacteria; phylum Pseudomonadota; class Alphaproteobacteria; order CAJXXZ01; family UBA1459; genus AB1-6. Next base: position 44,543 of record MDLE01000001.1, read on the forward strand.
TATGTAATATTGTTATTGAATATTTTTTCTAAAAAAACATCAATAAATCCCTTAAGGGTACTTATATTCGCATCACTATTCACATATATTACATCCATTTGATGAAACATAGGAACATGTGTTCTATCGCTATCATATCTATATACTCTACCTATAGAATATTTTTTTATTATATCTTTATTATTCCAATTACTAAAAATTTTTGATTGCACATTAGTGGCTTGAGTTCTTGGTTGTAATTTTGAGTTTAAAAAGAAAAAAGATTGTTGTTCATTACGACAAGCATGAAATTCATGAATATTTAATTTGTCAAAAATATTTTCTGCTGTATCAATTTCTTTTGCGTATTCATAAGTAAAACCAAAGCCGCTCATGATTTTTTCTATTTTATGGATTATTTGTGAAATAGGATGTAATTTACCCATAAATTTACAGGAAGGTAAATATTTTTGTGTTTGTTTTTTAGATACAACTTTTTCGTATTTTTTTAAAGCATTTTTAAAAATTTCATTGATTTTTTTTTTTTTGATTATTTATATCAATCAATAATTCTTTATTATTTTTATCAACATTTTTAATATAATCATTAATATTTCTAATATATATGTTTTTTAATTGTTGTAGTTTTTTAAAATTTGATATTTCTTTAATTTCTTTGTTTATATTGTCTATATCAAATAACATTTTCAATATTATACTATATTTTATTGCTATTTTACAAATAAAAATCTTGATTACAAATTATCTAGATGATACTATTGTAATAGTATGAACAAAAAAATTTTATTAATCATTGTAGCCACAATAGGTGTGTTAGTATATTTAAACTTCTTTAATTGTAATAAAAACTCCTGTAAAAGTAGTATAAAAGAAGAAGATTCTAAGAGAAAAAAAGAAACTACACAAAAGACTCTGACAGAAAAGAAAGAAGAAATGTGTATTGTATGTGAAGATACAAAAGATAATAAAAATACACAAAAAACAAATAATACACAAAAAACAATCGAAAAAAATAAGAATAGTAAAATTAATAATAAATAGATTTATTAAAATTTATGAATTTTCTTTTTTATTATAATGATAAAGAATTACCATATATTGATAAAGAAGAATTGGTATTAGTAACTAAACTAGATAAATTTTATAAAAAAATTTATTTTTATTTTCCTGAGAAAAGATTTAGTAATTTTTTTGAGAAAAAAATTTTTTTTATTAAAAGTATTAAAGGTAAAGAAAAAGAAGACTGTATTCTTGCAAAAAATATAAATAGTTATAAAATTATTGAAAATTTTTATGATATTTTTTACTAAAAATAATTATAATATTTAATCATTTCCTTTGTGGAATATGATACTCTTATAAGTAATGACTAAAGACAAAAAAAACACTATTGATGCTGATAATTTAGATAATTTGGAAAGTATAAAAAAACATATTAATACTAGTTTTGGAAATGGAAGTATATGGACTTCTGAAGAAAAAAACAAAGAAAATATTCCTTTTGTTTCTACAGGTTCTATGTTACTGAATGAGGCTATAGGTGTAGGAGGTTTACCATTAGGTAGAATAGTAGAAATTTATGGTCCTGAAAGTTCTGGAAAAACTACTTTGGCTTTAGAAGTAATTAAAAATGCTCAAAAAAATGGGAAAATTTGTGGTTTTATTGATACGGAACATGCTTTAGATATAAATTATTGTAATCGTATAGGTATTGACACCAAAAATCTTTTGATATCACAACCAGATTATGGCGAACAGGCATTAGAAATATTACAAAATATTATAGAAAGAATCTCTTATCAAAAGGGAGGTGTTGTAGTCTTAGATAGTGTTGCAGCACTTGTAACAAAAAATGAAATTGATGGTGATATGGGAGATGTACATATAGGTCAACTAGCACGTTTAATGAGTCAATCCTTAAAAAAACTTGTGTCAGTAATTGCTAAAAATAATGTACTAGTAATTTTTACAAATCAATTAAGGTCTAAAATTGGTGTAATGTTTGGTAGTTCTGAAACTACTTGTGGTGGAAATGCTTTAAAATTTTATTCATCAGTTCGTCTTGATATTCGTAGAAGTGAATATATGAAAAAAGATGACAAAGTATTAGGTATAAAATCTAGAGTAAAAGTTGTTAAAAACAAAGTAGGATCTCCTTTCCAGGAATCTATTATAGAAATAAGATATAATCATGGTATATGCATAGAAAATGAAATTTTAGATATAGGAACAAATAAAAATATTATAGAGAAAAATGGTCATTATTATTACTATAATAATCAAAAATTAGGACAAGGTAAAGAATCTGCTTGTGAATTTTTACGTAGTAATCTTGATATAAAAAATGAAATATTAGAAAAACTTATTTCTATAAAAATATAAAATACCATTAATATTAAAATAATATCTATAAAGATATGTTATTATTATATTAGTTCTATGAAATTAAATAAAAAATATCTCTTATTATTAATTTTTCAAGTATGTGAACTAGTTCAATTAGAAAATATTAATAATAATTTAAAACAGCAACCTCAAAATATTTTTAAAAAAATTTACGATGAAAAATCTACAAAAAAAGATGATCTAAAAATGATTTTTAAATATTATGAACCTATGTATAAAACAACTAGAGTATTTTGTGTTTCTTTTGCAAAAATATTTTTATTATTACAAATTTTTAGTTTTATTTCTTATATAAAAAATTTTTTATTTCCATTCCAAATAGAAATATTTGATTCATTTTCAAGATTATATATAGATAATATTATAACTACAATGCTATTAGTAACTATTATAAATATGTTATGGGAGTGTGTTAAATATTATATTAATCATTATACTAATTATTCATTAGAAAAAAAATTTAAAAAATTTATATCAGAAGATTATATCTTAAAATTTTTATACAATGCATTAAAAAAAAGTAATTTCATAAATGGGATATCTATGGGGTATGCAGGTATTATCTTACAATTTTTCCAGATTTCGATAAAATTATTCTTGTCTTATTTTATCTATTATTTTATACCTTTTACTTATCTCAAATCAATATTAAAAAACAATATAGAATTTTTAACAAGTTATATCCTATTTTTAGCAATTTTATCTATTATATTATTATTTATTAAAAATTATAACTCCTTAAAAAATCCTGAAACAACAAATAAAACATTTATAGGAAAGTGGGTTTATTTTTTATCAACTATTAATTTAACACATATAGTAATCAGAAATATACCATATGTATTGTTATCTATACCAATTGACATTGTATTACAAATTCTTCCTTCTTGGGTGAGTGCAATTTTAAGTTTTTCAAGAGTATTTATAATATCCTTTTTCATAAACATAGAAGTTGTAAAAAAAGTTATCAATTATGTTATAAAATTTATATCTAGTATTTTTTATAAAATATCATGTTTAAATATATGGAAATGGAAATATTTTTATTACTTTAACTACAAAGAAGAATTTTTAGAGGAATACGATATTGTTAAAAAAAATTTTGATAATGAATGTTATGGACAAATGTTACGCTATATTAATAATAATAAAGACGATCTAAAAAAATCTAGTGAAATAGAAGAGATATTAAGTTTAATAGGAATTTATAACACAAATAATAATAATTATTCTTCCTTGAAAAAAGAAATACAACAAATTTTTTTTCCAAAAATGTCTTTTGATGCATTGTGTAATATTGAAAAATATTATAAAACAAAACAAATTGATAATATTTCTTTACAGGAATTGATAATATTTATTCATAATGTAATTGATAATTATCTTGTTATGATGCCAAAATATTATTTAAATGAAAAAAATTTGAAAAATTTTTTTGAGGAATTTAAAAAAATTAGTATGCCAGATGGTGTTTATTTTACAGAAATTCAAGATATAAATTTATATGTAGAAAACTCTATAAGATCTTTAAATGAAATAAAAAAAATTGATGCAATGTTTTTAGATTATAATATATACAAGGAAGAACTTACTAAAATGGTTAACGATAAAAAACGTGTAAAAGAAATAAAAAAAACCATAAGTTATTTTGATAATTTAAAAATATTAATAGAAAATAAAAGTAATAAATTTTATTGGCGTGATTATGTTTTAGGTTTAAATAGTATAGAAGTTAATAAAGAAGATAAAATTAAAATATCTAATAATGAAGTAAAACTTACAAGAATTACTAAAAAAAAAATTATTACTTTTACTATTTTTTTAGCTTTTATACATAACATTATCCCTTATGGAAAAAGAAAATATTTAGATTATAAAATTCAAAAAAAAATATTAGAAATGTCTATAAAAAAAAATAAATAAATAGTAAAAAAACTATGTTAAAATACCATTATGGGTAATTCAAATTCAATAATTAGTGGTATTCAACCTACAGGAGATCTACATATTGGTAATTATATAGGTATTTTTCATAATCTATACGAAATAATTAAAGATCCTTTATATAAAAAAAATGATATATTTATTTTTTTAGCGGATTTACATGCAATGACTATTCCTAATAAGAATTTAAAATCAAAGGGGATAGAAATTATAAAATGGATTTTATCTACTAAAATAAATGGTAATCTTAAAATTTATTTTCAATCTGATATTACTAATATTACAAAAGGATATTGGTTTCTTTCCACATTTACACATATGGGGGAAATGAATAGAATGACACAGTTTAAAGAAAAAAGTGAATTAGGTAATAGTAATGTAGGGTTATATACTTATCCAATTCTTATGGCGGCGGATATTTTATATGTTAATGCTAGATTTTTAGGAGTTGGAGAAGATCAAAAACAACACTTAGAAATTACCCGTGATATTTCTATACGTATTAATAATTATTTTTCAAGAAGTATTTTTACAATACCAGAGTTATTACCTCTACAGACTTTTCGTATTAAATCCTTAAATAATATAAATAAAAAAATGAGTAAATCAAATCCTGATGGTTGTTTATTTCTTAAAGATGATCCCAAAACAATTTATAATAAAATAAAAAAAGCTATAACTGATAAAGATACTTTTCCTACTAATTTAGAAGATTTAAAAAAACGTCCTGAAGCCTATAATTTAGGATTGATTTATAGTGTTATTGCTAATATAAGCTTACAAAATGTTATAAACAAATTTAGTGGTTATAAATGGTCAGTGTTTAAAGAAGAACTATCAGGTGTAGTGATTCATACTCTAACAAATTTACAAAAAAATTATAAAGAAATTAGTGATGAATTTGTTTTACAACGTACCCAGAAAGATATTCAATATATTAATTCTATTGTAGATGATAATATAAAAAAAACCTATAATTTAATGTTTCAATAAAAAATGAATGTTCTGGGACTCGAACCCAGGACCGCCTGATTAAGAGTCAGAAGCTCTACCAACTGAGCTAAACATCCATATTTATTATTATAGAATATTTACTTCATTAATGCAAAAATTTTAAATATTAAATTGAAAGATTAAAATAAATATAATTATGATTAAAATAAATATAATTATGATTAAAATAAATATAATTATAAAAAAACGAGAATGACGGGAATCGAACCCGCGACCTCTTGCGTGACAGGCAAGCGCTCTACTACTGAGCTACATCCTCAAAATAGTATTTTTTCTAATAAGTAAATACTATATGTTTTTAATTCTACTATATATATTTGTAAATTTCAATTTAAAAAATAAAATATTTTAATAATACATAAAATATATATTAATTGATATAATATACTCATGTTATATTGGAATATATTACGAATAATTTTTATCACTATAATGATGTTATATATATCTATTACTTTATTTATATGTAAGAAAAATAAAATTTTAGAGTGGGTGTTTTTTCATATTTTTATTATCATTTCATTCATAATTATTATTCATATATCTCTTATACAAAAGATTAAAACTATTAAGAATTATATTCCACAATTTGCTTCTACTACTATTGTAAAGGATAGAAATAATATTATTATGGGAAAATTAGGACATGAATGGAGAGATTATGTAACAATAGAAAATATTCCTATAAAAATCACAAAAACATTAATTGCTACAGAAGATACAAGTTTTTATAATAATATAGGTATTCATCCTCTAAGTATTATATATAGGATAATCAAATTTTTTCTTTATAAAGAAAAAACTATTCGTGGTACATCTACTATTACTCAACAAATGGTTAGAAATGTATTCTTATCCCATGAAAAATCTATTACAAGAAAAATTAAAGAAATATATTTATCTTTTTATGTGACAAAATATTTTAAAAAATGGCAAATATTAGAAATATATTTTAATCATAGTGCTTTTGGTAAAAATGTATATGGTATAAAAATGGCTGCTAAATACTATTTTGATAAAACTTTACAGGAACTTAATAATGAAGAAATTGCTTTTATTATAGGTGTAGTACAAGGTCCATCCTTTTATGATGGTAATCGAAAATCTGCTCTTGTACGTAAAAATTATGTACTTTTAAAAATGAAGGAATATCATATTATTAGCGATGAAGAGTATGAAATGTCTAAAAAAAAAACTTTAAATTTTAAGAATTTTACAAAAATAACTTCTAGTGAATATATATTAGAAGAAGTAAAAGAAATACTATTATCTAATGACATGGATATTAATGATGGTATTATAGTAGAAACAACTATCAATGATAAATTACAAAAAATATCTAAAACTTCTTTAAATAACGTAATAAATGAATGGAAAAGACAAAATAATTCTTCCGTAAAAATTAATGGTGTTGTAATGATTATTGATCCTAAAACAGGAGAAATATTAACATCCGTAGGAGGGATAGGTTTTTCCACATCTTTTGTGGATGGTACAAGACATATTTTACGTTCACCTGGTTCAATTATGAAAATTTTTTCAGTACTAACAGCATTAGAAAATGGTTATAATTTAGAAGATAATCTATATGGTAAAGGTGTTATATTTGATAATAAACAACAAAAAATTATTTATATAGATGATCAAGAATTATTAGAAGAATATGAAAATAATAGTAATTATAAAATTATTAAAAACTGCCCCAATAAATATTATGAACCTATTGTATTTCAAGATGTACTTTGTCAAGGATATAATACAAGTATTTTTTATCTTACATACATTTTATACGAACAATTTTATGATAATCTTATAAAATTTCAAATTATTGAACCTTATCAGACCTGTTATTTATCAATGTGTTTAGGTAGTATTTTTATACCTATTCGTCATATTGTAAAATGTTTTGCTCCTTTTGCAAATGGTGGTTATAAAATTCAAGATTTATTTTTAATAAAAAAAGTCCTAAAAAAAAATAAAGTAATTTATGAACAAACAGAAGATAAAAGAAAAGAAAAATTAATAGAAGAAGATATACTAAATAAAATATTATTTATGTTAAGACGTGTCATTGATATAGGAAGTGGAAGACGTTTAAAATCTTACAAATATATTATAGGAAAAACAGGTACAGGTCAAAATAATCGTGAAGGGTCTTTAATTTGTTGGAATCAGGATATGGATTATCTCATATATGTAAGTGTTTATAGGGAAGATTATGAAGAAATTCCAGGATTATTTGGGGCAACATTACCTTTATTTGTTACAAAAAAAATTTTAGAAAATATAGAAAAATATAATTTTTTTTCAAAAAATAATAATTAGTTTTATTAAATAAATAAAAATTTTTATTTATAAACTTGATTTATAATAAATTATTTTATAAAATTTAAATGTGGTGTAGAGCAGTTTGGTAGCTCGCCAGGCTCATAACCTGGAGGTCGTTGGTTCAAATCCTTCCGCCGCAACATTTCTATTCTACTTTATTTTTATATTTTATATTTTAATAATAATTCATTGTAAATATAAGAAATTATTTTAAATTTTAATTTTTTAATCTTATTTTTATTTCAAAGAATAATAAAAAGCATGAATAAAATTTTAATATAAAATACCTTTAATGGGACTTGAACCCACACATCAAAATGATATTAGATTTTAAGTCTAACGCGTCTACCATTCCGCCATAAAGGCAATGTTTAAATCATAACAGAATTTTTTATTTTTAACAATATTAAATAAAATTTTATTTTTGTATTTTTGTATTTTTATTAAATAAATTTACATATTTCTTGTTATTAAAAAACTCTGATAGATCTCCTTTGAAGGAAGACATTTTATCAAAACTTAATTTAGAAACGGATTTAATTGATTTACTAATAACTTGACGAATTCTTTCACGTGTTACTTCAAATCTTGCCCCCATATTACCAAGTGTATGGACGGTATTTTTATTATCTTTACCTTCTTCCATATTAATATCATAACTATCAAATTTTTTAAAATTAAAACCATATCTTAAACGAATAATATATTCTTCTCTTGTAGGTAGACAAAATGTAAGTGTTTCCGTTAAATAAATAATTTCTTCCAATGAGCGTAAATTTTCTTCAGGAGAATATTTTTTATTCATTTCTACAGAGTCCTGTAGTGTATGTTTTTCATCTTCATCACTTATAGATTTATCAAGACTAATAACAGGTTTTGCAGCTTTTAAATTACGAGCTACTTTTTCCACAGAAACATTAAGTTTTTCAGAAATTTCTTCATAAGTAGGTTCACGACCAAGTTTTGTAGATAGTTCTCGGTATGTACGTAATAATTTATTTATTGTTTCCGTTACATGAACAGGTAAACGTAAAATACGAGACTGATCTGCTATAGCACGAGTAATAGATTGACGTACCCACCAACTAGCATATGTGGAAAACTTATATCCTTTATGATAATCAAATTTATCAATAGCTTTAATAAGACCTGTATTACCTTCTTGAATAAGGTCTAAAAAACTTAATCCTTTATTTGTATATCTTTTTGAATTAGAAATTACTAAACGTAAATTAGAATGCACCATATGACTTTTTGTAGTACTTGTTTTATTATATACATCATCTATTTCTTTATAATCAATAATAAATTTTTCATAATCAATAAATAAAGTTTCATATATATAATCTTTTATTTTTTTTATATCTTCTGAGATTTTATTACTTTTTTCTTGAGAAGCATTTTGTAAATCATTTTCTAATTTTGTAACAACTTTAATAGTTTTATTATAAAAAGACTGTATATTATTATTAAAAAATGAATTCATTTTACTTTTTTGTATTCGTAAAAAAGTAATTTTATTTTTTACAATTTCTACTACACTATTAAAAGTGTTATTTTTTGTTTTTAAATTAATCATATTTGTTAAGTTTTCAATAATAGTATCTAAATTATCAAACACTTCTGGAAGTAAATTATATTCAACTTCATTTGTAATATTATCATCATTTGTAAAACTTTTTTGTCTTTTATTAATATTAGCAATAAAAATATCAAGATCTATAAAATTTCTTAATAATAATTTCTTATTTATAAGTTGAAATTTCCATTCCGTTAATTTTTCCTTTAATAAAGGAAAAAACGTATTTACAATAATATGTAAAAAGTTCTTTTGACATTCTTCAATTGTTGTAAATATTTTTACTTCTTCTTTTTTTGTAAGTAATGGAAATTTATAAACTAATTGTAAATATATACGTGTTGTATCTTCAAAATTATGAGTAGTTTTTTTATTGTCATACTCTTCTTCTATATCATCATTACCATCATCATTTAAATCTTCATTATTACTACCATTATTTAATAAATCTTCATCTTTGTCTCCATAAATACTAATATTTAAAGTATTTAAAGTATTAGTAATAATATCATATGCATTATCATATATTTCATTTTTATTATGTGTTAGTTCTAATAAGAAATCTTGAATATTTTTTTCATTAACAAGTTTACTTTGTAATGTATTATGTATAAATTCAATAATTTCTTCCTTATATTCTTTATAAAAATCTGTTTCTAAAAACTCTTCATTGATATTTTTAAAAATATTTTCCAAATCAATTCTATTATTTTTTTTTTTAGATGTTTTTATAGATTCATATAGTTGTTGTAATTTGTGTATAATATTTAAAATATTATTAAGATAATTATCATAATTTTTTTTATTATTTATTTCTTTAAGATTATTTATAATATCTTTATGATTAATAAGTGTTTGTTTACTCATTTTTATAATTAAATTATCAATAATTTGATGATTGTTATTATAAAATTTATCTTTTTTAAAAGGAAAATCATTTTCCATTTTAATATTTGTTAATAATTTATTTAGGGAAGATATAGATGCTTTTTTTATAGACATTAATATTAATAATACAATATATTTTTTTTAAAATAATATAATCTATTGTATTATGAAAAAAATTTTTTATAATTTTAATAGTCAATGGTGATATACATCATAATATTATTATTAAATTCTTATTATATCATAGGAAAAAGAAAAATTATATTTTACGAAACTATTTCTTCACCGGTTGTAGTAATAAAAAATATAAAAAATAAAACTTTAAAAAAAATATTAGAAGGAAATATAGTTTATTTATCAATGTATAATAAATCTTTATCAGATGAGGAAGTTTTTAATAGAGTAATTTATATATTAGATAATTATTTTTATTTAGATGTAGGAGAAAAATCAATAATTTTAGGATTATTAAAATTATCTAAAAATCCTAATAATGAAACTTATATTCATAAATTAATTTCTTTATTAGAAAAATATTATCCAAATTCTTCTTATAAATGGTTGGGGTATTTTATTTTAACGATCATATTAATACAAAAAATTGATTCTAATATTACAAATAGCTATTATACATTACAGGAATGTACAAATAATCTATTCCCTTATAGGAAAAAAAACTATTTTTATAATAATCTATTTTTGTATATTACTAATTATTATCTAAGTGAATATTATTTAAAAATTGCTAGTGATTTTTTTGTTATGAATAAGTTTGTGGAAGCTATTAGTAATTTAGAAAAAATTTTTGTAAGATCACATATTAATCCTAATAGCGCTAAAAAAGGTTTGTTAATAGCTATGGAAATTTTTGCAATTTTAGATAATAAATTACTAGTTAATCATTATTTTAAATATTTATTAGAAACAAAAGATGAAAATTATATTCAATCAGGAAGGAAAATTTTAAAAAAGTATTATAATGATTAATAAATGAACTTGGATAGTAAACATGATATATTAATTAATCTATTAAAAAAATTTGTTTATAAAAAACATAAAGATAATGATACATTAGAAATATTTTTTAAAAATACAAATAATGAAGATGTGCGAATAATTATTAGTGAAGAATATGGTTTTAATAATTTGATTTTAAATAAAGAAGATTTTACAGTATCATTATTTGACAATAATAATCAAAAATTTTCTTTAACAATAGCTTTTAAAAAAATATCAATATTTTCCTTTAATGATGTTATTTTAATTAAAAATTTACAGATTAATTCCGCCTACAATAGTAGTTTAAATTTAGAAGAAATAATGCAAATAAAAATGTATGAACATTTAATTAATTTACAGAATAAAAATGAACATGTTTTTTTAAAAATTACTTTTGAAATGGAAGAGATAATACAAAATTTGTCTAAAAATATAAAAAAATTATCGGTAATTATTATAGAAAAAAGTATAAAAAACCTAGATATCCAATTAGAGGGTGTTAGTTTATTTTTAGATAACACCAAAGAAAATATATTTATACCTTTTGAAAATATTTTAATTTTTCTTGATTTTCAAAATAAAGTAATATTTAATAAATTTATTAAAATACCCATCAAAGATTTAGAATTATTTGAATCATTTTTTCAGACAACTATTAAGAATCATATTACTTATTTAAACTTTAAAGAAATAGCAGAATTAAAATCTATATCCAATGAAAATAAAGAAAAACCAAAAATATATTATGTAGATTTTAAAAACTATTTAAAAGATAAAAATGAGGATATTTAATGTTTTTTATTAGAAATTGGCGAGAATATTTAAAAAATTTTTCTTATTCAAAAATTTTTCATAATGATAAAGAAATTTATTTTAATAATATATGTGATTCTATAAATAATTTATCTTGTAGCTTAAAAACAAATGCAAATACAGTTATAGGACGAGGAAGTATAAATACTTCTTTATTATTTATAGGTGAAGCACCTGGGGAAGAAGAAGATAAATTAGGTGTTCCCTTTGTAGGAGCTAGTGGTGTCTTATTAAAAGAAATGATTAATAGTATAAATATAGATATTAATAAAGTATACATAACCAACATATGTTTTTGGCGTCCACCTTTGAATCGTCCTCCTACAGAAGAGGAAATTAATATTTGTTTACCAATGGTAAAGGAAATTATCAAACTAATAAATCCTAAACTTATTGTAACATTAGGATCAACGGCTACAAAAGTATTACATAACAAAATTACAAATATTAGTAAAGTACGTGGTATTTTTAGTAAAATATCCATAAAAGATAATATTTATGAATCAATTCCTACATTTCATCCCTCTTATATTTTAAGAATTCGTTCCCACAAATCTTTGTATATGAAAGATTTTTTAACAATACAACAGTTTATAAAAGATAATAATTTATATGAAGAACTTATAATTTCTTCAAAATAAAATAATATGAACATGAAATAAAAATATGGTATCATATTTTAGTAATGATTGAAAAAAAACAAGTGAATTATTTTGTTTTATTTATGATTATATTTAATAATAAACATACAAATTGTTTTAAAAAAAATTATTTTTTACCTTATATATCAAAAAATAATTTGTTATTAAAAAATGATTTTTTTTATTTTTTTAAAAGAAGAAAATTAATTCATCAAAAAGCAAAATTTTTTGTACAAAGTTTAGTAGAAGATATTTTAAAGGATAATAAAAATTTTTACATACATGCAAATAATATAAAAAAAATAAAAAAAATTCGTTATAATATTTCTAATAATATCTCTTATATATATTTTTATTTAGATGAAAGTATGGATAATATAGTTATTTCTTATAATATATATGATATTCATTCCGCCTATAAAATTTATAATATTTTGCAATATTATGATGTTCCTATGTATAATGTAGAAGAACAAATTAAATTTTTTCAAATAGGAATTATGTTCTTTACACTTTTAGTAACAATATATAGTGTATATAAAATGAAATTTGCTCAAAATCTTCATTTAAATAATTTTTCTAAAAAATTATTAGATGACAAAGAGTATGAAAATTTAAAATTAGATAATTTATTATCCTGTTATATGCCTACTACAATGGAAAAAATAAATGATTTTGTAAATTTATGTATTTCTACAAATATGCAAAATAATAATAAATTTTTTTTTATAGAAATATTCAATAAATTATTTAAAAAAAATACTATAAATAATATAAAACCTATTCATAAAAATATTATTTTATATGGAAATGCAGGTACTGGTAAAACAACTTTTGCCTCTTGTTTAAGAGATTATTTAGAAAATAATATGAAAAATTTTAAAAAAATATATTATATAGATATTTCCGCTACAGAGTGTTTAGGATCCGTATTTGTAAACTCAGGTATAGAGTACGTAAAAAATCTTTTTGAGGATATAAAGAAGCACTTAAAAAATTATAAAAATCATATGATAATTTTAAATATAAATGAAATAGAACAAATCTTTATAGAACATACGGTTTCAGGAGATTTTAACACTTACAAGGATGATGTACGTAATGAATTTAAATACCAACTAGATCTTTTAAGTAAAATAAAGGAAAAAAATTTTATTTTAGTGGCAACTTCTAATATAGAAATGAATAAAAAAAATACAAGTTTATTTTTAAATTCTGCATTGATGTCAAGATTCTTTATTGTAAAAGTTGAATTAGATCCTGAAAAAATTCAAAATATTATTAAAAATATTGTAGAACAGTATTTAAAATTTGATGATTATAATGAAGAAGAAAATTTCTTAAAAAAAAAATTAATTAATGATATTACAGAATTTTTAAAGGAAAAATGTTATATATATAATATTTCTAAATCAGAAAATACACTAAATTTTATAAAAAAATCTTTGTATATTATATTTGTAAAAATTAAACTTTATTTTTTAAAATTATTTTATTATGATATATATACTAAAAATATAGAAGAAGCAATTATGCCTAGAAAAATAGAAGGAGCTTTTATTCATATAATTGCTAATCAAAATTCAAATTCTGTTATTAATAAAAATAATCTAGAAGAATTTATAATAAAATTTAAAAAATATTATGATTTATGGTTTTAAATTTAAATTATGATATAATTAAAATCAAAAATGATGTTTTTAATTAGGTATTTATGTTTTTTAACTTTTGTGGTTTATTCCCTAGATAAACATACATCTCAAGATCAAGAAAATAATATTTTTGATGAGATTGGTAAAGATCAAAAAGAAAGAGAAGATTATACTAATTATCTTTTAGGGGCGTTTGGAGAGGGTAATAACAGTCCTTTAATTTCTTTCCTAGATTACAGAGATCCTATTAATAATAAACCTTTTATAGTTAAGTTTTTAATTAAAAAGGATAATTATGGTTATACTATATATTTATATTGGTATGATAAAAAAAAAACTAAATATAAAATTTTTGATAGTAATATTCTAAATGAATTATCACAAATTTTAGTTTATAATAATATTCGTGATGGAAGTACAAGTAATTCTTTTATTAATTTTATTAAATATATTCTAGGTTTTATAATAAGTGTAGTTTTATTTGTTTTTACAGGAAAATATATATATTATGAATATACACGTTTATCAGGTTTAGTTTCTTTAAAATCATTTATGGAAAATAAAAAAAGTGAATTAAGTTTTAAAGATTTATTATTAGGATTTGACGAAACTACTCACAATACTATTAAAGAATCTTTTATCACTCCTTTAATAACACAAGAAGAGGAAGAAAATATAAGTTTTTTTCCTTCCTTGTTATTATATGGACCGGGTGGTACTGGTAAAACAACTTTATCAATTATAATAAGTGAATTTATAAAAAATATTAGTCAAAAATTTCATCAATGTAATGTATATATGTTGCGTCCTGCTAATTTAACTCCAATAATACCAGGTATCTCTAAAACAAAAGTTATAGGGCATATGTTTAAACAATTAATTAAAACTGGACAAAATGATCAAGATACATTCCATATATTATTTTTTGACGAATGTGAAATGTTAATTTTATCGTCTGAGCCTGAGCTTGTTTCTGCATTTAAAGCAGGATATACGGATGCTAAAACTTCTAATTTAGATAATATATGTGTTATAATTACTACAAATATACCTATAGATATTGAACCAGATTCTAAATTTGCATATAATATAGATTCCGCCGCTTTATCAAGATTAATACCTATAGAAGTAATATCAAATACTTCTCTTAAAGGTATAAAAAGTATTACTGAAAATTTGATAAAAGATAATTTAAAAAATACTTATTTTGGAAACATGTTAGAAAATGATCCTGAAATGAAGAAAAAATTAGTCCATCAAATTTCTAAAAATTTACATGACTTATCAAATAAATTTATAAATCGTAATGAGTATCAAAAAAAGCTTCGTAATGATCCTAATACTAAACAATTAAGTTTTGCACCTACGGATATGATTACACCAAGAACAATATCTTCAATTATAAATACAACTAATTCAAAAGTATTATCACATTGCTTTAAAAATTACATTAAAGAAGTAGAAGAAAATATTGAAAAAGAAGATTCAGAAAAAGAAGATTCAGAAAAAGTTAACTTTGAAACAAATAAAAATGATATTACAAATGCTGAAATATTGAAATTCACTAATGCAGCATTAGATAAATTTGGTGAAAAACTCACACAACAATATCAATCTTCTCTAAAACCATAAAGGTAGTAATATTGAAAAATTTTAGAAAAATATATTTACAAGAATTACTAGAAATTAATAATCTTTTATCATTATACAATTATGAAGAACAGTTTGCTATTATGAAAATTACTACTATCAAAAATCATAAATATATTTATTTTTTAGTGAACATAGAGCATATGGTATATTTTTACTCTTTAAAAAATAATATTATAAATATAATTAGTTTATATTATTGTAATAATTTTATTATCTATATATATGCGATGCAAAATAATATATGGGAAGAAATAAAATAAATTTTTTGTATAAATTAGTTGTATTATAAAAAAATTTGATAGAATAAAAATATATGAAATATACATTATATTATTTATTTTTATTAAATTATCTTACAGCAGATGTAAAAAAAACAAGTTATGTACCTAATAATAGTAATTCAATGTTTGATTTTTTACCATTGAATTTTAAAGGTGATATGTCTTTTAAGAGCGAAAGAGTACCAGATAATAGAAGTTATATTGTACCTAGTGCAACAATAGAGTATATATATAATACCGCTAAGAATGACATAATTATCAAAATATTTCCTCCAGGTTTTTTTTATAGTGAAAATAATGCATCAGATTCTTATTTTTTAAAGAAAAAAAATGACTATACTTCTTCACCTTATATATCAAGTTTTACAGGAAGTTTATGGGATAAAATAAATTTTTCATGTTTATTAGAAAATTTAATAGGTTTAGACATGACAAGTTCTAGATCATTATTACCTAATTTAACTAATAAAGATATTAAATTTGAGGATCTATCTATTAAATTAAATCGTATGTTAAATAATAATAAACTAAACATTTATTTTTTACGTCATAATAAAAAAATAACTTATATGGGAGGTATGGTTTTTTTTCCATTTTATTTTAATTTGATGCAAAAAAGCTTTATAAATGTTTTATCATTATGGCTTCATAATACTTGGAAATATAAAAATTTAAATATATCTTTAACAGGTCTTATGGATAATAAAGAAGAAAATAGTATGGAAATAATGATATTTTTGTCTATTAATATATTAGAAAGATTGAAAATAACTTTTAAAAATAATTTAAATAAAAAAAATTTAGATATGGTATTTTTATTTATTATTTTTAAAAAATGGAAAAATATAGAAAATTTTAGTGTTATGTTAAATACTACTTCAAAAAATCCTCAGCAGGATTTTATAGATACTTTTTACAACTTATATACATTAATAAATAGATTTCATTTTGGTTTTAAATTAGTTTATAACATAACAAATATATATAATTTAGAATTATTATTTATATTACCAAAAATTTTCACACAAAATACAGGAGTTTTAAAATATTATTCCTTTAACCCTTTTGTCAATGATGTATTTTCACCAATCAATAATAATGTATTTTCACCATTAGAAAAAACAGTAAATGTTCTTAAATTTACTGTAAAGATTACTGGTGAATCCAAAAAAACAAAACCTGTTATTGCAAAAAATGAAACAAATTTATTATTATATTAAATTATTGAAAAGAATGAAGAATATCAATATAATAATGATTAAAAAACAAGCTTCCCAAAAAGTTTTTTGTG
>MDLE01000002.1 GCA_001730065.1 Rickettsiales bacterium (ex Bugula neritina AB1)
TTATTTAATATATTAAATAATAATATAGTTGATTATTCTTATATTAATTAATTTTTTTATTATATAAAAAAAAAGAGAAAATTACAAAACAAGTAAAAATTCACTATTATATCAATAATTTTTTAAAATAAATTAAATACAATTAAAGAAATTTATTATTTATTAATAAATAATATTATTATTTTATCTATTAAATTTTATAATTTTATATGTATGAAAAAAAACAAATATATTTTATTTAATTATATTATTTTTACTTCTGTAATCTCTGAAGAAAATATAGAAAATATAGAAAATATAGAAAATATAAAAATAGAAAAAAAATCTCAAAAAGAAATTAAAGAATTGATAATATTTTTTTTTGAAGATACTAAATTTGAAAAAGATTCACAAGAATTTCAAAATTTTATTAAAGAGAATGATAGTTTAATAGAAGATATTTCACAATTGTTATACAATAATAATCCTAATATATCAATTAATAATTTTACAGATATTTATCAAAATGTAATAGGTTTTAATGATATGTTATATGAAAAATTAGAATACGAAAAAGAAAAAATATTAAACAATATTAAATTATCTTTAACATTTATAAACAACAATGACAAATTACTTAGTTATATCAAAGATAATAAACAATTAAATTTTACCGAATCTAGAAATAATACAAATAATCATAGAACAATTGATAATCAAATGATGGACATGTTTTTACTTTTATATCAAACAAATAAAATAAATCAAAAATTAGGAAAAAAACCACAAAGTATAGAAGCTTTACTAGTAAACTTGAAAGAATATTTAACAATAATCCAAGAAAATGAAGATTTACAAAATTTAACTGCAAATTCTTTTAACTTATCTGCAGATCCCGTATATTATTGTATTAATTATTGTGAACTAAGATATTCTCCTAATTTGAAAATAAAAAATATACATTTACTAGGTAAGTTAGGAGTATTAGAAGAAATAATACACAAATATTTTAAAAATGGAGTAATATCACAAGAATTAGAAAGTTTAAAGGGTGAGAAACAAAAACAAATAATAATCAATTTGTTTGATCTATTAAATATTAAAGAAGTAAAAAATAGAATTATTGATTTTAATACAAAAAGTATGAAAGATGCCTTAAAAGATTTTAATTTTACGGATGAGCAAATTTTAAACAACAATAAATTAATAAATGAAGTGATAGAATATCTATATGATCTAAAAAATGAAATTTTTTCAGCATATCAAATGAAATTTTCAATCCTTAAAAGGGTTTGCAATATAAATAATATTGATAAAGATCAAGTGTTAGAATATTGTCTTTTGATTTTTAAATTTATAAAAAATAATGAATTACTAAATGTTTATAATAAAGATGGAACATTAAGACCTTTTGTAGATTATGGATATCGCGTAAAAAATGTTACTGCTGATGAAAATTCTTATAGTTTTTTTAATCCTTTTGTGGATAATAATATTAATATATATTTTTATAGTTATAATTTAGGAATTAAATATGTAAAAGAAATAAATCAACAATTAAATATAAATATAAACAAAAATGATCTAAAAAGTTTAATGAATGATATAAATAAGTATTTAGAAATTATAGAAAATTCATCTATTAATGATTTGTCATCAGAAGAATTAAATGTAAATTCAAATCAATTATCTCAAATATCTAAGAAAAATTTTTATTTTGTAAATATCCGTAACAAGATAAAAGAAGTACAATTTCATGAAAGATTAAATATATTAAATACAATATTAAAAAAATATTGGAATAACAATGAAAACTTCAATAGAATAAAACATAAATATGTAAAAAAAGCAATAGAAGAATTATTTGAAAAAATAAACAAAACAAATCTACAAGAAAATAATAACAATAAAATACCAAGATTACTTCAAAACATTCCAACTCCAAAAAAATACGAAAAAAATATTATCGAAGAAAATGAAAATATTATAAAAGAAAATGAAAATATTATAAAAAAAAATCAAAGTATTATAAAAGAAGTATTAAAAAAATTAGAATATAAAAATATTAATAATAATCAACCATTAATAAAACAAATTGCAGAATATGTATCTGAAAACCAAAAAGAAGTAATTACTGATGAAAAAATTAAATATATTATAAATATTATAGAAGAAATAAATACAAATATTTTAAATAATTATAACAAACTTACAATTGAAGAACTACTACAAAATTTTAAAATAATTCTAGAATTTATAAAAAATAATGATCACTTATTGGGTATAAATACAAAAAAAAATAACAATACATTTTTTCTTCCTTTTATGAGTGATACTATTCAATTACAGTTTAATAATATATATTGGTCATTAGATAACACAAAAATAATAAATAACAAACTAGGAAAAGAAGGTAAAAGTATAGAAGATTTATTAGTAAACTTAAAAGAATATTTAACAATAATAGATAGAAATATTGAAAATTTTAAAATAAGTGAATTGGGTTTAGATTTTGAAGAAAATTCTTCAAAAGATTGTTCCATATACAATAGTAATGAAGTACAAGAATTAACACCTCCAGATAAATTAAAAGTATTAATTAATTTAATTAATAAATATTGGGATTATGAAAATAATGAAATCAAAGAAATAAAAAATAATAAAGTAAAACAAGCAATAACACAATTATTTAATGAAATAAATATAAAAAATAAAAAAGAAAATATTATAAAAAAAAATCAAAGTATTATAAAAGAAGTATTAAAAAAATTAGAATATAAAAATATTAATAATAATCAACCATTAATAAAACAAATTGCAGAATATGTATCTGAAAACCAAAAAGAAGTAATTACTGATGAAAAAATTAAATATATTATAAATATTATAGAAGAAATAAATACAAATATCTTAAATAATTATAACAAACTTACAATTGAAGAACTACTACAAAATTTTAAAATAATTCTAGAGTTTATAAAAAATAATGATCACTTATTGGGTATAAATACAAAAAAAAATAACAATACATTTTTTCTTCCTTTTATGAGTGATACTATTCAATTACAGTTTAATAATATATATTGGTCATTAGATAACACAAAAATAATAAATAACAAACTAGGAAAAGAAGGTAAAAGTATAGAAGATTTATTAGTAAACTTAAAAGAATATTTAACAATAATAGATAGAAATATTGAAAATTTTAAAATAAGTGAATTCAGTTTAGATTTTGAAGAAAATTGTTTAAAATATTGTTCCATATACAATAGTAATGAAGTAAAAGAATTAACACCTAAAGATAAATTAAAAGTATTAATTGATTTAATTAATAAATATTGGGATTATCAAAATAATGAAATAAAAGAAATAAAAAATAATGCAATAAAACAAGCAATAACACAATTATTTAATGAAATAAATATAAAAAATAAAAAAGAAAATATTATAAAAGACAATCAAAATACTATAGAAGACAATCAAAGTATTATAAAAGACAATCAAAGTATTATAAAAGACAATCAAAGTATTATAAAAGACAATCAAAATAATATTGAGAATGCTTTAAAAACAAGATATACAAATACTGAAATTAATGATAGTACTAATCTTATAAGAAAAATTTTAGATACTTTTTATGACATTTATAACGTAGTTATTTCAAAAGAAGAATTTATAAATATTTTTAGTCCATTTTTTTTAAATATAGATACAGAATTACCTATCAAAATCTTACTAAATAATCTTAATAATATTTTGATATTTATGCAAAATAATAATAATATTTTAAGTATTGATAAAAAAAATGAAGTAATAAATTTTAATAATTCATATGTTAGTGATCAATTTTATAATATTTTTATTTCATTGAATACAGTTAATGATATTAATAGTCAACTAGGAATAGATAATAGTGATATATTAAATAAATTATTAAAATATTTAACTTTAATTGATAAACATATAAGTAAATTTTCATTAACTGAACTAGATATTGATATGAAAACAATAATATTAGATTTAACTTTAAGATATCAATTTTTAGAGGAACATAAATTTTTTTTAGAATATCAATTTTATATACCTACAAAAGAATTAAATAAAAATTATAATACTTTAAATAAAATAAATGAATTAGAAACAAAATTTAAATTAAATATACTACTACAATTAATAGACAAATACTGGAATTATGAAAAAAACACTATAAATGATTCAATAAACATAGGACAAGAAGTAAAAAATGAAATTCAAAATTTGTTTAATGAATTAAATATGAAAAAAACAAAAGAAGAAATTATTAAATTAAATAATCAAAATATTAAATTTGCTTTAAATTCTATAGGATTACAATATGATAATGTTGATGAATTAATAAAAAAAATTGCTAAATTCTTTTATAAAACAGTTATTTCTGAAAAAGAAATAATTTATTTCTTTGAAGAAATAAAAGAAATAAATAATTACAAAAAACTAGAAAATTATCAAATACTTAAATATTTAAAAGATATTTTAGTATTTATAGATAAAAATAATATGATATATGATAATAATAAAAATGAGTATTTTAAAAAAAATATTTTTAATAATTTTGATCTAATAATGTCACTTATTTCTACAATGAAAGACATAAATGAATTATCAATCATAGATATGGAAAATAATAATAAAGATATAACAGAACTACTAATTCAAGTAAAAGAATACCTAAAATTAATTGAAAATACTATAGATCCATTTACATTAAATGATTTAGGTATTGAAGATGCAACAACAAAAGTACAAGACTGTGATACTTATAAAAAATTTTCAATCCTAATAGATTTGATATATAAATATTGGAGTTATGAAGATAATGAAATAATAAAAAAAGAAATAAACAAATTAGATAATAACACAAAAAAAGTAATAATAAATTTGTTTGAAGAAATGCAAAATTACCACAAAAAAAAAGAAAATGGAGAAAAAATATTTCAATTAATATTAGGTAGTATTATAGTAATAATTATTTTATATTACTTAATTTGTAATTATTCCCATAAACAAAAAAGTCAATTAGTTTTAAACAATGAAGAAGAAGAATACATAAGTAATAATCAAGAAAATATCAATAATAAAGAAAAAACAATATATCCATCATCAAATACTGAAGAAGAAATAATGTTACCTGATCATCCTGATAATAATCAAGAAGAAAGAAATATACTACTGACAAAAACACAGATAATTTTAGGGAAAATACTAGCATTTTTTGAAACAATTAGAAGATGTTTCAATTAAATAATACCTTTAGAAATCAAAAAATCTAGTATTACAGGTACCGCTGAATCTAATCTACATAGTACACTATTTGTAGCAAATGATGTACAATTTAAACTCATAGCTAAACCTGCATTTATACCTACTTCAAGACCTGCATCTACGGAATATTTCAAACCTACTTTTTGAGCGATATTCATACCTGAATCTAGACTAATATCTAAACCTGAAGACATTTTTATACACATACCCGCCACTAAAGATAAATCCATGCCACTTTCTAAAGAAGTAACAGCACCACTTTTTGTTTTGTAATCTCCTGTTGCTTCCATATTAATATCCATCATTGCCATACATTTTAAAGAACCTGCATCAATTTTTACATCATTTATGGCTTTAATAGAGCCTTTATCGGAAGCCTCTAAAGAAAAAGAAGCATCTGCTATGATATCAATTTCAGGAGCTGTCATTGATATTTTTGTATCACTATGTATACTCATATCTAAATTTGAAATTACTTCTAAACTATCAGATGTCATAATTTTTGTTTTTCCTACTATTTCAATATCACATTCTTTTGCAATATGTATTTTACCATTACCAGTAATATCAATATCTGTATCACCATTTACTTCTATTGTTAATTTTCCTTCTGTTATTTTTAAAGAATAATCACCACCTTTATCACCTTTTATTATAACAGTACTTTCAGATCCATGAATAGTACGACTATAATCACCATTTGTTAAATCTAATGTATAATCACCCTCTAAAATTTTTTCTTCTCTTTTACCTTTTAACATTGTAAATGTATAATTATTTTCTACTTCTTCTCTTTTACCAACAGATATTTCCATATCTTTTTGAGCTTCTAAAAATACTTTTTCATTATTTTCTTGATCATCAATATAGATAGAAGTACTACCCATATATGTATCCGTTAAACTTTTTGATTTAAAAGCAAATTTACTTTTATCATTTTCAAGACCATAAAAATTTTTAAAAACTTCTGTATACATACTACCTACTACTACAGGTATATCTGGATTACCACCAATAAAACTTATCAAAACTTCATCATCTTTACGAGGTGTAATATAACTACCAAATTCATTACTTGATAAGCTATTTGCTAATGGAACCCATCCTACATCCTTATCAGAAATCATTTCCATATCCTTTTCCATATTCATATTCCATTTAAATTGTACTTTTATATATCCTAGTTCATTCCTATAAACCTTTTCTTCCTCAGGAGTAATTACTTTAGCAGGTAATAAACCGTTAATCAAAGGTCTTTCAAGTTTCTCTGAAGATACAAAAACTTTATCTCCAGCTATAGTTTTAAATTTATTTACATAATAATAGGGAGTGTTCTTTGCATAATTAGGTAATTCAAATATATGTTCTATACTAGTAATAACATTAGGCTCTAGAAATACTTCTCCTTCAATGAGTAATCCTGCTTCTCCTTTAAAAATATAAGATATTATTTCCATACTTTCATTATCATGTTCATTTTTACTACGAATAGCTTCTCCATAATTGTGACCTTCTTCATCATTAGAAAAATATACGGGATATTTTTTATATGCTCCTATACCTTTATCTGATACAACAACATTTTCTAAAGGTTTATCAGGAGAAACAATATCTATGTTTTTCACATAATATTCTTTATAGGTGGTTTTACGATTAATATTGACTTTATGAATTAAATCGATATATGAATTATGTACATTACCTAAGTAATATTTTTTTTCAGATTTTTTATAACCTATAACAGTATTATAAATATATATAATATTTTCTTTAGCGTCACAAATAAAATAATAACCGTGCATTTGTAAAAGTCTTTTTAGAAAATGTAAACTATTTTCTCCAAATTGTACAAGTGTATTAATTTTAATTTTTTTTAGTAAATCACTATTTCCTGCCATCTGTGTTTCTGAATCTACTAAGACCTCATATATTACATCATAAAGAGTTGTTTTTTGAAAAATACGATATGGACAAAAATAATTTAAGGAGTATAAATGATGATAAATATCAAATGACACACACCATTGTAGGGTTTTTGAGATTTCCACAAAATTTTGATGTTTTGTATAATTAAAAATTTTACCATTATATATTTTTTTATTAGTATCATCAATTTTTGCTGTAATAACAATAGATTTTAATAATTCTTCTTCTATAAGAAGAATAGGTATATTTTCTTCAGAATATACCATAGTAGTCATATTTATATAAGTTGCTTGTGATAACTCTTCTTTTATTATTAATTTACATACAAAATTATCAAAAGAAAGTTTATCTACTAAAATTTGATAATTAGTTTTATTTTCACTCATGAATAATATCCCCCATGTTTAAAATAATATTAATTGGTATATTGTCATAATTTTATTAATAAATAAAATAATTGAGATAAAATTTATATATAAATAATATAAAATTTTGTTTTTTGTTTTTAAAAATATTACAATATAAATACATGTCTTTATACCGTAAATATATACCTAAAAATTTTTCAGAAATAGTAGGACAAGAAATAACTGTAAATATTTTAGTAAATAGTATAAAAAAAAATATTCTACCACCTGCAATAATCTTAACGGGCATAAGAGGTGTTGGTAAAACAAGTTTTGCACATATTATCGGTGCTGCCTTAAATTGTAAGAATAAAGAGGTATTTCCTTGTCAAAAATGTGAAAATTGTTTATATACATTTCGAAAGAATTCTGATACATTAGTGGAAATAGATGGTGCTACTTATACGGGTGTAGAAAATATTCGTACAATTATAGAAGATAGTGAATATATGAGTAGTCTACAAAATAAAATTTATATTATTGATGAGTTTCATATGCTCTCTAAAAGTGCTTTTAGTAGTCTATTAAAAATCTTAGAAGCACCACCAGAAAATGTATATTTTATTTTTTGTACAACAGAATTTGATAAAATACCAGATACAATTCTCTCAAGATGTCTTTTATTAAATCTAAACAAAATTTCTTCTAAAGATATTGCAAAAACTTTACAAAAAGTATCTGAAAAAGAAAATATTCCTATTACTTTAGAAGCGCTTACAGAAATTGGACATCAAAGTGATGGATCCTTGAGGGAGGGATTCGCTTTATTAGAAATGTTATATCTTATAAATATTAATAATCAAGAAATAACATTAGATTTTGTTGTGAAAAATTTAAAAATTCTTAGTATATATATTGTATTTAATATCTATAAAAATATTTTATCAAATAAACTAGAAGAAGCAATTAAAGAAGGTATTAAATATCTTAAAGATGGTTATTCATTAAAGGATTTTTTTTGTTTGTTTAGTAAAATATTCGTAAATCTCTTAAAATATAAATTAAAAATTAATTATATAGATACAAATGAAGAATATGAAGAATTTTTTCAAAAGTATAATGTATCTAATAGCTTGTTAATTAATCATTGGCAAATGTCTATTTTTTTTCTTGGTAAAATTGAATATGAAGAGGATTATTTATTAGAAATGTTTTTTATTTGTTTAAATTTAATGGAAGAAGACTTAGATATGAGTACTATTAAAGAAATATTTCCTAACGGTGTAGAAATGTATTTATAAATTTTATTAGTTAGTTATTTTAAAACCCTTACCCATTGTTGTAGAAACATGTATATGAGAAATAAAATTTAATTTTTGATTTGTTTTATTCGCTTTAATATGTTCTAAAAGACTATTTATATTTTCAATAATTTCGTTACTAGATTGAGATACTTTACCAACTTTTAAATGTATGTACCCTGCTTTGTCACTTTTATAAAACAACATACCATTATTAATATTATTGACAATTTTAGGTATATTATCAGTAATAGTACCAAGTTTGATATTTGGCATTAAACCTTTTTGTCCTAAAATACTTGTAATATTTTTATTTGTAGTAATTTTTTTCATCATTAAAGGAGTAGCTATACAAATATCAAAATCAATACCATTATTCTTTATTTTTTCTATTAATTCTTCTCCACCTACTAAATGAGCTTGAATATCTTTTTGTTTTTCTAACTCCGCAAAAACACAAATTTTTACTTTTTTTTGTTGGGAGTGAGGTAAAAGAAATGAACCTTTAAGACTTGTTTCTTTTTTTGTATCAATGTTTAATTTTATAGCTACATCTATAGATTCTAAAAAATTTCTTGATGTTATTTTACTAATTTTTTTTAAGCTTTCTATTGCCTCATTAATAGGTAAATTTTTTGTTTTAATATGATTTTTCATAAAATCATTTACTAAAACTTGTTTTTTATAAATTTTTTTCATAAATATATATACTCCTATACAACAACTATTCTCATACTTTTTAAAGTACCCATAATACATTTTACGGCACCATCAATGTTTTTAACATTTAATTCATTTTGTTTTTTTTTTGCTATTCCTATTACTTGATCTTTAGAAATTTTTACAAACTCATTTTGTTTAAGATCTTTCATAGAATTAATGGTCTTAATATTTAATATTTCTCTTACGAGATCAGAAGTAGTAGGTATAACTTTAATGTTTATATCATATATACTACCTTTATACACAGTAATTTTCACAGGTACCTTGTATTTAATATTTGTTAATTTTTCTATTGCTTTTGTATATTTTTTTGTAAAATCAGCAATATTAATCTTAAATTGACTTATAGCTCTACTGACAGTTGCTTTATCAAAATCTTTACTGACGGGTAGAAATAATTTAATAGTACCAATAACTTTTTTTTTAGGTACTAAAACAATATTCTTATTTATTTTACTCATTTTATTATTTATTCTAGCATATGTTGTAAGAATATTTTGAAAAAATATATTTTATTTGATATTATTTTTAATATAAAATGATAAATATTGATTTAAAAAAAATTCATTATCTTGCTAAAATTGAAATGAAAAATGATATAAATATTGGAAAAATCATTGAATTTATTAGTGAGATAGATAATATACAACCTATTGCAAAATATAGTTTTAGACATCCATGGATAAAAAAAATTATTATGGATAAAATTATAGAAGAAGATATTTCCAATAATCTAGATAAGACGGCAAATTATAAAGATTATTTTATAGTTCCAAAAATTTTATAATTACTATATATAAACTAATTTTTAATATATGTAATGTATATCAAGATAAATAACTTTTATAAAAAACTGATACACTTAATAATTAAATTTAATAATTAAATATTTTGTATTGTTATAGATATTTTTTATAACATTATGTTAATATTATATATAAAATGCGTAGAAAAAGAGTTTTAAGTAGTCATAAAAGAAGAACACCTGATATAAAATATCAAAGTGAATCAATTGGAAAATTTATAAATATGTTAATGATTGGTGGGAATAAAAATACTATAGAAAAATTTGTATATCCTGCTTTAGATAAGATTTCATCAGAACTAAAAGAGACAAATACTGTATTAGTTTTTGAAAAAATAATTGATAATATTTCTCCTAGTCATGAATTAAGATATAGACGTGTTGGAAGTTCTAATTATGGTATTCCTAAAGAAATCAAAAATAATAATAGAAAAGTATTTAAAGGTGTAAAAATCTTAATAGATGCTATTAGAAAAATATCTGGAAAAAGTCTATATGATAAAGTTTATAAAATCTTAATAGATACTTATCATAATACTGGTGAAGCTGTAAAAATAAAAAATCAGCAGATGTCTAATGTAAATAGTAATTTTGCTAATGCTCATTTTAGATGGGGTAAATAGGTTATGAAATTCATAGATGAATCTTTCGATTTTCTAACAGAAAAAAATTTAAAAAATATACCAAGAGAAGATTTATTTCTTTTGTTTTATAGAAATATTGGAATTTGTGCTCATATTGATGCAGGAAAAACTACTGCTAGTGAAAGAATATTATATTATTGTGGTGCAACTTATAAAATAGGTGAAGTACATGATGGTGCAGCCGTAATGGATTATATGACCCAAGAACAAGAACGTGGTATTACTATTACATCTGCAGCAATTCAATGTAAATGGACCTTAAAAGATAAAAAATATGTGATTAATTTAATAGATACACCAGGACATGTAGATTTCACAATGGAAGTACAAAGATCTTTGAGGGTGTTAGATGGAGCAGTAGTACTTATTGGATGTGTAGAAGGTGTAGAACCACAAACAAAAACTGTATGGAACCAAGCAGAAGATTATAAGGTACCTCGTATAATTTTTGTAAATAAAATGGATAGAATTGGTGCAGATTTTGAAAAAGCTTTAATTAGTATTCAAAACAAACTTACAAATAATTATGTTGTATTAAATATTCCTGTAGGTGCAGAAGGAGATTTTAGTGGTGTAATTGATTTAATCACTATGAAATATTGTTTTTGGGATAGTGATGAGAAAGCAAAAGAATACCAAGTTTTAGATATACCTGATAATATGAAAGAAATCGCAAATAAATATCGTATTAAGTTATTAGATACATTAATGGTTTATGATGATGAACTAACGGAGAAATATATTAGTGGTGAAGAATTACCAAAAGAATATATAAGATCTTTAGTACGTAAACTAACAATTGATAATAAAATCATACCTGTTTTGTTTGGTTCCGCCTTTAAAAATAAAGGTATTCATCAGCTTCTTGATGCGGTAGTGTTTTATTTGCCTTCACCTCTTGATAGAAGCGAAATCATAGGTTTTTCTAAAGAAACAGGTGAAAATGTAAAAATTGTACCTACCATTAATAGTAATTTTGCAGGTTTAGTATTTAAAATTGTAACAGATATTCATTTAGGTAATTTAAATTTTATTCGTATATATTCTGGTAGTTTAAAAAAAGGTGATGTTATTTATAATGTTAAAACTGGTGAAAAATATAAAATAGGACGTATGATCCGTATGCGTTCTAAAGATAAAGAAGATATTGAAGTAGGATATGCGGGAGATATTATTGTGGTACCAGGATGTCCTTCTATGTTTACGGGTTGTAGTTTAAGTGGTGAAAAAAAAGTATTTTTAGAACCTATTAAATTTCCAAAACCTGTTATATCTCAAAAAATTGAACCTATTACTAAAGAAGATTCAAATAAATTAGCAACAGCTTTGTCAAAATTATTAAATGAAGACCCTTCTTTATCTACAGAGTATGATGAAGAATCAAATAGCACAGTGCTTTGTGGTATGGGTGAGTTACATTTAGAAATTATTGTAGATCGTCTTAAACGCGAACATGGTGTAAATTTAAATATATCCCCTCCAGAGGTAAATTATCGTGAATATTTAAATAAAGAAAAAGGATCTTTTGAATATACACATAAAAAACAAAGTGGTGGTGCTGGTGAATTTGCAGTTGTGTGTTTTGATATAGAACGTATAGAACCTGAAAAAGAATTAGAATTTGTAAATAAAATACGTGGTGGTGCTATAGATAGTGGTTATATTACAGGTACTATTAGTGTAGAATCAGGTATAAAAAACGCCCTTAAACAAGGTCCTAATGCTAAATATCCTGTGATGGGTATAAGAGTAACTTTAAAAGATGGAGCAATGCATCCTGTTGATTCAAGTAACTTTGCCTTTTATCGTGCATCTGAATATTGTATACGTGAAGCACTAAATGAACTAGGCACACACTTGTTAGAACCAATAGCAGAAGTAGAAGTATCTTGTCCTACAGAGTTTATTGGAGATGTACAAGGAGATATGAATCGTCGCAGAGGACGTGTTATGCAACAAGAAAATAAAAGTGATACGGAATCAATTCTTGTATTTGAAGTGCCAGTAGCAGAAATGTTTAATTATATCATGTCTTTAAGGGCTTTAACTCGAGGAACAGGTAATTATGTAATGAAAGTTAAGAGTGATTTAGTACAAGTTCCACCCCACAAAGAAAAAGATATTACAAAAAAAAGAAGTAATTTTAAATAAAATAAATTATTTATCTATGCCTATTTTTTATAAATCATAGGTTATTTATTCTTTAAAATAATAATATGAAATATTTTTATTTAAAGGAGATATTATGAGTATAAAAAATCAAATATATGAAAAAAAATCTATTTCTAATTACGACGAAAATAATCTATTAATAGAAAAAAATAGTACCACTTATAGTAGTGAGGAAATAACACCAGGGTCACTAAAAGAGTTTTTCACTAGAGTTGTAATTCAGAAACCTACAGATTTACAAATTTACTGGAATAATGATCAATATGAAATAAAATGGCGTAAAGATATGGAAGAAATAGAAGAAACAGATGCGGAAATAAATATTTCTCATATTCCTTTGAAGGAAATGGTAGCAAATCCAAAAGTTTCTATTAGATTTTTAAATAGTTCATCACATATGGATGTTAAGGCGTTTATTTTTGAGCGTATTAAAAATAGATTTACGGAAGAAGAAAATCGTTGTTTTTTATTTGGAAATGGTGAAAAAGAAATACATGGTATTTTACATAATATGTATTTCGACACAATAAAAAAAGTTTCTTTAGAAAAAAGTAAAAATATTATTATGGCTCTCCTAGAAATGGAACATAAATTACCTAATGTATATAAAAATGATGCTTCTTGGATTATGAGTAGAAGTTTTCTTTTAGATTTAGAATCATATGCTTATAGTAAAGAAAATAACTTTAATCTTCTTAAAGATGGTTTAAATTATACACTTTTTGGAAGAAAAATATTTATATTTGATGATAATAGTTATAATAAAGATAAAAATTATGCTTCATGTATTTTAATTCATAAAGGCGCATATGTAGTTATGGAGACGAATATTACTATGATGGAAAATCCTTATTTTTCACCTCCTGATGTACAATTAGTATATAGGAAATACGTAGGTGGAGGAGTTGTAGTGAAGGAAGCAATAGTATTTCTTACAAAGTAAAATAGAATATTATATTAAATAAAATTCACTAAAAGTATTCCTAAGATCAACATAGGTTTTACTTATAAGTTTTTCACCAAAAGTATTCCTAATATTCCTAAGATCACCGTAGGAACACTTATAATTACTAATAATACCATTAATAATGTTTTAGTTTTCGGTAAATATGAATTATTTATAAATTCAATATTTGTTATTTTATATAATAAAAAATTTAATAACTTTATTAAAAAAGTAACTTTTATACAAGATATGCTTATACATAGCAATATGATACAATATTTTAAGTAAATATTATCAAATTTTTCTGAGAGATTCTTACCAGAATCAGATGTTAAACCAGAACTATATGGATTGTTTATTTTATTATATTCGTTATTAGAAGTATAAATAATAAAACAATTAAATAGCAAAAATAAAAAACAGTTTTCTTTCATATGTTATTATAATAACATATTTTATGAGTATAAATTATTATTATTCTTTATCTACAACTTGTTTCTTATCTTTTTTTTCTTCTATTACTTCTTCTACCATTTTTTTTTCAATATTTTTTAAAGATTGTTTTTTAATATCTAATATTTTTTCTTCTTTGTTTGATTGATTATTTTCATAACCTTGAAAAACACATTTTTTTAATAAATAACAAATTAATTCAAGAGTTTTAGGAGATTTTATATTAATAGGAACAGGATAAGTTGCACTGTTCATATTTTCATTTACATCCATAAATCCAACAACAGGTATTTTCATTGCCTGTGCTTCCTTAAGTAATACATAAGATTTAGGATTGATAATTGTTACTACTGCGTTTGGTAAATCATACATATTTGTAATACCAGAAATATATTTTCTAGAACGTTCAATTTTTTTTTCAAAAACACTTTTTTCTTTTTTATTAGCAAAATAAATATTTTGTACATTCTTTACTTTATTATGTTTTTTTAAAATTTCACCAAAATTTGTAAAAGAACCTGGATCCCATCTTCCTATAATATAAAATTGATTACATTCTATAGCTGTATTTTTTATCATTTCACCAAATTCATTATCTTCAGGAAAAAAAAATAAAACTTTTCCATCATTTGCAATAATATTACAAACTATATTTAAAGCATTTTGTAAATATTGTAATATCTTATTTAAGTTAATAATATTACAACCATGTTTTTTTGTAACAATTATTTTTTGTTTTTTTACACTAGCATGCAAATTAGAGTCACCAAAATGACTACTTGTATTTATTAATGTTTTAAGAAACTCTTTAATCTCTTCATTATCTTCAGGATTTTTTAATAAATTAAATGTAATAGTTTTTTTAGTTTTTTTTTTATCTACTATATCTTTACTTTTTTGTGGGTTTACTTCTGTCATTATCTTTATGTATTCTAACATAAATACACAAAATGTACACATGTATGATAAAAAATTTTGCTTTATATTTATATATTCATTGATTTTATGTTAATATAAAAATTTTGATTATAATTCATTTATTAAAAATATTCAATCTTTTTTTGGATAGATATCAAGAAGAAAATAATATTTATAGAATAATTAATTGATAAATATCCATTAATGGGTGAACATCAAAAACAAAATATTAATAATAAAATAATTTATAGAGTAAATACCATCATAAAAAAATTAAATGATTTTAAAAATTTTAACCTTTTATTTATTTTATTCTAATTAATTACACCATTTTTTTTTTACAATATTAAAAGTATTATTTTCTATTCCTTCACGTATTTCTTTCATCATTCTATTCATTCTAAATATATTATGATGAACAATTGCATTAATTACGATAATTTCATTAATTTTCAATAAATAATAAAGATAACTCCTAGAATAGTACTTACAAGTATTACATAAACAAGATGTGTCGATAGGTGCTTGATCATATTTATATTTTTTATTATTTAAATTAATAAAATCTTTTCCTTCACTTTTATAAGAAAGAAGAGCTGCTCCATGCCTTCCTATACGAGTAGCATGCACACAATCAAAAGAATCAATACCATATTTAACCATATTAAATATATCATCCGTTTCACCAATACCTAATAAATGAATGAATTTTTTTTCACCATTATTTAGTAAAGCTGCTGTATATGCAACTGTATTATACATTTCTTCTTTTGTTTTACCAAGAGAACCACCAATACAATAACCAAAGAAACCATTGTTTTTTAAAAAATTACAACTTTCATCTCTAAGATCTTTATAAATACCACCTTGAGCAACACCCATTAAACCTTGATAAGATAATTTTATTTTTTCAAATTCTTTATAGCTACGTAACTCCCAACGATGAGATCTACGCATAGAAGATCTTGTGTCATAATAATCATAATGAGAAGGTGTACATTCATCAAAAGCAACAACTAAATCCACACCACAATCTACTTGTGTTTGTACAGATAATTCAGGTGTTAATAATATTTTTTGATTTTTATTATTTATAAATTCACAACCTGTTTCATAAATCTTTATTTTATTTAAAGGTTTTTTTTTTATACCTTTAATTTCATCTACTACCCCTCCATTACCTAAACTAAAAATTTGAAAACCACCTGAATCCATTAATAAAGGTTTAGAGATTCCCATAAATTTATGTAATCCTCCAAAATTTTTTATATCTTTACTATAAGGTAAAAGATGAAAAGTATTTGCAAGTACCATTTGTGTATCATTTAAATCCCAACTAGTTACACCTTTAATAGCTGCTTTTGTACCACAAAAAATGAAGTTAGGTGTTAATACATTACCATGATTGGTTTTTAACACACCAATTCTTCCATGTAAGTTTTTTTTTAATATTTCAAAATTTAACATGTTTTTGTCCCCATAAAATAATTACATAATATTTCTTTTTTTTGCGCCTTTTCTCCATATCTTGATAAAACAAATGGAGCATCTTTTCCTAAACAACGAAATATATAATTAATTTGATAATTATATTCTTTAAAAATATTTAAAACATCTTCAAAATAATCTTTATGATCAGAAGAAAATAATATTTTCCCACTAATTTTTAATTTTTTATCTAATATTTTAGCAAAACTTTCATTAATTAAACGACGTTTTTTTTGTTTTTTTTTAGGCCATGGATCAGGAAAAAAAATATATATTTGAGAAAAAAACTTTTCTGATATTTTTTCTAATAATTCCCGTACATCCATTTCATATATATATAAGTTCTTTAATTGATTTTTCTCTATTCCTTTAAGTACTTTATTTATACCATTTTTATAAACATCTACACCTAAATAACAAATCTCTTTATTTAAAATACTATTATTTAATAACATTTCCCCATTACCAAATCCAATTTCTAAATGATAATTTTTAAAATCTAAAGATGGTAAATTTTTCACTAAAAAATCAGAAGATATTTCTTTTTGTTGACGGTTTTTTCTACGGCCATAGCTTCTTATAAAATACATTATGAATTAATTATATAATTTTTTACAAAAATTATGATAATTCTTACAAGAATATTATTTTTAATTAGCTTTAATTTTTAAATATTTTTTTGTTTTTTCCTCCAATATATTAATATGAATACAATTATTAAATTTCATCGGGAAGAAGATATTTTTTCATTATTTAATTTAGAAGAAATTTGTAAAGAATTATTAATACCTGAAAAACTCCTAAAAGAGTATATAAAAATTGCCGAAAACTTATTGGAAACAAAATTAAAGTTTATTTTTCAAAAAGTTATAGTAAGTTATTACACAAACTACTCTACTACAACATTACCATTTTTACCATTCATGAAAATAATATCTATAAAAAATATATCAGAAGAAGAAATAACAAAATATAAAATAAATTATAAAAATAATATAATTGAGATACTAGAAAAACATGATGCTTATATAATTGAATATTTATGTGGATATGATTTAAAAAATTTTTGTGATAATAATCCTATAATATTATGGATAATAAAAAACTATATTAAACATTTAGTACATAAAAAACCTATTACCAATAACACTATTACAGAAGAGGCTTTATTGTATATAAAAAATAAATATAACATATTAGGTATAAAATGAAAATATATTTTAATGATAATTTATTACCATCAGAAATGTCTGGCAAAGTTTCTATAAAATTTAATAAAAAAACGGAAATTCTTCGAGATATTTATAATAATATTATCAGTAAAGATGAAAAATACTTAATCACTATAGAAAGTATTAGCGAAATAATACCAATTTTTATAAGAGATAAACGAGGTGAAAAATTTTCTTTTTATTTTAATAATCATGATATGTATTTTTTTTCTTCTATTACTTCTGAATATGAAATAATACCCTTAAACCTGACATTTCATACAATCTTATTAGATTTTTCCTTTACTATTTCTGATACATATGTTGTGAAATGGAAAATGATTCTAGAAGAATATTAAGAATAATAATTATTCTTGATATTTTTCATATATTCTTGTAGATCTTTCCATATCTTTTTTTTTTAATTCTTCTCTTTTATCCTTTATTTTTTTTTTTTTAACAAAAGAAATTATTATTTTAAAAAATCCATCTTTATTAAAATAAGCTTTACATACACCAATAGTACCTCCACAACTCTTAATACTATTATATAGGGAAAAAATTTGAGATTTTTTTAATAATAATCTTTTTGGTCTATCCTGATCTATAGAAAATAAATGATTTTTTATAAAAACATTTTGCCACCAACATTCCATATTCTTTATTACACAAAAACTATTTTGAATAGATAAACCATATAAACGAATTGATTTTACTTCATTACCAAGTAATTCCACACCTGCTTCAATTTCTTTATCTACTAAATAATCATAGTATAATTTAGGGTTATTGGCTACTATAAAGGATTTTATCATACTATAAAACTAAAACATAAGGTATTTTACTATATTTACTTTTCATGAACATAATCACATCATTACGTATTAATTTTTTATCACTAGATATATTTTTTTTTACAATTTTTAAAATATTCTCACGACAAATAAAAACATCATTATCATTAAGAACACCATATATAAAGATACTAATATTTTTTTGATGTTTAATATTAATTACTATTATACCATTAGAACTAAGTTGTTTTCTTTGTTGAAAAACCTCACCATTAATAGGATAAATTTGTTTTCCATCTATAACGTTTGTAATTACAGGTACTTGTCCCATATATTTAACGGACTCATTATCTTTTAAACGAAAAACTGCTCCATTAAATGGAGGTACTAAGCATCTACGATTTTTTATTTTCATTAAATTTTCCGCCGCCTTTAAATGTAATAAATCACCATGAATTGGTATAACACAATAAGGATTAATCATTTCCACCATTTCCGCAATTTCTTGACGACCTGGGTGTCCAGACACATGTGTTTTAATCTCGTCACGTTCATCAATTACTGTAACATTTTGACTTATAAGATAGTTTTTTATATCTGTAATTTTTTCTTCATTACCAGGAATTACACGTGCGGAAAAAACCACCACATCTTTATTAGTAATTTTAATATCTTTATGAAATTTAAATGCTAATTTATATAATACGGAATTCATTTCTCCTTGAGAACCTGTACAAGCAATCATTACTTTTTCAGGTGGAAATTCATTCACACGATGTGCATCAAAAATAAAATTATTTTGATTTTTATCAATTAAATTTGTAGAAATAGCAACATTTGCCATTTTTATCATTGATCTACCTATAAGAAAAAAATAACGACCTGTTTTTTTTGCAATTTTATCTAATGAAACAAGACGTGCCACATTAGAAGCAAAAGATGTATAAATTAATCTATTTTTTGGATATTGCAGAGCTATTTTATATAAACCTTCCGCCACTTCCATTTCAGATCCTGTTCTTGTGTTTTCATTTGCATTTGTAGAATCACATAAAAAACCAGTAATTTTATATTTTTCACCAATAGATTTTAATAATAAATAATCAGTTTTTTGACCTATTACAGGATCATCATCAAATTTCCAGTCACCTGTATGAAAAATAGTTGCAGCAGGAGTTTTAATTAAAATATTATTTGTATCAGGAATAGAATGAGTAATATTTGAGAATAAAATCTTAAAATCATTAAGTTGAAATTCTTTATTTGTTTCAACAATATTAAGTGTGGTTTTTATATGATTCTGTTTAAGATCTTCTTCAATAATTTTCATTGTAAATTTTGTAGTATAAATAGGTGCTTTAATTACTTTTAAACATTCTACTAATGCACCAATATGATCTTGATGAGCGTGTGTAATAATATATCCTAATATATTTTCCTCTCCTATTTTTTTTAAATATTCAAAAGATGGTAAAGTATTATAGGAAGTACCTAAAATACTTTTAAAAGATATACCTACATCACAAATAAGCCATTTATTTTTATAACCAAAAAGGTTTAAATTCATACCTATTTGTTGAACACCAGAAATTGGTATAAAAAACATACCATCATCTGTATTAAAATCAATATTTTTATCTTCAAAATCTTCACTACCTTCTGGTATTTGTGTGTAAGAAATATTATTCATATCTTTTTTTTTATTGCTTTTTGTTTTCATTATTTTATCCTTTACTTTATCAACTTATAAAAAATATAATTATTTTAATAAGATGTTTATTTATATCTTTTTTTACAAAAAGATTTCTATTACATGTATTCTATCAGATTTTGGTAATATATTGATAAAATTTTTAAAGTTTTTTCTTAAATAAATATGTAAAAGATTTTTAAAATGATAATATTTATTAGAAGTAAAATTATTATATTTTTCAAAAAAATAATTAACAATTTCTTTTTGCCCAATAATATTAAGAATATAATTTTGATTATTACCTGTAATCATAACTTCTAAGTTATATTCCTCTTCTATTTCTAATAGTATTTCACTCATTAAAATTAAAAATAAAAAACAATCTTTAAAAGTATTTTGTATAGGTATATTAATACCTCCATATAAAAATATCCAATTAATATTATAATTTAAATAAACAAATTTTTTTTTTAAAATTTTTATAGTTTTTTCTAATATATCATTAATACTATCTTTACAAGAAGTATCTTTTAGTAAATATAGAATATATGTATAAAATTCAATATTAACTTGTTGTTTTAATAAGAAATCTAAAGATAATTTAGTATCCTGCAAAAAATTATAAAAATTTTTATGTTGGTATAATAATTTTTGCAAAATATATGTATTTAAATTTTGTAAATATTTATTATTTTTTAATTGGTATTTATTTTTAGAAAAATTATAAAAAAATAAATTAATTTTTTTTACTACCAAAGGTAAAATAAAAGGTTTGATAAAAAAATCCCATAAATTACTAACAGATATTTGATTTATTTCATTAATTTGTTTTAAATTTAAAAATATTATTATTGGAATATTGTTAGTATTAATAGCCTTTAAAATATCTCTATCTTTAAGAAAATTAATACTAATTATTAATAATCTAATTTTTTTTTTTTTTAGAGAATTAATTTCATGAATAGTGATAGTATTTTGTGTATATAAAAAATATTTTAAAGAAAGTTGATGAAAAAATTCTTCACAAATATTATTATCCACATACATAATATTAAACTTATCTATCACAACAAATATATAACAAAATAATATTTAAATTTTGTTAATGATTTTTATAAATTAATAGAAATAACTGAATCTAATAAATATATATTATTAGTATTATCAATTATGTTATCATCTTTCAATAAAAGGATAAAATTAATAATTTGTATTATAAATTCTTTATTTAAAACTAAACCTTCAAATACTTCACAAATATTATCACATTTCTTTTTTATGATGTAATAAATTCTTACAAGATGATAATCTCTCCATTTTATAGATGTAGCAAACCTATTAAAATTTTTCTTTTATGTTTTTTCTAGTAGTAATAAATAAATGAGTATTTATAGATTAACTCAATATTTATAAATTAACTCAAGGTTATTCCAAAAAACAATATACAAAATCTAATTAAATTATTTATTTTGATCAATCAAATAGTTAGAAAGTACTTTTTTAAAAACTGTATAAACAGATAAACGTATAGTATAAAAAAAATAAAACAAAAAAGTATTAGTATTGGTTAGCTTAAAACGTCACCGTTCTTACACACCCAACCTATCAACCTCATAGTCTATAAGGACTTTTTAAGATTATAAAATCTAGGGAAAACTAGTTTTAGGGTCAGTTTCCTACTTATATGCTTTCAGCAGTTATCTTATCCATACTTTAGCTACCGGGCGCTGCAATTGGCATCACAACCCGTACACCAGAGGTATGTTCACTTCGGTCCTCTCGTACTAGAAGCAAATCCCTTCAATTTTCCTACAACCATAGCAGATAGAAACCGACCTGTCTCACGACGGTCTGAACCCAGCTCGCGTACCGCTTTAATTGGCGAACAGCCAAACCCTTGGGACCTTATACAGCCCCGGGATGCGATGAGCCGACATCGAGGTGCCGAACAACCCGCTCGCTATGAACGCTCACGAGTTACTAGCCTGTTATCCCCAGCGTACCTTTTATTCGTTAAGTGATGGCCCTACCACTAGGTACCACCAGATCACTATGACCTACTTTCGTATCTGTTCCACATGTACGTGTTACAGTCAGGCAGGTTTTTGCCATTACACTCAATTGATGGTTTCCATCCATCATGAACCTACCTTTGCACACCTCCGTTACTCTTTAGGAGGCGACCGCCCCAGTCAAACTGTCAGCCATATAATGTCCCCTATCATGATTCAATGATACGAGTTAGATTTAAAAAATTATAAGAGTGGTATTTCACTGACATCTCCATTAAAACTAGCGTTCTAACTTCACAGATTCCCACCTATTCTACACAAATAATTTTTCAAACCAATATAAAGCCACAGTAAAGGTGCATGGGGTCTTCTCTTCTAACTACGGTTACTCTGCATTTTCACAGAGAGTTCAATTTCACTGAGTTGATGCTGGAGACAGCGGAGCAGTCGTTACGCCATTCATGCGCGTCAGAACTTACCTGACAAGGAATTTCGCTACCTTAGAACCGTCAGAATACAGCTGCCGTTTACTAGGACTTCAATTCAGAGCTATTCACCCCTCCTTTTTGTCTTATAGCACCGGGCAGGCGTCAGATCATATACATCCTCTTACGAGTTAGCATAATCCTGTGTTTTTGTTAAACAGTCGCTACTCCCATTTATGTTCCACTTACTTATGGTTGCCCAAAAATAAGTCCTCTTTGTCCCGAAGTTACAGAGGCAATTTGCCGAGTTCCTTCAGCATCATTTTCTCCACGCCTTAGTACATTTATACTAGTTCACCTGTGTCGGTTTACGGTACGGCCTATTTTGTTAATGCAAGCTATTTCCTGGACAAAAAACACCCTCCATAACAATCCAATAAGTTATGAAGAACACTTTTTATCGTCACTTACAATAGGTGAAGGAATATTAACCTTCTTTCCATCAGCTACGACTTTCGTCCTCGCCTTAGGAGCCGACTAACCCTGCCTCGATTTCCGTTGGACAGGAACCCTTGAACTTTCGGCGGACATGACTTTCACATGTCTTTACGTTACTTATGTCAGCATTCTCACTTCTATTACCTCCAAAAAAACTCTCATTTTTTCTTCTCCGGTTTATAGAACGTTCCGCTACCACGATATAATTTCAAAAAATTATACCATCTATAGTTTCGGTAATCTACTTAGCCCCGCTGAATTTTCGATGCTAAAAAACTAAGACTAGTGAGCTAGTACGCTTTCTTTAAATGATGGCTGGTTTAAAGCCTACATCCTAGTTGTATTTGTTTTTTAACTTTCTTTATTTACACTTAGTAGATATTTAGGGACCTTAACTGATAGTCTGAGCTCTTTCTCTTTCGACCAAAGACCTTGTCGCCACTGGTCTGACTGCCGTTTTATATTAAATTTGGGTATTCGGAGTTTGATGAAATTCAGTAAGGATCTCTCCCCCCTAGTTTCTTCAGTGCTCTACCCCCCAAATTGAACAAACGACGCTATACTTAAATATATTTCGCGGAAAACCAGCTATATCCAGGTTTGATTAGCCTTTCACCCCTAACCACAAGTCTTCCCATGCTTTTGCAACAGCAACGGGTTCGGCCCTCCAATATGGTTTTAATATATTTTCAGCCTGCTCATGGTTAGCTCACCTGGTTTCGGGTCTAACTTAATATACTCAAACGCCCTTTTAAAACTCGCTTTCGCTATGCCTACACCTAACGGCTTAAGCTTGCATATTAAATTAACTCGCTGACCTTTTTGCAATAAGTACGATATCAGAACTTTCGTTCCTCTATCTGTTTGTAGGCATTCGGTTTCAGGATCTATTTCACTCCCCTCCCGGGGTTCTTTTCACCTTTCCCTCACGGTACTGGTTCACTATCGGTCGTCAAGTAGTATTTAAGCTTGGAGGGTGGATCCCCCATCTTCAAAGGAATTTTGACTTCCCCTTACTATAATAAAACAAATTCATAACAACATTTCAATTACGGGACTATCACCCTGTATCGTTAGTCTTTCCATACTATTCTTCTATCTATGTTACTTTAATTTTATCAACTTAATCCGATTTCGCTCGCCACTACTTTCGGAATATTCTTTAAATGAATTTAAAGTACTTTTTTTCTTTTCCTTCTGGTACTTAGATGTTTCAGTTCCCAGAGTTCACCTCTCTAACCTATTTATTCAGCTAGAGATACTACATACGTAGTGGGTTTCCCCATTCGGATATTTGCAACTCAAACGGTTCGTAGCACCTTGTTGCAACTTTTCCCAGCTTAGCAGGTCCTTCTTCGTCTCTTGACGCCAAGGCATTCACCAAACGCCCTTCTCAATTTATTTCTCTTTGTTAAAATACATTTATCTGTTTATACGATTTCAAAATTAGTATGGTGGAGGAGACAAGAATCGCACTTGTGACCTTCTGTGTGCAAAACAACTGCTCTACTACTGAGCTACACCCCCTAAATGCGGTGGGCTCGAGTGGACTCGAACCACCAACCCCACGCTTATCAAGCGTGTGCTCTGCCTTTGAGCTACAAGCCCACATACTTACCCTCCCTAAAAAAGAGGACATAAGGATTTTGTACTGGAAAATG
Source organism: Rickettsiales bacterium (ex Bugula neritina AB1) (assembly GCA_001730065.1). Taxonomy (GTDB): domain Bacteria; phylum Pseudomonadota; class Alphaproteobacteria; order CAJXXZ01; family UBA1459; genus AB1-6. The sequence continues at coordinate 25,298 of MDLE01000002.1, forward strand.
CATAATATATTATTTTAATATAATATACTGAAACTCTGAATTATCACTTAAAATTTTTATTAATTAAAAGATAGTAAATACCATTTAACTTAATAAATTAAATAATAAAAAACCAGAAAGGAGGTATTCCAGCCGCAGATTCCCCTACGGCTACCTTGTTACGACTTAGCCCCAATCATTCACCCCACTATAGTGAAGCACATTTTTATTTCTAAAATAGCCCCCCTTCAAGTGTAAACGAACTTTCATGGCGCGACGGGCGGTGTGTACAAGATTAGAGAACGTATTCACCGTGGCGTTGCTGATCCACTGATTACTATTGATTCCGACTTCATGGTCTCGAGTTGCAGAGACCAATCCGAACTGAGATAACTTTTAAGAGATTTATAATACTTGTGATCACTCACTTGCTTCTCCTTGTAGTTACCATTGTATCACATGTGTAGCCCAGCCCATAAGGGTCATAAGGACCTGACTTCATCCTCGCCTTCCTACAGTTTACACTGTCAGTCTCTCTAAAGAACTCAGCATTACCTGTTAGCAACTAGAGATAAGGGTTGCGCTCGTTATTGGACTTAACCAAACATCTCACGACACGAGCTGACGACGGCCATGCAACACCTGTGTTTGATCCGACACCCAAAAGGGCCGACAGATAAGTTTCCTTATCCTACAATCAACATGTCAAAAGCTGGTAAGGTTTTCGTGTACCTTCGAATTAAACCACATGATCCACCAATTGTTCTAATCCCCGTCAATTCCTTTAAGTTTCGACCTTGCGGTTATACTCCCCAGGCGGAGGACTTAACGCATTAGCTGCGACACTGAAAGTAATATCCAATGTCTAGTCCTCATCGTTTACAGCAGCGGACTACCAGGGTATCTAATCCTGTTTGCTCCCCGCGCTTTCGTGCCTCAGCGTCAGTGCTGTTCCAGTAAATCGCTTTCGCTTCTGGCGTTCTCTGTCATGTACGGATTTAACCCCTCTACGACAAATTCCATTTACCTCTCCCATACTCTAGTTTTCCAGTATCAATTACAGCGCTGAAGTTAAGCTTCAGAATTTCGCAACTGACTTAAAAAACCGCCTACGCACCCTTTATGCCCAATAATTCCGAATAACGTTAGTACCCTCTGTATTACCGCGGCTGCTGGCACAGAGTTAGCCGGTACTTCCTCTTCAGGTACTGTCATTTTATTTCTTCCCTGACGACAGAGCTTTACAACCCAAAGGCCTTCATCACTCACACGGCATCTCTGGATCAAGGTTTCCCTCATTGTCCAATATTCTTGACTGCTGCCCCCCGTAGGGGCCTGGACCGTGTCTCAGTTCCAGTGTGGCTGATCATCCTCTCAGACCAGCTACAATCCAACCTTGGTAGGCATTTACCCCACCAACTAGCATTAATTGCCGCAGGACCATCTTGAAGCGAATTAAGATATTACCCTTAATCCTTTACCCTTTCGAGAACTATTAGAGAATTACAATTATATTTCTATAAATTATACCCAACTTCAAGGCAGGTTCCCACGTGTTACTCACCCGTTTGCCACGGTTTAACCTTCCAAAGCAAGCTTCTTGTCATTAAACCGTTCGACTTGCATGTCTAATAAGTGCCGTTAACGTTTATTCTGAGCCAGGATCAAACTCTAAAAAATTTAAGGTTTTTTCTTGGTTCATTTAAAACAAATTAGTTTATTTTAATATACATTTTCACCGTAATAAAGGTGAACAAGAAAAATCTTAATCAATTTAATTTTAATAAATTAAAAAACTTAAAACTTCTCCAGTTCAAAATCCTTATGTCCTCTTCTTATATAAAAAAGGAGAGAACCATACCAAAAACTAACTAACTGTTTCTAAATTTACAACAATAATAATTTAAAATCAATAGTTTTATAAAAAATATTAATAAAATTTTAAAATTTAGGCGATTTATGTAAATTTGTTCTATAAATATATTTATTATATAAAAAATTCATGACATCTTGCACAAAAAAAATTATCTAAAAGAGATGTATATTTCCAACAACGTTCACATTTTTTATCTTTTGTAGCAATAATTTTTTCTTCTTCTGCAAACTCAGCTTTTGATACCATAAGTATTTTTGTTATTAAATCTAATTCTTTTTCTTTATTTTTATAAGGTTTAATGTAAATTATTCCTTCATTATTACCATTAATAATTTTGTTTTTTCTTGCTTCTTCTAATAAATAACGAACTCTCGTTAAGTAATTATATAAACCATCAATATATGTATATGTTTCCTCCCACAAATAATCATCATTAAAAGTTTCAAAATTCTTAATATGATAAGAGGTATGATTCATGGCAAGAGCTGCTTCCTCTACTAAAATTGGTAAAAATGGCCCTAGACATTTTAGTAAAAATTCTAAAATTAAACTAAGAGTTTTACGAACTGCTTGACGTTCTGGATGATTAGATGAATGACAATATAGAATATCTTTATTAACATCTAAATAAAAAAAAGATAATTCCTGAATAAACTTAAAAATACCATCAAAAATCTCTCGTATTTGAAAATTTTTACTTAAATCTATAATATTAATCTCTAATTTACGACATTTATGTAAAATATACGCTTCAAGAGGAAATTCATCTGTTATAATAAATTCTTTTTCCTTATCCTGTAAATTATGAGTAGCACCTATTAAATAAGTAATTACATTACGAATTTTTTGCAAAATTTCTCGTTTATTTTCAATAATATTTTCACTAATTTTAATATCTTCTTGATAGTCACTAGATATTAACCATGTTCTAAATAAATCCACTCCGTATTTTTCCATTAATACATCTGCACCTATACCATTACCTTTTGATTTTGAAAGTTTTTCTCCTTTTTCATCTACGATAAATCCATGAGTAATAACATTTTTATAAGGAATTTTTTTATTTAAAAGTACAGAAGTAGTTAAAAGACTTTGAAACCATCCTCTATGTTGATCAGATCCCTCTAAAATTAAATCAATTACTGGTGTTTCTTGTTCTTCTTTACTAAAGTGTTTTTTAATAACTGCATACCAACTCAAACCGCTTTCTAGCCAAACATCTACTATTCCATAAATACCCGTATATTGATCCCTTATTTCTTCCGGTAGAAAATAATCTACAATATTAATATCTAATAAATGATCATCTCCATTTTTTTTAATTTCTTCTAAAATTTTTTTTTGAATTTTCGGATCTTTTAATAATTGACCATTTTTATCCATAAACATTACTAGACATACACCCCAAGATCTTTGACGAGATGTACACCAATCTCCTTCTCGATTTTTAACAAAACTTCTAATACGGTTAATGGTTTTTTGAGGATACCAATTTATCTGATCAATATACTCTTCTACATTTGCTTCTTGGAGTTTAATAAATATTTGAGGTGTAGAAATATATATCAAAGGATTGTTGCTACGATCAGAATAAGGATATGAGTGTTCAATAGTTTCATAAAATATCATAGAACTCTTTAATAACTCTAGTATACGATTTTCATCCTTAAAAATATGAAGACCAGACATAATAGGTGTGTTTTCTTTATAATAACCTTTTTCATCCACGTAATTTAAAGTTTTAATACCATGTTTTAAAGTACATAGATTATAATCTTCTAGACCATGATCAGGTGCAGAATGTACGAAACCTGTTCCTGTACTAGAAGTAACATGACTACCCTCTAATAAAGGTACTATTTTATCGGTAATAACAGGATGAGATACCCATAAATTTTCTAATTCCTTTCCCTCTACTATAATTTCTGTATCCTCTATATCCCATATATCCTCTATTTTTTTATAGAAATCCATATAATTTTCTTCTGATACTAGACATTTATGTTTATTAATGATAATAACCTTGTAGATAATATTTTTATTATAAGCAACTCCACAATTGGAAATAACCGTCCAAGGAGTAGTAGTCCAAAATATGATGTGAAAATCATTAAATTTTTTATTTTCTGATTCTTTAATAGGTACCATTATATATAAAGCTTTAGAAATTTTTTCCTTATATTTTATTTCTATTTCTGCTACCGTTGATTGTTCATCAATTGACCAAGCTACTGGTTTATAATCTAAGTAAATTTTGGAATCTAATAATAAATCACTAACACATTTATAAACATCATATACATAATCTTTATCCATTGTAGAATAAAATTTATCTCCTGTAAGTACACATAAATTTTTTGTTGATTTTTTATGAATTAATGAAATTTCTTCCGCAAAATTTCTACATAATTTTCTAAAATCGAAAATACTATTACATTGTAATTTTTCTTTACCTATCTTTTTTTGTACAGCTAGTTCAATAGGTAATCCATGACAATCATGACCATGCATAATAGGTACTTCATAACCTAACATTGTATATAATCTTGCAATCGTATCTTTTAAAGAAATAGATAAATAATGACCTGCATGAAAATACCCAGACACAAAAGGAGGTCCGTAATGGAACAAAAAACGTCCTTTTTTATTGGGTTTTTGTTTTATTTGTTCATAAATTTTAATTTTATCCCAATATTCTAAAATCTTTTTTTGTGTTTCTAGAGGTTTCCCATAACGTGAAAAGTTTGTTTTCGGTAAAAAAATTGATTCTTTTATTTTTTTTTTATCTATCATATCTAAATAATGATTATATATCATTTTACTATTTTATATATAATTTTAGAAAATTTTCTTTACAATCGTCTTCTTCAAAACCCCTTTTTATACCTTCTTTGTGTATGAATATATAATCATTTTTATATGTAATAAAATCTTTTTCTTCTACAAGAATAATATCTTTATATATATCATTATCATTAATTTTATCCTTTAATAAAAGCATTTCTTTTAATAAAGGAAAAGATTGTATTTTTTTCCATATATTAACATATGTATTTATATCATTATTATTGTAAATTTTTATAAAATACATAAGAAATTTTTTTTCTTCCTTTAAAAAGGGCATTTTATTGATTTGATGATAAGGATATTTATAAAATATAATATACAGTCTTTCTTTTTCATTAAATTCATATTTCTCTAAATTTAAATCCTTTTCCCACAAAAGTTTACTAATACCTAATTCATTAATAATAGTAATACCCTTTTTCCAGTTAAAATGTTTTAAAATACTTTTAATTTCCATTAATACTCTTTCGATAGAAAGGATTTTTATGTTTTTTACAAGTTTTAAAAGTAAATCTTTATAAAATTCATAATTATTTATTTTACTATATCGAATAAAAAATCGTATAAATCTCAAAATTCTTAAGTAATCTTCCTGTATACGTATATATGCATCACCTATAAAACGAACAATACCATTTTTTAAATCTTCTATACCATTTTGATAGTCATAAATTATATTTTTAATATAAAATAAACTGTTAAAAGTAAAATCTCTTCTATCACTATCACTTTTCCAATCTCCCTGAAAAACTACTTTTGATTTTCTTCCGTAATTTTCCACATCTTTTCTTAGTGAAGTGATTTCTATTCTATATTTCTTATAAAAAATAGATACAGTACCATAAACAATACCTGTAGGGATAGGTTTATAATCCTTTAAGATATCCATAACTTTTTCTGGTATAAAAGGCGTAGCAATATCTATATCTTTATTATCAATACCTAATAAACTATCTCGTACAATACCTCCCACAAACCTACCTTTTATTTTTTCTAATATTATTTGTAAAAATTCATCATTTAAATAAGAAAAATCACATTTTGGAAACAAGCTCTTTATAGAATTTATATCATATGTTTTATACATTTCTATAAATAATACTAGAAAATATGATATTATTATAATTATGACAAAAAGAACTTATCAACCTAGTGTTATTAAAAGAAAAAGAACTCATGGTTTTCGTGAAAGAATGAGAACAGCAGATGGGAGAAAAATTATTAATAATAGAAGAAAAATGGGTAGAAAAAGATTATCCGTATAATGAATTTTATTGGCGTTGATATTAGTAAAAATTATATAGGTTTTAGTGTAAATATTTGTAATACTAATATCTGTTCACCTTTGTGTATTATTAAAAATAAAAAAATAATTTTTATGGAAAAGTTAAAAGAAATTAAAGAATATTATAAAGATGTTTTCTTTGTAATTGGTATACCTGATAAAAAAATACATGAATATAATCATATATTTATTAAAAATTTCACTCATAGATTTAGAAGTTTATTACAGCCTTTTGATTTTACGAATGAAAATTATACAACTTTTTTATCAAAATCCTTTAATATAGATAAAAAAAAAAGAACAGATGATATTGCTTCTTCTTTATTTTTAAAAGACTATTTATTAGAAAAAAAAATTATAAATATAAGTTGATGATACCTATTATAGAATATATCAAACGACCTATAATAGATAATAGTAAAATATTTTTAAGATATTTATAAAAATATTTTTCTCCTTTAACAAATAATAAAAAAATTATAATATTCACTATTATTAAAGAAAAATATTTTTCTCTAATAGTTGTAATAATTAGATTTTTTTCCATATATCCAGCACCTATAAGCAAAGGTACACTACAAATTAAAGTATATATATAAGCATTAACCAAAGAAACTTTATAATATAATAATACTATTAAATAAGTTCCCATACGACTAACACCCTGTAATTGATGACTTAATATATTCACAAAAGCCAGCATTAATGTAGTTTTGTAGCTAATAATATCATCAAATTCTCCTAGATTTTTTATAACATATGTATTATCTTCACTATTTAATAAAATACTTAAAAGTAATAAAATACTATTTATAATACTAATTATAAAACATTTTTTAAAAGATATTAATTTTAAAAAAACAACTAATACAGATGGCAAGGTTGTAAGTAGAATTTTATAAATTACAAAAAGTAATTTTTTATTGATTCGTAATATATCATTAAAATACTTATAAAAATAAAATATAAATATAAAAATCCCAGAAAAAAAATGTAAAAAATATTTATTATTTATATTAAAAAAAATCAATAATAAACTAGAACTAACAGGTAGTAGTTCTAAAAATATATGTAAAATAATTAAAAGAATCATTATTTTAATAACATATCTAATTTTAATTGATATTCCTGAAGGGATTTATCAAAACTTTTCTCTAATGTTTTTTTTTCACTATCACTTTTTATATTTTTTTTCACATAATTGAAATATTTTTGACGATTAGTTCTATAATAAATCTTTGCTTCTTCTATTTGTTGTTTTGCTTTTTTTTTTCCTAATAATTTATTTTCTTCAAAGTTTAAAAGTTCTCCTTCAATAGATTTATCAACAATTTTAAAAAAATAATTTTGATGATTTTTTTCTAAAAATTCCAATAAATTTTTTATATTTACTTTATTACTTGTGGGTTGAAATATAATTTTTTTTTTATTTACGACTTCTATTAAACATGTTTGTTTAATTTTTTTATCTTGAAACTTAATATTTTCAAAAAGTTCTTTTGTTACTTTATCGGACAAAATCAATGCTACTTTTTGTTGGGTATCAATTAATATTTCTTCGAAATCTTTTTTTATTTTTTCTAAATCCATATATACATTATATATATATCATTTATAGGAAGTAAATAAATATAAACTATAAAAATTTTTTTTTATATATCAAAAATACTATAATAAAAATGTGATGAATGAAAATATAAATGTAAACTTCAAAGATAATAAACTACACATTGAGGGATTAGTAGCTTTAAGATCTCTTCAGAAATATATTACTAGTTTAGGAGACAATGATATTAATAAATATACACATGGTTTAATGTTAATGCAAAAAAATATTGATATTCTTTTAAGAACTATTATATATAATCCTTATTCTTCAATACCTACGGATCTAGCAGAGTTATATAATTTTATTCAAGATCTTGATAAACGTACTACTAATCTATAATTAAATTTCATTACTTTTTAAGACAGGTAAAGAAGGAAAATATTTAATACGTATTTCTTCAAGACTACCACTTATTTCTTTTTCTAGATTAGTAATTTTTTGAAAATTTTTATTAAAATGTTCAATATCTTTACCAAAATCATATAAAATATTTAAAATTTTAAAAATAGAATTATATAAAAACTCTGTTTGATTCTTTATATCTTCTGATTCTTCTGTAAATTTAAAACGACTCCAGGTGGTGGCAATTATTTTTAAAAGAGGAATTAATGTTAGAGGTGTGCATATTACTACATTTAATTTATAAGCATGTTCAATAATATTTACATCCTCCTCTAAAACACGAAATAAAAAATCCTCATTTGGTAAAAACATAATAACCATTTCTGGAGAATTTTGAAATTGTTCCCAATATTTTTTATTTCCTAGATTTGTAATATGGTTTTTTACACCTCTATAATATTCTCTTTGAAATTTTTTACGTTCTTCTTCATTAGCATAATTAGTCATTTTAATGTAAGAAGATAAAGGTGTTTTCGCGTCAATAACAATTTTTGTATTTTCAGGTAAAGAAATCACCATATCAGGACGTAAAATACCATCTTCCGTTACAAATTGTACTTGTTCTTGAAAATCACAATAAGGTAATAACCCCGCCATTTCTATAAGACGTTTAAGTTGAATTTCTCCCCAATTACCTGCCATTTTACTAGATGATGTCATTTTGAAAGTAATATTTTTCAGTTCCTGTTGTGCTTGTGATAAATTCATTAAAGATTCTTTAATACGCTCATTAGAAGTAATACGATCTTTTTCTAGAACTTCTGTTTTTTCTTTAAAATCTTTTAAGGATAATAATAAAGGATCTAATATATTTTTTAAGTTACTTTTATCTTGTTGATGACGTTCATTAATTTGTGAAAAAAAATTATTTATACGTCCTAAAAACATATCCGTTTGTTTATTAAGAGTACTATTAGAAAGATCCATAAATGTATTATGCATATTATTAATAAAATTTTCCTGATATTTTATTTTTTCTTTAATTTGAATATTTTCTTTTATTAATTTGTTATTTTCTTCTTTTAAATTTATAATACGATTTTTATACTTCCATATATTTTGTAAAAAAAAAAAAGTTAATAACAGTGCTTCTAATAGAAATAATATAAATATCCAAAATAACCACATAATATATTTAATGATATCATATATAAAATAATTATTAAGTATGTCTAATATATCTATGTTTTTATTTTTTATAAAATTTAGATAAAGATAAAATAAATTCATCTATATAAACAAATCTTAAAATAAAATGATATTATACCAAATAAAAATTTTATAATTGTAATAATATAAATTAAATCTATTTTTTATATTTTTGATGATATTTAATAACTTTGATTTTTGTGATTTATATGTTATTTATTGTATTATTGTTTCATTATAATTATAGTAGTTGATATGAAGTAAAAGAATACAATAAAGAACAAAATTTTGAACCACAAAGTAAAAGAATACAATAAAGAACAAAATTTTGAACCACAAGTATTTGGTGATAGTGAAAAACAAGAAAAAGTAATACCAGTAAAATCAGAAGGATATTTTGATGTTGGAATTGAAAGTAACTTAAAAAACAAATATCCAACTCAAACATATAAACCAAGAAAATCTGGTGGTTATATTGAAGTAGAAAGAAAAGGAAAAATATATCATTAGTTACTTTTGTTTTTATCAATTATATATAAAAAAAAATGATTTAAAAATTTAGTATAACCTTATTAAAGCGCAATTCGCAATTATTAAAACACCTATATTTTTTTATTATTTACCTATATTGTTTTATTGTTTTATTGTTTTATTGTTTTATTATTTTATTGTTTTATATGTTTTTTATTGGTATAATTTAATTTAATATGAAAATAAAAAGATTACAATTTAATATAACACCACTAATTTGTATACTATTTTTATGCTTAGGTAATTTTTCTTATAGTAGTTCAAAAAAAAATAAAACTAAACCAAGTGAGATGATTAATAATGTTCATCAAAATACAGATATTCAAGATATTCAAGAGATTAAAAAAAATTTAGCATCAGAATTAGAAAAAAAAACAACAATTTTTCAAAAGATAAATGAATGTGATGTAGAATTAAAATCTAAAATAAAAATTTTTTTAAAAGACAAAATAATTGACGACGAAATAATTAAAATTGACAACCAAAAATCGTCAACAAAAAACCAAAAATCGTCAACAAAAAACCAAAAATCGTCAACAAAAAACCAAAAAGAAATAGAAGAAAATTTTTTTATAGATGTAATTAATAATTTTATAGATCAATCTTTTTTTTATAAAAATATTAAAATATATTATGTAGCAAAAATAATAGAAAAATATACAGTTAAAGATTCTGAACAAACAACTTTAATAGAAGATCATATAAATGATATTTTTGAATCAGAGGAATGGAAATTATTTCTAAATCCACTAATATTATGTTTTAAAGAATGTTTTAAAGAAAAACTATCCTCATTGTCTAAAGAAATAAGCAGCAAAACAAATAAAGAAAAAAGAACAATAGAAACAACAATAAGACAAGAAATAGAAAAAAATGTAAGACTAGTATACCCAACAAAAAAAATAGAAGAAATAGAAAAAATAGACAAAAAATTTTTTATTAGTTGTGCAGAATTGATTTTTCAAAAAAAAATTATCAATAAATTCAACAAAAAAATATTTCAATACATTTCAGACCACAACATCTTACAAAATAATTCTTTTGTTAGTTATGTCGAAGAAAAATTAAGCAAATTCACAAAAAAAAAAGAAGATTCACCTATTAAAGATTTTTATATTTCATTTATTGATTCTTTAGATCAAGATTTTGAAAACATATTACAAAACATAAATAAAAAATTGCCACAAATTTTAGATCAAGAAGATTCAACAGACGAAGACATACAAAAAGTAATAGAAGCAATAGAAGAAGAACTACAAAAAAACAACAAAGCAATAGAAAAAGAACTACAAAAAAAAAAAAAAAAAAAAATAAAGAACAATCAATCAAAATGTTTTAAATCAAAATATTGTGGTGTTTTCACATCAATAATAATAATAGTGATTTGGAGCTGCTATATCTTAAAATATAATGAAAATCATAATAATACTGCAATTGCTGTATATCATGGAAATCATGGAAATATTTGTGAAATACCTCAAATTTGTGAAATACCTCAAATTTGTGAAATACCGACTCAAGATCATTATAAAGAAATACATGGAAATATTTCTGAAATACCGACTCAAGATCATTATAAAGAAATAGATTCAACAGAATTTAATTATTTTGAATTTATTTGTTTAAGTATATTCAACATTTTCTTAATGCAATTCATTAAATATAGATATAATGAATATAATCAAAGAAAAAATAATCCAAATTCTACAAATCCTACAGATCCTATAAAAATAGATCCTACAAATTCTACAAATTCTACAAATTCTACAAATTCTACAAATCCTACAAATCATAAAAAAAATAATAAATTATTAGATAAAATACATAAAAATAAAACCATACTATCAAACATACTACTTTATTCTCCATTATTATTCTCCTTCATTTACTTATTATCAAAATTAAATAATAATGAAAATAATAATGAAAATAATACTAAAGATAATAATACTGAAAATAATACTAAATTTACTTTTGTTTTTTTTAATCAATCTTTATCTTTGCTTAATCAATCTTTATCTTTGCTTAATCAATCTTCGCTTCATCAATCTTTGCTTCATCAATCTTTATCTTTGCTTAATCAATCTTTATCTTTGCTTCGTCAATCTTTGATTAATCAATCTTTGCTTAATCAATCTGTATCTTTGCTTAATCAATCTGTATCTTTGCTTAATCAATCTTTATCTTTGCTTAATCAATCTTCGCTTAATCAATCTTCGCTTAATCAATCGCTTAATCAATCGCTTAATCAATCGCTTAATCAATCTTTATCTTTGCTTTATCAATCTTTGCTTAATCAATCTTCGCTTAATCAATCTTTGCTTTATCAATCTTTGCTTAATCAATCGCTTAATCAATCTTTATCTTTGCTTAATCAATCTTTATCTTTGCT
>MDLE01000003.1 GCA_001730065.1 Rickettsiales bacterium (ex Bugula neritina AB1)
GGGAATCCATTATTACCAAAATAATTATATTAATATTAATAGAAGAAATAAAGAATATAAAAGAAAACAAGAATAATAACAGTAATAAATTTATTTTTATATTCTCTATTATTTTTACTTTTTCTATTATTTTATCATATATATATTATAATTTTATTAATTTATTTATTTAATTATATTAAATAATAATATAGTTGATTATTCTTATATTAATTATTAATATTAATAATTTGGGGAATGATTTTTTATGCACTTATTAAATTTTTCATACTAGAAGCAGAAAAATCAGTAGAAGAAACATTATTATATGAATACAAACATATAGGTATAGTATTGATAATAATAATATTATCTCTATATTATTACTATAATAATACAAAAATAGATAATAATGAAAAATAGATAATAATACAAACATAGAAGAAAATACATATAATAATCTAGAAATAAATAATAATAATATAAAAAATAGTAATATATTTATCTATATTATATCTTTAATAATTGTCATTCCTTCTCTATTAGCTTTTATTGATCATTCATTCTATAATCTCATTTACTAAATTTATTTTATAAAAATAAAATAAATAATGAATATATTATATATAATATATAATTAATATATATGAATATTAAACTAATAATTTAGATGTAAATGATTTTTTTTTCTTATTATATAAATCATAATTTAAATTATTCTCATGTTTATAATTCTAACAACTTTTAAATTGAAGAAAAAATTATGTATATTTTTTTATGATGATAGTAATCAGATTAATCCTATAAACTCTTATTAATATTACTTAAAAATATAAATTCTTTCTTATATATAATAGAAGAATATTGTTTTTTTTGTTTTTGAATTTTAATTAAATATTGAATACAAATAATAAATAAAATCTATAACAAAACTACAGAAAATTTATCACTTAAATTTTTCAAATATTTTATACTAGTTCTTTTCTAAAATAAATAAGAATTAATATAGCAATAAGTATAGGAACACACATTACACCATGAATGTTTTGAAAAGATGTAAAAATATACTTACGTAGTATAAATGTAAATACACCATTTAACATTAAAAATAAACCTGTGAAACCATATGTTAAACCAAAAACAGTAGCTGTTAACCCCTCATTAGGAATATATCTAGAAATAATAGAACTCATTACACCATCCGTTAAAGATAAATAACCACTAATTAGAATCAAACCTATCCAAAAGGTAATAAAGTTTGTATATTTATACAAAATAATATTTCCAAGAAGTAATGATGATAGACAAAAAAAAATTGTTTTAAAAACATAATTTTGATCATCTTTTATACAAGATAAAAAATAAGAAAACAAAGCTACAGAAATATATAAAACAACAAACATTAATGGAATTTTATAACTACTTATTCCTAATTCTAAACCACGTTTAAATATCCCTAAATCACATATACGTCCAAAAGATGAAAATATTAATATATTTATAATTATAAATATATTTTTGAATTCTTTATAATTTTTAAAAATATATTTAAAAGACAAATCAGAAGAAGAATTATTTGTGTATTTTTTTACTTCTTGTATTTTTTTTACTACTAATAAAGTAGCTAATACAACTGGAACTATAGCAGTACTATATATTATAGTAGATAATTCTAAATATTTTGATAAATATTTTATTAAAAACAAATAAAAAAATACAAATATATTAATATACATTTTTTTTAAATATTTTCCTATAAATATACTCATAATAAATATAGGTATGAATAAAACAAAATATATAAATTGTATTGAAAATTTATATTCTATAATCCATAAAAGTAAAAAAGTAAATATTCCACCAAAAACAGAACCAAGACTTGTAATAAACTTTCTTATACCAAAAGAAATATTAACAAATTCTGGATCTGTATTTTTTACAGTTTCTAATATAATTGCATCTCTAGCAGGGTCTCTTATAGCATTTATACACCTATCTATAAACTGATTAATTACATAAATATAAACAATTATACTAATAGGTATGTATTTTTTTAAAGTAACAACCGTCACCATTGTTTTACAAAAAACAACACCTACGTATCCAATTACAAGAAATAATTTTCTTTTTTTACAATAATCGCTTATTATACCACCAAAAATTTTATAAAAATTTGCAAATGCTTCTGAAAAATTTCTTATTAATATTAGTAAATTACTACTAATAATAGTATCTCCTATGAACAAAACAGCTGTTGTATGAACAATACTAGCAGAAAAATTTGTGAGAAAACCTAATATACCAATAACTATAACATTAGTATGTATTCGACGAATTTGAAAAACAAATTTATTAATATATCTTATAAACATTAATATCTAATAATTAGAATAACAGAAAAAAGATGTTCTTCAAATAGTTAAAAGGTTTATTTAACTTTAATAGATTATATTTCACTAATTATACTAGGGATTTTTTTTCTTAAAACTTCATATATTTTTTTATCATCATACATATCTGGTAATAAATAAATATAATTTCTTTCCCATAAAAAATCTAATGAATATTTTAATTCTTGTAAATATATTCTTAAAGGTTGTATTTTGGTTTTTTTTATTAAAATCCATCTTTTTGTTAAAGATCGAAATAGGATTTTATGTTGATTTACATCTAGAGAAATAAGAATATTTATTAAATCACTTTTTAAAGAAAATTGTTGGTTTTTTTTATCTAAAATAATACTTTTTTTATAAGATAATAATGGATGTATAGAAAAATTTGTTAATTGATCAAAATTTATAGAAATATTTTTTTCACAAATATTTTTTATATATTCAAGATATTTATCATCTAAAACAATAATTTCATATTCAATATACATCATATCATTAATAACTTCATCAATCATTTTAAGAATTTTTTTCTTATTTGTTCCTTTATTATTTTCTTTATTTAAAATAAAAAAAAAAGTATTAATATATGGTATATATTTATTTATCCTATCTATTCCATTAATACTGATTGACAATAAAATATTAGTATTATTATCCATAATAATTTGAAATAAATTAATAAAAAAAATACCTGAAGAAACAGAAATAATTAAATTTAAATTAGAATTTTCTTTGATGATATTTTTCATAAATATATTTAAATCTGTATTTTTTATATAAAAAATACAAAAATTTTTATATAAATTTAAAGATGGTTTTTCACTAAAAACTATTGTCAAAAACCATAAATATTTCATTTAATAATTGCCTTTATAAATGCAATAAAAATTGGATGTGGATTGTAAAATGTTGAATATAATTCAGGATGAAACTGTGTACCTACAAAGAATTTATGATTTTTTAATTCCATTGCCTCTAATCCATTTTTATTATCTTCATCTTTCATACAAAATATTACACCTATTTTTTCAAATTTTTCTTGAAATTCATGATTTATCCAGTATCTATGTCTAAATTTTTCTACTACTATATCTTTTTCTTTTAAACGATGATAGTTTTTGTAAAAATCATAAAGACGAGAACAAGTATTTATTTTTAGATTAATACCTCCAACTCTTAATGTTCCTCCAATACGTTTATTTCTTACTACAGGATTATAATCATCATCTACAACACATACTATGTGAGATCCTTCTTCAGAAAATTCTACGGAAGTAGCATCGGATATTTTAAGAACATTACGGGCCATTTCAATCATTGCTAACTGCATACCAAAACATATGAGTAAAGTAGGAATGTTATTAACACGTGTATAACCAATTAACTCGATAATTCTATCCGTTAAATTTGTACCAAAACCTCCTAAGAATACACAAGCATCATAATCATGTAAAATACCATTATCTTCAATAGAATCACATATTTTATATACTATACTTGACTTACCTTTATAAATAAAACTTGCATGTTGTATAGATTCTTCTATAGATTTATATACTTCTGGAGAAACCTTATATTTTCCTATTAATAAAATACGTGCAATATATTTATCAGAATTACTAATACGAACAATATCATTAAACATATTAGAAATTTTGATATTTTTCTCTTTCATATTAAATTTATGAAAGATATATTTAAGAATATTTTGTTCATTTATTATACTTGGTACTTCATAAACAGATTTTCTATTAGAAATAGTAATTATATTATTATTGAATGTTGTATGTTTAATTTTTTCTGTAACTTCATTATTTAAAGGTAGTTCAGATCTTAAAATTAATATATCAGGTACTATTCCACTAGACATTAAAAACTGTAAAGAATGTTGAAATGGTTTAGTTTTAAATTCTAAAGAACTTTGTAAATAGGGTATCCATCCTACATGAATAAATACACCTCCTATAATACGTATTGCATTTAAGTAAGGTAATAACTCTACATCTCCTGCAGTTCCACCAATTTCAAAAATAGAAAAATCAAAACCATCATCCTCTTCTACAATATAATCACAAATTTCATTTACCATATCTGGCATGATTTGTACGTTTTTACCAAAAAACAAACCACGACGTTCCTTTTCTAAAATCTTTTTATAGAAATTACCAGACGTCATAACGTCACGTTTTCTTGTTTCAATATTTAAAAAACGCTCGTAACTTCCTAAATCTAAATCCACTTCTCCTTTATCATGAGTAACAAAGATTTCACCATGCTCTTTAGGGTTCATAGTACCACAATCTTCGTTCAAATAAGGATCAAACTTATTAATTTTTACCTTAAAACCTGCTTCTTTTAAAAGATAGAATACTGATGCAGCAGTAATACCTTTACCTACTGTTGATAGTACACCACCTGTTACAAATATATATTTTGATTTTAATTTTGATTTTATATCATCCATATTAATATTATTTAATATCATATTACCTCTCTATTTTAAACTAAGTTATGTAATCGTTTTGAAAAAGATGCTTTTTCTTTATTGAAATATTTACTTAATAAAATTGGAATAAGAAAAAATATAATAGATGTATAAATCGTTAGATTAACTAATATTTCATTTTCTGATCTAGAACTATTATTCTTAGGATTACTTGACACTGCTAAACTACCATCAGTTTTTTGTAAAAGAACAATAAAACACAATAATATTGATAATAAAAAATGAAATATTAGTAATGGTACAATTATAAATAAATTCATAAATTATCTCCAATAAAAAAAAATATTAACAAAAACATATACTAATAAGTATACACAATTTTTTTACTCATTTAATAAAAATTATAAAAATTATTAAGTATTTTTTGTTAGAAATTTGAAAATTTTATCATTTAATATATACTAATAACAATGACAGTAGAAATTGATAAAAATGATAAAAATATATCAAAGTTTAGAAATATATGTATAATTGCACATGTAGATCATGGTAAAACAACATTAGTGGATAATTTGAGAAAGGCTAGTAAAAGTCATAGTGATAAAGAAGAAGCGTCTATGGATCAAGGTCTTGAGGAAAAAAGAGGTATTACAATACTTGCAAAGACTACTTCTTTTATGTATGATGATTGTCATATAAATATTGTTGATACTCCAGGACATGCAGATTTTGGAGGAGAAGTAGAACGTATTTTTAACATGATTGATACAAGTATATTATTAGTAGATGCCGCAGAAGGGGTAATGCCTCAGACAGAGTTTGTTGTTAAAAAAGCTATTTTAAATAAAAAAAAAATTATTGTTATTATAAATAAAATAGATAAAAAAGACGCCCGTTGTGAAGAAGTAGAAAATGAAATTTTTGAGTTATTAATTAATTCAGGATATGAACAAGAACCTATATTCTTATATGGATCAGGTCGTGAAGGATTTATTTGTAAAGATTTAAAAATTGCTCTATCTATTCAAGAACATCCAGAAAAAAAAAATATGAAAGATTTATTAGATGTTATTAAAAAATCCTCACCTCCAAAAGTTTTGGAAGGTAATGATTTTATTTTTTCCGTTAATCTTATAGATTCTGATAAATATTTTGGTAAAATTGTAATTGGTAAAATATATAGTGGTGTTGTTAATGAAGGTGATACAATATCTGTATTAGATAAAAACAAAGATGTTAAAGATACTTTTAGAGTTTTAAAGATATTTAAATTTGTAGGTATAACAAAAATTCCTGTTTCTTCTGCAGAAAAAGGTGATATTATTGGAATCGCAGGTAGTAAGATAGCAACCGTTAATCATACATTAACTAATAATGTACATATAGAACCTATTACTGGTATAGAAATTGACCCTCCTACTATGTCCGTAGATGTCTTACCTAATATTTCACCTTTTAAGGGAAAAGATGGTATGTTAGGTAAAATGACTTTTAATGCTATTCGTGAAAGATTAATAGAAGAGGCACATAAAAATGTAGCTATTCGTTTAGAGGAAATAACAGGTCGTGAGTCTTTAACTTTATATGGTAGAGGTGAATTACAACTAGGAGTAATTTTTGAAACTATGCGTCAAGAGGGTTTTGAATTTTGTGTAAGTCAACCAAAAATTTTATTTAAGGAAGATAAGAGTGAACCTGTAGAAAAAGTTATCATTGATTTAGATGATCAATATATGGGTGTTGTAATTGAAAAAATGAGAAAACGTAAAGGTCAACATACTAATACGACAGAATTTTTAGGTAAAACACGTCTTGAGTTTATTATTCCTACTCGTTTTATAATGGGGTTTCAAAATGAATTTATTTCTTTAACAAGAGGTACTGGTGTTATGAACCGTTCTTTCATTGGATATGAACCTTTTTATGGTGACATTGAATCTAATGAAAATGGATTTTTAATAGCTACAGAAGAGGGAAGTGTAACTTTTTATGCTTTAAATAAACTTAGTGTGGGTGTTTTTTATGTTGAACCAGGTAATTCCGTATATAAAGGTATGGTTGTAGGAGAAAATAATAAACAAAACGATTTAATGGTAAATGTTGCAAAAGCAAAAGAATTAACTAATGTACGTTCTGCCGGTAAAGAAGATACTGTTACATTACCACCTCCTTCCATCGTAACAATTGAAAATGGTATGACTAAATTAAGAGATAAACAATATTTAGAAATTACTCCTAAACGTATTTGTATATTTTATGTAAAATAAAAAAATAAATTAAAAATCAATCATTGCTGCCATTTTTTCATCTTTTGTTAATTTATAACCTAATACAATTAAAGATACGGTTGTAATTGATAATATAAATGTAACTATTAACCTTAAAGGAGACACACGATTTTCAGATAAAAGACCATTACTTGATTGTAAAATTTTATTATCAGAATTATTCATTACAATTGTTTTTTTACCAACAATGAATTTATCAAAAATTGATGTGTTATATCTGTTTACAACCATTTCAATTTGATATCTAAGAGTCTCTATGTAATCATTTATTATTTTAATTATCATATCATTTGTTTGTTGAAAATCCTTTTGATATACTCTTAAATTTTTCATAATATCTTCAAAAATTATTTTAATTTCCTTAAGTTGTTCTATACTATTTAGAAATTTTTTTTCTATTTGATTTGGTTCAATGAATACATTTTTATCATAAGGATTTAATTTTTTAATATAATTTTTATGAAAAAAATTCTTCAAATAAATATCGTAATTTTGAGAATTAGCAGATAATAATTCAGGAAACATATTTTTATATTGAGAAATTAATTTATTCATTATTTTTAATAGATTCGCATAATTTGTTTTTTCTTCCTCTTTTTCTATTATACTTAATAATGATATTCTTAATTGATCAATAGTTTTCTCTTGATCTTTATGACTAATATAAGAAGAATTATTAATTACTTCACTTAACAAAAAATCCAAGCAATTTGTTATACTATTTATTTCTTTTTTTGTTAATTTTTTTTGATCATTTATAGAAGTTAAATCTTCTTCGTTGTTCCATTTATATTTTGTTGGTAATGATTTTATTTTTTCCAATATCTCTTTATACTTATTTTCTATTAATAATTCATTTAATGAAGTAACCAATTCTAGTTCTTCATTAGTAATATCATAAAATATATCATCAAAAGAGAAAATTGAAACAATTTTATATAATTTATTAAAATAAAATTTTAACCCTTCTTCTTTTTCTTCTTTTTTTTCTTCTTCTTTTTCTTCTTCTTTTTCTTCTTCTTTTTCTTCTTCTTTTTCTTTAATTTTAAAGATTTTTTGTCCATATTTGTATATAAAATTGAAAAAAGTCAGTATTATTTTCAAAAGGAAAAATGATATGCATAATGCTAATGCCGCAATTACAAAATTAATAATGTAACTGTAATCATTATAGTTATCAAATAAAAGGGAAATAATAGAAGGAAAAAACTTCGAACAAACAACAGCAAAAAAAAAAAGCATATATTGTTCTAAATTTTTTTTAAAATATGAAAAATGTGTTAATTTTATAATTCTTATAAACGACATGTCCAATACACCATGTATTTTATTTTTTTTTTTTCTAATTTTTATAAAATTTATTAGACATATAATTATAATAAATGTAACAAGACAACTAAAAATGAACACAAGATGATTATAATAATTATATGAATTTAATATATCTTTAAGATCTTTATAATTATAAAAAGATATAAAAGTCGTTACGAATAAAAATATAATTCCTTGAAATATTTTTTCTAAATAATTTTTTTTTATATGCAACAATAATGACAATTTATTAATTAAACTTTCTAATATAGGAAAAAATAATATGACAAAAAATAATGAATATGTTATAAATAAAACAAACATAAAAACAGAGTGAAATGTATTATTCTTATAACAAAAAGAAATTTCTATAACGATTAAAAAAATAATCAACAATGTATTGGTGAATGAACTCCATTTCAACCCTTTAATTAAAAAATGATTAATATTAAATATCCATCCTAAAGGAATGCAGAACATTATTTTTAAAAAAACAATCCATTTAGACAAAAAAAACTTATCATATAAAATTAATAAATTATTATCCCTAATATAAAGATAAATATTTTTGTATTTTTCATGTCTACTAATATTAGCATTACAAATATCATAAATATAGGATAAATAAGTTATTAATAAAGGTCTTGATGCATCTGGATATTTTTCTTGAAAATGATATATAGTATTTATGATTTTATTTTTTTTTTCTTTTTCTTCTTCTTCTTTTGTTTGTGGAAAATTTGATTTTTTTTCTATTCCAGCGCCTGTAACCATATATAAATTTGGTAGTATAAAAAATAAAATAAAGGATAGATTAAAAAATTTTGATTTTATCATAATTAATACCATGATAACATATTTAATAAAAATAATTAATATAAAAAAACATATCTTTATTTGTAATAAATAATAATTATATGTTGCAATTAAATTATTTATTCTATTTATTCAATCTTGTCTTGTATTTGTTTTTTGTTTATATTAGAATAAGATTATAACATCAATTGGAGGAATGGCTGAGTGGTCTAAAGCAGCAGCGTGCTAAGCTGTCGTAATGAAAGTTACCGTAAGTTCGAATCTTGCTTCCTCCGGTATTATAAATTTTTGAAATAAAAACTTTGTAAACTATTAGATGAAAAAAAATTTAATTTAAAATAAAAGGAATAAATTTAATAATGTCGGATAAGATTAAAGAAATTAATTTTGATGAGATAAAAGCTCTAT
Source organism: Rickettsiales bacterium (ex Bugula neritina AB1) (assembly GCA_001730065.1). Lineage (GTDB taxonomy): Bacteria > Pseudomonadota > Alphaproteobacteria > CAJXXZ01 > UBA1459 > AB1-6. The sequence continues at coordinate 9,642 of MDLE01000003.1, forward strand.
CATTAAAAGATATCTGTAAATATATTAACAGTCTTGAAAATTTCACAAGTAACAATATAGGAAATAAAGAAATGTTGTTGGGGGATTTAATAAAATATTTTCATATGATGAATTATAATATAAAAATTACAGGATATTTAGAAATTTTGCAGGACTATGGTGTATTAAGATATATGGAAAATAATTACTTACTTAGTAATTATGATATTCATGTATATAGTCTTTTCATAAAAAAATATCAATTAAAAAAAGGTGATAAGATTTTAGGTATTATTTCCGCCAAGAAAAATAATAATCAAAATACTAATGAAAAATTTTTACCACTTGGAGAAATAGTTTTAATTAATGATATATTGCCATCTGTGTCAAAAAAAAGATATGATTTTGTATCTTTAACACCCTGTTATCCTACGGAACAAATTGTACTAGAAGATTTAAATACTTCTAATAAAGAACGTAATATTTCTATGCGCTTAATAGATATAACAGCTCCTTTAGCAAGAGGGCAACGTATGTTAATTGTTGCACCACCGAAAGCTGGTAAAACAACACTTTTAAGGCAAATGGCGGAATCAATTATGGCAAAATACCAGGATATTTATTTAATTATTTTATTAATTGATGAACGTCCTGAAGAAGTGACAGAAATGATAAAAATAATAAAAAAAGGAGAAGTTATTAGTTCTACTTTTGATGAGTCTCCTGAAAATCATATAAAAGTAGCGGAAATGGCTATCGCAAAAGCAAAAAGAATGGTAGAAAATCATCAACATGTTGTTATTTTTTTAGACTCAATTACTCGTTTAGCACGTGCTTATAATAGTGCTGCACCTGCTAATTCTGGTAAAATTTTAAGTGGTGGTTTAGATCCTAATGCAGTAGTTCAAGCAAAAAAAATACTTGGTGCTGCAAGAAACACACAAGAAGCAGGATCTTTGACACTTATTAGTACAAGTTTAATTGATAATATATCGAAAGGTGATCAGTTATTGTTTGAAGAATTTAAAGGTACTGGTAATGCTGAAATAGTTCTTAGTCGTGAACTAGCACAAAAAGATATATATCCAGCTATTAAAATAGAAGCATCTGGTACTCGTGAAGATAATCGTTTTATAAAAAATGAAATTTGGCGACGTATTCGTGTTTTAAATAATTTTCTATTAATTAAAAATATGTCTCCTGAAGAATCTATTAATTTTTTAAAAGAACGTATTAAAGTAACAATGTCTAATGAAGATATGTTAATGAAAATGAATACAAAAAGTAGTTTTTAAGAATTTATAAAATATGTTATTAAATCTTTTTATGTTTGTAAGTTTTTTCATTTATGGAAATAAAAAATTTTGTGAGTATTGTGAAATTAAAAATTTTTTATTGACTAAATGTGAACATACTATTGATATTTTAAATAATCCTTCATCAATTGAAAATAAATTATATAAATTAGTACATAAACATAGAACTTTCATAAAAGATATTAGAAAATTAAAAAAAAATAAAAAATATTCTCAAGATTTTTTAAATTATATTGATAATATGAGTTATAAGATTTTAAGAATAATAAATGTGATAGATTTTATGATAAAAAAAAATTTTTATAATCCTCTTTTTATTTATTTAATATATATAATTCTAGTGGCAGAAATAAATCATATGTTTATTAGGTTTAGCCCTTCTTGTGTAAAATGTAAAATATTTTGGGATATAGGGTTTTTAACATGGAATTTATTCATATATGGTATAAATACTAAAATAAATACGTATATTTTTATCACTAATTTTAAAAAATATATTAATTTATTAATAGAATATATAGTTAATTTTTATAAAAGTCTTAAAAAAAATAAAAAAGATAATATTTTTATGGAAAATATTAATAATATTACAACGAAATATTGTTTTTATAATCAAAATCTTATAGAATTAAAAATGTTTTTTCTAGTCTTAGAAAAAATTGAAGGATACCAGGTCAGGTTTGAAAAAAAGCAGCCTTCCTTCCACTAATTTATTAATATTAAATTTTAAGATTAATTAGATTACCAATTAATAGTAGATATTTTAAAAAATTTATGATAAAATCCTAAAAATGGATAATTTTAATGAGAACGAAAATGAATTAGAATCAATTCGACAAAGTATACTAGAAATTAAAAAAAATACAAATTCTCCAGAAAAAATAACAAAATCTGTTTCCTTTTCATTGACGGATGAATTAAAAGAACATATAGAATTTACCGTTAAACAAGAGATAGAAAATAATATAGAAGGATTAATATTAAAAACCATAAAAAAACAAAATATCTTAAAAACTGTTATTGAAGATATAATAAGCAATTATACAAACAACAAAGAAGTATTAGAAAAATTTATGCAAGAAATTTTACAAAAACAAATACGTCAAATAATTCAAGTAGGTTTAGAAGAATATATTTGTAAAGATGACTAAATCTATTCAGGAACTCTTACTGATTGATGGTAATAGTATAATATGCAGGTATTTTTATGGAGTACCTTCTCGTCTTACTTCTGATAGTTTGGAAGTAAATGCCTTGTATTGTTTTACAAGATTTTTAATAAATTTAATAAAAAGAAATATTAATAAATATTTTAGTATTATTGTATTATTTGATAGAACTTCTAATAATTTTCGTAAGGAAATTTTAAAATCCTACAAACAAAATCGTCCTAGACCTTCAGAAAATTTTTTTCAGCAAATTAATCTATGTGAAGAAGTTTGTGATTTATTAAACGTTGCTGTAGATTATCATAAAGTATATGAAGCAGATGATCTTATTGCTAGTTACAAAAAATTATTTCATAAACATTATAAAAATAGTAAAGTAACAATTATTTCTACGGATAAAGATTTAATGCAACTTGTAGAAGATAATGTTTTTTTTTTAAATATATTTTCAAAAAAATTTTTTAATAAAACAGATGTATTTGAAAAAATGGGTGTTTATCCTAAGCAAATAGCAGATTTTCTTGCTATTTGTGGAGATAGCAGTGATAATATTCCTGGTATTTACAAAATTGGTGAAAAAACAGCTGCAAAGTTACTTTCAAAGTATGAAAAATTAGAAAACATTATTAATTCAGAAGAAGGAAAAAAAAAAGATTTTACACCTGCTATTTTATTTAAAAAATTAACTACTTTAAAAGATGATATTCAATTAAATATAGAAAAATTTTATAAACCAAATCCTAAAAAGGAAAAGTTTAAAAATTTTTTGGAACAATACAATTTTATAGATTTATTAGATATTTTTTAAAATTTAAAATAAAAATCTTCTGTTCTCTTTTTTTGTAGTTTTACTTGCGACTTTACCCGTCCAGGCTTTATGTTCTTTTTGATTAATATTTAAAAAAATAATAATTTCTTTTTCATTATTCATAGGTTTATCAGTTGTATATGTATAAAAAAAACTTCCATCAGGACTAACAATCTTTAAAGGCCATAGTTCTATCTCTTTTAAGTTTCTATTGATTTTTTCAATTTTTTGTATCATATTATTTATAATTATACAAAAATTTTTAGTATTATAGAAATAAGTGATAAAAATTATATTTAATTTAATAAATAAAAAACAAAAAATAGAAGCTTATGGAAAAATTGGTGAAACTATAATGGATCTTGCAAAAAGATATAATATATCAGAAATAAAAGGTGTTTGTGGTGGTAATTTATCTTGTGCTACTTGTCATGTAGTATTAAAAAATCATAAAGAATTATGGGATAAATCTATTATAGAAGAAGATATGTTGTTTACTTTATCAGAGCCATATCCTCTAGAAAATTCAAGATTAAGTTGTCAAATTATTTTAGATAAATCTATGGAAGGTTTAGAAGTTATGGTGGTTAATTAGATGAGGTATTTTTTTATTCATTTATTTTTATATATTATTTCTTTTAGTTCTTATAAAAAAAAAGGTATTTATTTTGATATACTAGGAGAAAATAAAAAAATTTTATTATCTCTTTTACCACATATAAATGATAGTTTTATATCTTTAGGTTTTGTGAACGATGTAAAATTTAAAGATATTATTATTTCGGAAGATAAAATAAAAGAAACTTTTCAGGAATATATAAGGCCTTTTAACTTATGTAATTTTTTTATGTTAGAGTTATTGGGTTTATTTATAGAAATTAATGATATACATATTAAAAATACAAAAGTAATCTATGATTTTAACAACTCTAAAACAAATATAACCTTTCAAACAGAAAGAAAAAAAATATATTTTATTGAAAAAATAATTATATTAAATAATAATATTATTCCCACTAATGATATTTTAAATTTATTAAAAAATTACTTAAGACCTTTAACATTTTTTGAAAAAATAAAATTACTATTGTTTGATATGAGTGAATCATTATTTTTATGGGAAAATTATGATAATACTATTCATGATATTATTGAAGTTTTAGGAAAAGAATATTTACTATTAAATACAAGTTGTAGTATATTTTACTTAATCAATGAAAAAAAACAAACCGTTAAAGCAATTTTAAATATTAATGAAGGTTCTAAATATTTTATAAATAATATTTATATAAATAAAAAAAAAATTAAAAATAATATATTAAAAAATAAAATTATTGCTGCAATTAATAAAAATGGCTTTAAAGATGATTTAAATTATTTAAAAAAATTTTTTAAAAAACCTATAAAAATTACTTATACAATGAATGTTAATTTAATAGATATATACATAGATAAAATTCAAGAACAATTAAATATGATTCCTATTACAAATATTTTATTTGTTAATTTTAATGTATCAAGTATTTTTTTAATTTCCATGATAAATTTTTCTGTGGGTGATTCCTTAAATATGGAAAAAATTGAAAATTTTAAACAATTTATTAGTATATTATTAAATAAATACATAGAGTATGAAGTAATTCCTGTTTTTGGTAATAATGGTGTTGTTGTTAAATTTTTGCAAAAATCTCAAGAAAAAGACATAAATATTATAAATATAGAAAATAATGAAATGATTATAGAATATCCTTATGAACATATATTTTATAATTATCCTTATTTAAGATATATAATAACACCTCGTATAAAAAATTTTAATTTTAAAACACCTGGTATATTATTTGAATTATTTATAAATAAATTTTATCCTTTTTCTATTTCAAGTTATATACAAATATATTTTAATTTTAATAATGATATTAATTATAAAAATTTTATCATAGATATTATCAATATTAGTTATAAAAAAAATAATATAATTTTTTCTTTTACACCAATTGGATTAAAAAAATATTTTCATGGATCTATAACTGACAAACATATCTATAAATTTACAAGTTTTGATATTCAAAAAATTTTTTTTTTTGAAAACTATTCTTTATCTTTTTTTAAAAATTATAAATATTTTTATGATGATAGTTTACATAAATTAAGTTTAGGAGGTGAATTTATTTATAAATTTACTTCTAAATATTACTTCTGGTGTAATAGTGTTTTTTATTATTCAGGAAGTAAAAATATTTATCATCATTTTTCTAATATATATTATCGAGATGGGGGTTATATGCGTTTATATACATATCCACAAGAACATATCTTGGATTCTTCTAATTTAACATTAAAAAGTTATGATTATATTTTTAACAAACAAATTGCTTTATTAACACCTATATCTATTACAAAATTTAATTTAATGTATAAATTATTTAATTTTAATATAGAAGCCACTAAAAGTATTAATATTTTTTTTTGTATTTTTTTTGATTTATATTTTGATATTACTACAAAAACTCATAAATTTAGTTACGGATGTGGATTAGTATTAAATTATTATATATTAGTTCTTGGTTTATATATCGGTGGTAACAGTGAAAAAAAAGGTTTACGTAAAACTATAAATTTAGAAAAATCTTTAATATTACAGTAGTTTTCGTTATAATATAAATATGAAAACAATAATAATAACAGATAATTACAGGAAAAATTTTAAAAAAATTATAGATGTTTTATTAAATGATTCTAAAAATATAGTAAATGTTATACATACTATTACTAACCCTATACTTAAAAAAGAAATAAAAAAATTTTGTGATAATTTCTCTAATGGATGTAGTATTTCTGAAAGTTTACAACTAAGTCTAGAAAATAAAATATTAAAAAAATTATCATCTTTTATGCTACTCTACGAAACTATTCATTATGTAGATAAACTTTATGAATTAGAAAAGAAATGTATGAGTTCTTATTTATATCCTTATTGTTTATTTTTAGGTACAATAATAGTAATTTATATGGGAAAAAAAATATTAAAAATAAAAATCAATATATATTTATTTTTTTTATATTTTATTACTATCAATATAGGAATTTATTACTTTATAAATTTTTTTATTAATAGAATGTATAATAAATATATTTTTCATCAAAAACATCTTTTATTTTTAAGAAAACAAATAAATTTATCAGTAATTAATGAAGAACTTATAAAAGATATCATAAATATAGGTATAGATGAATATCCTAAAAAAATTATGAATAATCTAGAAAAACAATGGGATTTTCTTTTTTCTTTTGTTTCTGTATCTACATTAATACTTGTACTACAAAATATTATTTTTATTTGTATATTTTTATGGCTTACTTTGCATCAATTTATGGACATATTACATATATGATTTATTTAATTCTTGGTCCCTATAATCTTATTTTTCAAAATAATCAATTTATTAATTATGAAAATAATTTACAAATTGAAGGATTAATTATATTAAAAAAAGAATTTATGAATTATAAATATTTTTTTCAACATCCTATAAAAAAAATATATTTACAAACTACAACATTCACAGAAAATATTATAGATTTTAAAAAGTTTTATTTATTAATTAAAATAGATGAAGTGATAATTTTACCAAAAATACCAAGTAATAATACATTATCTATTATTACAGAAAAAGAATTTTATAAGTATATTCCTATATTCTATAGAAATTACAAAGGAAATTTACTTATAAGATTTATATGTTATTTAAGAAAAATAGAAAATTTCATAAAATTTTTAGTATTAATTTTATTAATTTATATATTATGTTTATTATTTTTTTAAAGAATTTTATTTATTCATGGTTTTATTAATTTTTAAAAGATCCATACTTATAGAAAGTACTTCAAAACTTCTTATCATTAAAAACAAACGAGAATTAGAAATTATTTTATTCTCTTGTTGGATAGTATTATTATTCCAATATATATGTAAACTTTTACAAAAATTTGTAATAAACAATAAAAGTAAGTTTACCTCTAAATTAATAGAAATATTTTTTATTGTTTCTTTCCACCAAATTAAATACATGATTACATTTTTATCTTCTTTATTTTTCAAAAAATTATAATCTATAAATTCTTCTTCAAGTGTCATTTTATCAATAATGGAATTAAGACGTATATATGTATATTGAATATAAAAAAGAGGACTATTTTCAATATTTAAATTATTTAAATCTATATTGATGGAGGTATAGTAATTCTGAGTTAATAGTAAAATTTTAAGGAAATCACTACTATAATTTTCAATAAAATCACAAATTTTTATAAAATTACCACTTCTTTTTGACATTTTCATTTCTTTATTATCTTTAAATACTTTAACAATACTATGAGGAACTATTTGTAATTTGATATTAAAATTTTTTACGATTGCTGATAAACGCTTAAAATATCCAATATGGTCTTCTCCAAGAACAATAATTTGACGACTAAATCCCCTTTGTAATTTCTTTAAATGATAAGTAATATCATTACCAAAATATGTAAAACTACCATCTTCCCTACGAATTACACGATCTTTATCATCCGCGAATAAAGTAGATTTAAATAATATTTTATTTTCGTATTCTTCTATTAAATTTTTTTCTTTTAATTTATTAATAGTAGTAGAAGATTCTTCTATCAAAGAACTTTCATAGGTATAAAAATCATGTTTAATATTCATTAAACTAAGGTCTTTAATGATATCTTTTTTCATATTTTCTAAAATTTCTTTACGAAACTTTTCATTAAATTCTTCATAAAAATAATTATTTTCATCTATGTATTCTTGAGCGATATTTTTTACATATTCTCCTTTATAGAATATATCTTCTTCAAATAAATCCTGATATTTTATTTCTCTATAACGTGTATAAATACTTTTTATAAATTTATTAATTTGATTACCACCATCATTAAAATAAAAATCTCTACATACATTATAACCTATATATTGAAATATATTACTTAAAGTATCTCCAATAACAGTTCCACGGGCATGACCAATATGTAAAGGACCCGTAGCGTTTGGAGAAGTATACTCTATAATAATTGGCGTATTATGCTTAATAAAAGAAAAATCTAAATCTTTTAAGATAGAACTTTTAAAAAAAATATTCATAAAATTATTTTTGATTTCTACCGTATCTATATTTTTATCACTTTTTAAAATTAATCTTAAATTATCACCAACATCTTTTTTATATTTATTTTTTATTATGAATAATATATTAGTTGCAACATGTCCACGGGAAAATTTCGGTATTTCTAATGTAAAATGTATATTAACAAAGTTATTTTGTTTTAAAAATTCATTTAGAATATAACGAATATGATCTATCATATTATATATGATATCACAATAATAAAAGTAATTATTCTTGATATTTAATAAAATATTTTTATAGTTTAATACATCATATATAAAGCCATCAAAATAGCTAAGTTGAAGGTATTAAAAATAACAACATATAAATTTATAAAATAATGTGCAATCAAAAATTGTACACCAAGTAATGATAAAAAGACAAGTGATGTTTTTAATAACAATTTATTATTAATAGATGATTTTTCATTTATGTTTTTTATATTATATGGTTTATTTATATTTATTATATTATTTGGAAATTCATATCCATCTAAATATAAACTATTATTATTCTCATAGTTGAATATATTATATAAATTTTTTCTATTTCTATTTCTATATACATATCTAAAATTAAATAATAACGTTACTAATAAAGTTAAAATTAATAAAAAAGGTATAATTAGAACTTGGTTTTTATTTCTATTGAATATTATATTTTTATTTTTTAAAAATGAATTTTTAAATTTATTACATAGATTTTTAAATTTATTATTTTTTTTCTTCTTCTTTTTATTTTTATTTTCTACAATTAGAACTTGATTTTTATTTTTTACAACTAATGAATTACTATTATTTTTAATAGAATTTGTATCAATAGGTTGTTTTGTATTAACGTAGAAAAGATTAATACAAAAAAATAATATAAAAGATTTTATTTTCATAAACATATTTTCTTTATAGCACAAATTTTATTAACATACAATATATCAAATTTCATTAAAATTAGTATATATATATATTTCCCCTACAAATATACCTGAAATAAATATTTTATTAATTATGATCTTGAACCATAAAACAAATATATACTAGAAAAAATTGTGGCAATAATACCAAAAATAAATTGTAGTATAGCTATTAATATATATAAATTTTTTCTATTTCTTACATACCTAAAATTAGATAATAACGATAATAATAAAGTTAAAATGAATAAAAAATACATTAGAACTTGATTGTTATTTTCTAATACAAAAGATTTTATTTTCATAAACATATTTTCTTTATAGCACAAATATTATAATGATTAAACTAGCAATTTATGTAATATTTATTACTCATTATACTTTTATTATTAAAAAACTTAAAGAAGTTAAAATATTAAAACATTATTGAATATTATTTTAATTGTTTTAATTGTTTTAATTGTTTTAATTGTTTTAATTGTTATTACTTTCAGCAGTTTTAATAATTTCTAATGGAATACCTGCCATTTTTGCTACTTCTATACCTAAAGAACTTTCTGCAATACCTTCTAAAAATTTATGAAGAAAAATTAAATTATTTTCTTTATACAAATAACAGATTTTTAAACATAATATTTTTTCATAATTATAAAAATGATGAGCAATTTCAAGATAATGAGTGGAAATAATACTTAAAATCTTTTTATTATATAAGTATTCAATAATACCTTTTGATAAACTTACTCCTTCTTTATATCCAGTACCACGAGCTATTTCATCTATTAATAATAAAGAATATTCATCTGCATTTTCAATAATATTTGATATTTCTTTCATTTCTTCAAAAAAAGTTGATGCATCTTGTTTATAATTATCACCACTACCTATACGAATAGAAATTTTTTTAAAAGGTCTTATTTCAAAAAAATCAGCACTTACAAAAGAACCTATTTGAGCCATTAAAGTGATTAATGCCGTTTGACGCATTAAAGTACTTTTTCCCCCCATATTAGCACCAGTAATAATTGAAATATTGTAGTTATTTAAAGACAAATCATTAGGAATAAAATTATTCTTTATTTTTTCTATAATAGGATGACGACCTTGTTTATAAAAAAAACAAAATTTATCTTTTATAATAGGTATTTTATAATTATTTTCTAGAGCTAGTTCTCCAAATCCATATAAAACATCTATATAACTAATAATTTCACTTAATTTATGAATATTTTCTTCTTCTATAAAGATTTTTTCTAAATAAATTTCGAGATGATTTTTCAACAAATCTTTCTTTTGTTCTTCTAAACAATAAAGTTGATTTTCTAGTTCTATTAGTTTTTTTGTAGTAAATCTTATAACATTTTTTAATATTTGTTTAATAATAAAACCATTTGCTTCTATTTTATTTTGTTCATTTTTAGAAGTTTCAAAAAAATAACCAATTATACTATTATTACATAATTTACAAAAAACAATTTTTTGTATAAATTTTGTTTCTTCTTCCATATCTTTAATGGCCTCATTAATATTAATATTTTTTAATAATTCTTTAGAAATATTTTCCTTAAAAATATTTGGTTTATTTTCAATTTTATCAAAAAAATCTTCACACAATATAGGAGTTTTATAACTATTAATAAGTTCCAGTAATAATAAAGGTAAGTTTTCCTTTTTTTTCATATAATCTATAAATTTTTGAGAATTAATAATACTTTCTATAAATTTAAATACTAAATTATAACCTCTTTTTCCTTTTTTAAGTAAATAAAAATATCTAGACAAATCACCTATATTATTTAAATTAAATGAATTATTTATAATAATATTGTGGGCAAAAAATGTGACAACTTCTAAGCGTTTTTTAATACTTTTAGATTCTATTAGAGGTTTAACAATCATTTCCCTTAATTTTCTTTTACCCATTGGGGTTTTAGTACGATTCATTAATGAAAAAAATGACAAACCTTCATCCGTAAAGATATCTAAATTTTTAATTGTAATTTTGTCCAACATTGTTTCAGAACTATTTACACCAATTTTAGGTGCATGTGTAGGTATAATATTATAAGTACTTTCTATATAGTAAAATAAAATATTAATAGCTTTTTCTTCCATTTTATTATTAGAAATACTAATAAAATTTTCTACTTCTTTAGGATAATTAGATGTATAATTTCCTTTTATATATGTAACAATATCTTCAAATTCACCAATATTAATATTACTGTTTTCTACAAGTAATATTTCTTTAGGATTAATACGATGTATTATATCCATAAGATGATTTTTGTTAATTTTTTCATAAAAAAAATCTTTTGTAGAAATATCTAAATAAAAACAAAAATACATATATGTATCTTCTGTAATCGATAACATATAATTGTTAAAAGCACTATCTTCTTCAAAATAAGTACTTTGACTAAAGATACTAGTTATACTTCTATTTACAAGTTTACAACCTCGTTTTTTTGCTTCATCAGGTGTTTCCGTTTGTTCACAAATAGCAATTTTATGTCCTTCTCTTAGTAATTTTTTTATATAAACATCTTTATTACTAATAGGAATACCACACATAGGTACTATTTCTTCGAGATTTTTTCTTTGTGTTAAAGTAATACCTAAAATATTTGACACTAAAACCGCATCTTCATAAAACATTTCATAAAAATCTCCTAAATGAAAAAATATAATCTTATCATTATGAGATGCTTTTATATTTTTATATTGCTGAATAATTGGTGTATCATTCATTGAATTATTTATTTATATTTTTTTTTGCAAGTATAATATTTTTTATTAATGGAGTTGATTGGGCACCTTTACTCAACCAGTAATTAATCTTATCCATAAATAAAACAAATTTATTATTTTTAATATCTGTTTTATTATCCGCATTATAATAACCAACTTTATCTATAATTTTATTATTTTTTGTTTCCCTAACAATTAAATGAAAAAAATGTATTCCTTTTCTTCCACATCTTTTTAAAACTATCCTCAACATATTTAATTAATTCTATCATTTTTTTATATATTTTATATCAAAATATTAAAAAATTTTATTTTTTTTTATTTTACAGATTATTTTTAGATTTTTATTTATTAATGATGATTTATAATATATACGGGATCAAAACCACTAAGATCCATTGTTACAACCATTTCTAAAGCTTTAAAAGCAAGTTCTGCTAACTTCCAACGTTTTTCTTTTATAAGAATAGATTTTAGTTTTTCACTTAAATCTTTTAGATATACAACATCATTAATTGCATATTGTTGTTGTTGTTGTGTTAATACACCACCCCAATAGGAACAACCACTAGTTTTGTTTAATTCTACACCTAGTAATTCTCGACATAATTCTTTTAAACCATGACGTTCCGTAAATGTACGTGACAATTTTGACATAATTTTTGTACAAATAATATTTGTAGGTAAAACCTTTAAATATTGTTGGATAATTGACATATCAAAACGTGCAAAGTGAAATATTTTTTTTATTTTTTTATTTCTAAATAACTTAATTAAATTTTTAGATTTTTCATATTTTGATTCTGGAAAATGTACAACATAACATTTACACTGCTGTTCTTTTCCATAAACACAAATTTGTACTAAACATAACCTATCTCTTCTAATATTTAAACCTAAAGCCTCAGTATCAATACCAATTACTTCTTCATTATTAATATTATGAAAAACATCATTAGGGATATCATATTCGAAAAAATTTAATTTCTTATCACATTTTTTTGTATTTGACATTTCACCACCTTCATACCCTCTAAAGGATTTGAACCTTTAAAATCTAATACCTGAAACTAGCGTGTCTACCGAATTCCACCAAGAGGATTTTAATTAATTATATCATAAAATATTTTTTTTTAATAATGGTAATTTATATTCAAAAATTTTTTTTATTTCAGGTCCAAAATATTTATTTGTTAAAAAAAAACGTAAATTTCTTAAAAAATCCTTTTTTATACTTTCATGAATATATAAAAAAAAATCAATACCATATTCCCTATAAAGATTTTTTAATTCTTTAATATATTGAAACTCTCCAAAAAAAACTTCATTGTCTAAAATATTTTTCCATTCATAATATTCCTTTAAATTTTTAAGATTATCTTTAGTAATGTTCCAAATCTTTTCATTAAAACCTAATAATTTTATCTCTTCTTTTGAAAGTTGTTTAATAATTTTTTTATTAATATTTTCTAATATATCTTTTGAAAATTTTGGAGAAGACCTAGAAAAAGATGATAAACATAAATAATCAATAAAATCATTTTTATTACTAGTAATTAATGGATTGTTTTTTGTTCCTAAACTTGTTACAAAACTAAAAATTGATAAATAATGAATACCTTCTTCCTTTAAAGTAATTAATGAAAGATTTCCTTTTCTTTTTGAAAGTTTTTCTCCTTTCATATCTACAATTAAAGGTAGGTGATAAAATTTTATTTGATAATTTTCATTAAATGCTTCTATGATTTCCTGTTGAATAAAAGTATTTTTTAAATGTTCCATACTTCTAATAATATCTGTAATTTTTTCTAGATAATCATCTACAGCTGAAGTAAAATTATAAGTAAAAGAACCATCAGTTCTTTTAATAATAGGATCACTCCAACTACGTTTTATCTTTATATCTCCTAAAACCTCATCATGCATTTTATATACATCCTTTTTCATAAAAAATCTCCAATGTGGTTTAGTATTTTCTTCGAGTTTTTGTTTTTCTATAGGGGTTAAATAGTAGGATTTTCGATTATAAATGCTTGTTTCTTGTAACTCATCTTCTTTTTCATAACAGGCATATATATATTTTAAATCCTTTAATTTATTAAAATATTCTTCATATATTTGTTTTCTTTCTGATTGTTTTATTTTTTTATGATAACTAATTTGTAACCATTTTAAATCTTTATAAATTTGTTCCTCAAAACTTTCATGACTTCTTTCCGCATCTGTATCATCAATACGTAATATAAATTCTCCATTATTAGCTTTACTAAATAAATAACTTAAAATACAACTACGACTATTTCCTATATGCATCATACCCGTGGGGGATGGTGCATATCGTGTTCTTTTTACTATCTCTACCATTTATAACAATTTTACAATAAAATTTTAATTTTTATATTTTTCTTTTAAAAGTTCTACAACATCTTTTGTATCTAATTCTCTCATGTTATATAGTTCAATTATATGTAATAGAAATAAAATATATTTAAATAAAACAATAGTAAAAATTTTTATAAAGTCTTCCTCATCTAATAATTTTTTATACTCCTCATCCATTTCTTCTGTATTTAAGGTTTGTAAAAATTGTTTTACTATAATACTTATATTATTCATAAATTCTAGTGGGTTATTTTGTAAAATACTAGGATCTTTGATAGCAGAATTGATAATAGTAAAAAAATCATTTTTCTCCTCTAAATTATCCTTTAAAAAATTTAAAAGCAGGTTGTTGATTAAATGAATCACTATATTATAATCATAATCACTATTAGATAAAATATCATTTATTATTTCGTAATTATCGTTAAAAAAAATAACTAACATAAATGCTAATTCATAGATAGATATATTATAAGAAGAAATCCCAAGATTTTTATTGCTCAAAAGAATTTTTTCTTTATAATCTTGAATTGTTTCACCAGATTTTTTAGTTACTTTAATAGAATTATTTTCTTTTTGAGAATTTACAAATAAAAAAAAAATAAAATAATAGACCATGTATATTTATATATTATATCATATAAATTTAAAAATAATTTTTAAAATTTCTCAATAATTTTATGGTATTTACTTATGAGTGTATAAAAATTATTTTCTACAGGTAGGTTTTTAGTAATTTTATTGATTTTATTTACAATATCTTCACCTTTTTTTGATAATTTAATGGGATATTGAAATTTATTATCTAAAGATTTATTTTCATCTATGATAAAATCTAATTCCTCTAAAGACATCAAATTAAACAAAACATTACTTATCATTAAATAACTATTTTTTGATATTTTTTCTGCTGTATTTGGAGATACATTTAATAAATATAAGATTATTGTTTGAATATCATTTGTGGATATATTATTTTCTATTAACTTTTTTTGAAGAACAAATTGTATTTTACGATATAAGATACCAATTTCTATAAATAGATCTATGAAATTTTTATTATCAGGAAACATTTATATTAAATAAAACAGAAAAGTTTTAATAAAAAATTTTATTTTACCTAAAAAAATATGTTTTTTTTCCTAAAAATTTATTAATAAAAATATATGGAAGAATTTTAAAAGATTACAAAATTTTAAATAATATGTATTTATTTAATATTATTTGATATTATTAAAAAAAATGTCTAATAAAAAAAAATATTTAGTTTTTGTGGAGTCACCTAGTAAATGTGCCACTATTAATAAGTATTTAGGGGAAGAATATTTTGTTATGCCAACTATTGGTCATGTAAGAGGTTTATCCTCAAAAAGTGGGTCCGTTAAAATAGAAAATAATGAAGTATTATTCACTTGGGAAGATAAAAAAGATTCTTTAGATAGAATAAAAAAACAAGTTTTAGAAAATACTTACAATACAATTTATATTGCTACAGATCCAGATCGAGAAGGTGAAGGAATGGGGTGGCATGTAAATAATATTTTGAAAGAAATAGATTTTAAAGGAAAAATATCTCGTTTAAAATTTCATGAAATTACAAAAAATGCTATTAAAAATGCTATTAACAATCCTCAAGAAATTAATATGTGTTTAGTGGAAGCATATCTTACCCGTTCGGCACTTGACTATTTAATAGGTTATACAATAACACCAATTTTTTGGCAAATATTTAGAATTTTTAAAAACCAATCCGCAGGACGTGTTCAATCTCCAACTTTGAAAATTTTAGTAGAACGTGAATTGGAAATTTTTGAATTCGTTAAAACAAATTATTATTCTATAACAGGTGTTTTTAAAGAATTTCAATTAAATTGTGATTTATTAGAATATAAAAAAGAAAAAGTAAAAAAAATTCTCCAAAAAGAAAAAGCATTTTTAATAAAATCCCATCTAGAAGAAAACTCTATATATAAAGTTATTTCTCTTGAAGAAAAGGAAAGACATAGTAATCCTTCTGCTCCTTATATTACATCTACATTACAACAGGAAGCTACTAGTAAGTTAGGATGGTCCGTATCCATTACAATGATGGTAGCTCAAAAATTATATGAAAGTGGAAAAATTACTTATATGAGAACAGATTCTACGAATTTAAGTGAAGAAATAACTACAAAAATTCGTGAATATATCAAGAAAAACTATGGAGATAATTATTTATCGAATGGTATTAATATATATAAAAGTAATGTTAAAAATGCACAAGAAGCTCATGAAGCTATAAGACCTACAAATATTGAAGATACAAGTGATAAAATAGAAGATCCTCAACAAAAAGAACTTTATGAGTTAATTTGGACAAAGACAGTTACCTGTCAAATGGCAGCAAGTATTTATAAAAAAAAAGAAATACATATATCAAATGAAATAGGTGTATTTACAATACAAGGATCTATATTGTTGTTTCCTGGTTATTTAAAACTACAAAATAAATACAAAGAAGAAGAAAAAGACTTTTTATTACCAGATTTACAGTTAAATAATATATTAACAATCAAAGAAATATTTATTAATACACATGAAACTCAAGCACCATCAAGATATACGGAAGGATCATTAGTAAAAGAAATGCACAATAAGGGAATTGGTCGTCCTTCTACATATCCATCTATTATTGAAACTATAAAAAAACGTCAATACGCACACCTTGCTTCTAAAAGTTTAGTACCTGCCATGAAAGGTAAAATAACTATTATTTTTTTAAATTACTTCTTTAGTAAATATGTGGATTATCAATTTACCTCTGATATGGAAAATTATTTAGATGATATATCTTTAGGAAAATTAAATTGGAAAAACGCTTTAAAGAAATTTTATAATGAATTACAGGATAATACGAATTTATGTAAAAATATAAATATTTTTCAAGTTATTGATGAAATAAAAGATAATCTTCTTAAATGGATGCGAGAAAAAATCTGTCCAAAATGTAATAATAAATGGCAATTTCGTGTAAAAACAAACATTTTTTGTATATGTTCTAATAAAGAATGTGGTAATATGTTACCTTTGAAAGATGAAGAAGTTGCAAATAAAACTTATAAATATTCAAAAAATATCTATACAAAAAAAAGTAAATCAAAATCTAATTCTAATAATAAAAAAACAAAAAAAAATAAATAATTATTTATATCAAATAACTTAAAAATGCAATAATTATTGCATAAATATAAGTTGAATTGTATGTGGTTCCATGGCTTATAATTCCATTGTACGTGTTTGTTTCTTTTTCTTTTGTTACGGGTATTTCATTATTTTTTTCGTAATATAAATTATAAAAATAATATATTGTAATAACAAATAATGTAAACATTATTTTTTTTAAAACATCATCTTGATAAATTCTATAATTTTTTTCATTTAAATTATTTTCTATAATATAGCTATAAAATATTTTTATTGATAATAATACAACTATTACCTTTTTAAAGATCATATTTTTATTTTTTTTACTTTTACATGTTTTTTCTATTTCTTTAAATAATTCTTCTATTGCTTTTTTTTCTTTTTCTTTTAATTCCTTTAATATTTCTTTATTATTATAATATTTTTTTATTATTAATTTTAACATATAAATTTGAAAGTGTGGTGTAAGTTCTTGAATAGGTAATTCATTAGAAAAACATAATTGATATAGTTTAATTGCACCAATGTTTTTTTGTATTATTTCTAAATATTTTTTATAATCTTCTAATAAACTTTCAATACTTTTTTCTGTATTAAAGTATTTATTTACTATTTTTAGGTCTTTTAATATAAAATTTATAATTTTAAAACTTTTTTCAAGGTAAGTTTTTTTATCAGTAGGAAATAAACTTTTATTATTTTCTATAAATTTTAATATTTTCCAGAAATATTCTAAAAATTCTAATGATTTAAATTGTTTATTTTCATTTATTATTTTAAAAATATTTTGCCAATATTTTTCATCATCAAATTCTTCTTCTATAAATTTTGATAATAAATTTGAAATTTTTTCTATCAAAATATAATGTTCTCTACTTAATTGTGGGTTGTATGTTTTTTTAAAACATATTAATATATGATTATAAATATTTTGTTTTACATTATTTTTATTGATATTTGTAATATTTGTAATATTTGTAATATTAAAAATTTTCTTAAATATTTTTTTATGTTGTTCATCTATACTTCCTGTTTTTAAATATTTATAGAAAATTAACTCTATTAAACTTTTTAATATTAATAATCTAGTATCCAAATCTAATTCTTTTATGGGTATCTTATTTATATATGAATCTTTGAATTTTATACCTAAATTAGTTGGTGTTCTATCTTCCTTTTGAAGGAAATATAAATAAGTTATTAATCGAGGCATTAAGGAACTTTTTAGATATTCTAAATTTTTTTCTTTTTCATAAGTAAAACACATTTGATTTATTTCTTCAGTTAGTTGTAATAAAGTGCATATATTTTCAATCTTACATTGAATTGACAAATTATCTGTATCCTTATAATTAAATAATTTATCATAATGTATAATTGATAAAATATACTTTAACATCTCTAAAACTTCTTCTTGTTTGAAATTCACATTATCATTCCCTAATACTTTTTTATTGATTTGTTTTATATTATATATAATCATTTCTATATTTTTTTGGGGGATTGTTTTATATTGTATTTTAAGTAACAATTTTGCAACACGTGTTAGTAAATTTTCTGAAGGTTTTTTTTTGTCAATTATTAAAGATGCTAAAGCATCTTTAATATTATTTTTGTTCGATTCAACTATATTTTCGTTCGATTGAACAAAATAATCCTTGTTATCCATTAATTGATTAAATATATATATTATAAAATTCTCGGTATTTTGATGGTTTGTTTCTTCATTTAATTTTTTTTTGTTTGTTTCTTCATTTAATTTTTTTTTATTTAATGTCATTTTACTATCATAATCATATTTTAAGTATTTTGTTATTTCGTATATTATTTGTTTTAGTAAATTTAATTTATTAAAATGACTGATTTCTTTAATAGGAGTATTTTTATCAACTTGATTTATATATTGTTTTAATTCTTTTATAGTAACATTTGAATATTTTTCATTATTCATTATTTTTAAATATTTTTGTAAATTTTCTATTAATTCTTCTATTTCTGTTGTAAATATTCTTAATTCATTGTTTATTTCTTTTGTGCAGTCTAATAAACAATCTAATTTGGTAATATTTTTAATTGATAATTTTGGCAATTTTTCATTTTCTTCATTATATTGATTAAATAAATAATTATTATCACAAATGAATTTTAAAATTATTTTAATGTTTTTAATTATTATTTCTATTTTTTGATTGTCATCTAATGTATTATATTTCTTAAATATTGATGTATTGATTTCTTCTATTTTATTTATGATAAATTGTATATTTTCTTTTTCATCGTTTTGTTTAAAGTTTTTTGGTAATAAATATAGAATTTTTTCTAAATTTTCTTTTGAAATGTTTGGAAATTTATTATTAATTATTTCTATTATTTTATCATTTTTTAAGTCATGTGTTTCTTGCATACAATAAGTAAAAAAAGAAAATTTAATGATAACTAGCATCTGTTTTATATTCATATAATATATTTTAACAAAGTAAATCAAAAAAATTACCTATAACACAAAAATAAAACAAAAATATTTTTTATTAATTATTTGATTTATTTTCTTTATTTCTTTTTTTTTCTTTTATAAGTTATTATTATCTAATATGTGTATGCATAACAATCAAGATAAATTGAAGACATAATAGTAAGTAAAATATTTTTAATATTCATATATATTAATTATATATTATATATTATATAATGTTATTCATTGAATATAGAATGAATGATAAATAAAAGCTAATAGAGAAGGAATGACAATTATTAAAGATATAATATAGATAAATTTATTACTATTTTTTATATTCTTATTATTTATTTCTATATTATCTTCTATTTCTATATTTTTTTCTATGTTTGTATTATTAATATTAATATAATTATTTTGGTAATAATGGATTCCC
>MDLE01000004.1 GCA_001730065.1 Rickettsiales bacterium (ex Bugula neritina AB1)
GTCACTTAATTCATGATTTGACATACTATTACTATAAAAATTAATAGTAGCAACTTCACCACTATAATCTTCCGTATAGATAATAGGATGTTTAGCATCAGAAGCAATTTCTGATTTTGACATTGCATCTCTTAAATCATTTAAAGGATCTTTATTTACACTTGTAAAAGAAACTTTAATTGTAGAATTATTTGGATTACTATTACTTACAAAATAATCAACTCCATTAATTTTTTTTATTTGATTTTCTATTTTCTTTGTAACAACTTCATTTACAATTTCACAAGTAGAAGGATTTCGCATATTCGTAACTATTACAAATGAAGATTTTTTATTTTCGGGTAAATCTCTCCAGGATAATTGTAAAAATCCATAGATACCTATTAATAGTATTGACAAACTAAGAACAATACTTATAACATATTTATCAATAAAATGTTTTAAAATATTCATGTTTTCTCCTTATTTAGAACTTTTGTATATATTCACTTTTTGGTGATTAAATATTTTATTAGTACCATCACTAATAACTTGCATTCCTTCTTGAATACCACTAATAATTACATAACCATTTTTCAAACGTTCTTGACAATCTACTTCCGTTAATATTGCTTCACCATTTTGAATTACATATACATAGTAATTAGGACCATAGTTAATTATTGATGTTTCAGGAATAATTAATACTTTTTGTTTTGCATCTAATGTAAGCTCTACAATACCAGTTTTACCAAATAATAAAGAAGTATTATTTGGTGTGTTTTTTAGTAAAGCTACACATTTATGTAAATTTGTATTTTTTTCCTTATCCACTAATGGATATATATCTTGAATTACCCCTTCAAAAACATTTAAAGGATTACTTTTATCTTTTAAGTAAAAAATAACATTATCTTTTTCTTTATTTATATTTTTTAATATTTCATCATCAATATAAAAAGTTACTATAAAACTATTACTAAAAAATCGACCTAATTTTCTGTTTTGTGTACAAAAAGCACCTATATCTATATTTTCATCTTTAATAAAATATCCATCTTTTGGTGCCGTAATTTTTGACATATTTATTTTATGTTCTAGTTTTTTTATCTCCGTTTGAATACTATTAAGTTCATATTTTGCTTCATTTAATTTAATTAAAGGAATTAAATTATCTTCTACAAGTTTTGTAAAATTTTTAATTTTTTCTTTCTGTAATGACTCTTTTTCTTCTTGGTTTTTTAATAAAATTCTTTCATATTCTTCATCAAATTGAAGAAAGATATGATCTTGTTTTAATAAATTATTATCATTAATATAGATTATTTTTCCTGAAGATTCATTAATTACATCAAATTCAATACTACTATGAATAGTACCATAAGTCTTTAAATCTTTTTTGTATTCTATAAGTTGCACTTGAAAAGCACTTACTAGCTCTGCATGTTTTTCTTCCTTTAAAGAAGTTGTATTTTTTTTTATAAAAAATTTTTTTTCTATTTTTCCAAATGAAAATGGAAAAAATTTAATTATAAGAAAATAAACAAATATTATAGATAATATTATTATAGATATAGATGATTTATTATAAAATTTTTTTTTAAATATCTTAATTATTAACATAAAAATAAAACACAATACTAATAAAAAAACAAAACTAATAACTAATAATTTATTCATAATTATATTTATTTTATGAGAAAATATATATACATACAAATGAATTCGTAAATATAAAAGTATTTTTTTAGAAAATAATTATTGTTTTATAAAATATTTTCAAATAAAATAAATATTGAATGATAGTTGGGGGTTTTTTTTTATTGATATTTTATGCTTTTGGAAATATTTGTCACTATAAATATGTAGGTTTTGAAAAATCAAATTTATTATTAGTGAATAACCTTATTTATTTTATAAACAATAATAATGAAATAATAAGTGTAGATATAAATGATTTAAAATATAATAAAATTGGAAATATTCCTTTTTTAAATGAAAATTTTTTTTATATTTTATCTATAAAAGATAATGAATTAATGGCAATTAGTAATATAGGAAATATATATTATGGTTCTTTACAAAATATGAAGTTTATAGGATATTTATCACCACCTATTTTCTTTCCCTTCAAATTACAGAATGACAAGTATGCTCTTTGGAATAATAATAGTGTAAAAATTTTTCAAGGTAATAAAAACAAAGAAGAATTGTTTTTGTATACAAATAGTAATATTCTCTATAATCAAATTATATATCCACTTGTTATTAATGATTTAATAATTCTTTCTGATTTAGATGGTATTTTATATATTTGTAAAGATTATCAAATTATTAAAGAAATTTTTCTTAATAGAATTGTAAATAAAAACACTAATAATTTACAACTTCATTCCCCTAATTTATTGAATAATACAATTATTGTAAGTAATTACAATGGTGATGTTTTTGGAATTAGTTTAAAAGATTTTTCTATTTTATGGAAAATTAAAAATATTTATACTTTTTTAGATGGTTATTGTGATAAAAATAATGTTTATTTTTTTGATAAAAATAATTTATTAATAATAGTCAATGAAGATGGTAGTTTTAAAATAAAAAATATAGGTGTTCTTAAAAATTTAAAAATATATCGTTTTTATATTATAGATAAAAAATTAATTGTATTTACGGATAATAAAATTATTACTATATATAATGATTTTAAAAATTATACAATCTATAAAGAAATAACTCATAAATATTTTGCACCTATAATTTTAGATAAAAAAATGTATTTTATTAATAGAAATGGTGTTTTTGTAGTACTAGATATATAATATTATTCATATATTTGTCTATGTAAATATTCTTTAAAGGAATAAAGAAATAAAATTAGAATAATAATACATGTATAAAAAAGAAAAAATCCATACTGTAAATATTGAGAAAATAAAAAGGAAAATATAAGAGATATAATAGCTGCAACATGTAATATTTGATTATAACCAATAAGTACTTCTTGTCCTTCAGCTTCTAGCTCTTTTTGTAGAATGTTACGTATATCAATACTTAAGATTGTATGTATAAATCCAATTAACAAAGTAATAACCTCTAATAAAACTTTATATTTTGTTGTTAAAACAAACATAGCATTTATATATAAAAAAATCAAACACAAACATAATTTTTTTATAGTTTTATAAAATACTCCATTAAATCTAATATATACAAAATGTGCTAATAATATCCCTAAGTTAGTAAAAAATACAATTCTAAAGATATAAGACCTAATAAAATATTTTTGTTTTAATATAATCGGTAAAATTTGTAAAAAACTATTTGTAAAAAATGAAACTAAAAATAATAATAAAGCACCTATAAAATTATAACGATAAATGTAAAAAATATTTATAGATTTATTGTGATATTGAAAATTTCTATATACAAATGCTTTTGTATTTTGCATTAATAACATAATATTTGAAATTGCAAATGCTACTACTCCAATACTAATTGTTACAGAAGTACTTTGAAAAATATATACTATTAATGAAATTATTACACCTGTACAACTATAAAAAAATGAAACAACTCTTCCAAAAAATGCTGTGTCTTTATTATTATGAGAAACACTATATATCATATTTTGAAAAGAATTTTTACTAATAATATCACAAATACCTTGTATAAATACAATTAAAAAAAGTAATATATCACGAAAAACTCGATATTCTAATACACAAACAATTATTAATATATTTATGGATATTAAAAGATTTCTCAAAGAGTCTTTAGAACTTTTATATACATATGATTTTGTAAGACTTCCTAAGTGAAAAAAAATATAAATAAATAAAATTTGAAACTTTGTTAAACCTTTATCTAATAAAAAAATTGATACAAATATTGGAAGACATTTATTAGCTAATTGAAAGAATAAATTACTTAGTAGTAGAGGTACAAAACACATAATGTCCATATCGCTATTAATCCTAACATATTAAAATAAAAAATTATTTAATAATTTTATTTGTTATAACTATATTTCTAGAAAAAAAATATATTTTACAAAAATTTAAAAGTAATTTATTGAATTAGGAATTAAGTTTTATATTATTTATATTACTATTGATGTATTTCCATAATCTTGAAGTATTTCTTTGAGACTTATTTGGATGAAATATTTTTTTTTTTGCCATTTTATCCTGTAAACTATTAAAATTACTAAATTCTCTTTTAATAAATTCCATATCTATATCTTTTTTGGTTATATCTTTTTGTTTGTCTACAAAGCCTATAATTTTATTTTTTATTTTTCTTATTTTATTCTTCATTAAACCATTTTCTCTTTTATTTTTTATACTTTTACGTAAAGCTCTTATTCCTGCGGATCTTCTTGCTTTATTTTTGGAATTCATATTTAGTACACTACTCCTTTTTTTTTAATAATAACATCTTTTTTATAATATTTCCATAAAATTAGTGAAAATTTTTTCTAAGAATTTGAATAGTTAAAGAGAATATTGTATTCTTACTATTATAATATGTTAAAAAAGGAACAAAATAAAGGTACAGTTGAAGTGGTATTTGTGGAAAATACTACTAAGTATGATAAAGGTACTATTGTATTTCTAAAAAGAGGTTATGTTAAATATTTGTTTAATAGAAATATTGTAGAAATTTGTAATAAAAAAAATCGTTCTGAAGCTTTAAAATTACAACAAGAACGTAAAGAAATGGTTGAAAAAAAAATTGAAGAAGCAAAATTATTAAAAGAAAAAATTGAAAATAATGTTGTTAATTTTATTGTAGAAAAATCTACTAGTAGTGATGTATTATATAACTCTATTGGTATTAAAGAATTAAGAACTAAATTATTTGAAATAAATGGTATACGTTTAACGGATGTATCAGTAGAGAAAATAAAAAAATGTGGTGTATATGAAGCAATAGTACATATATATTCTAATATTTCCGCTAAATTCACTGTAAATGTGGGAGAAGATAAAGATAGTTTAAATCGTCAATTACAAAATTATAAAAGTGAAGGAAAAAAATAAATGAGTAAAAAAGATATTAATAGATTAAAGAAATTAGTAGAAGAAAATAATGAAGATGATATATTTAAGAAATTATTATTAGAAGAAAAATGGGCTTTAGGTATTGAGAAATCTTCGATTATTAAAGGTGTGGTTGTAGAAGTTAATAATATTAAAAAACAAGTAATTATTGATACGGGTTTAAAATCTTATAGTAGTATTAATTTTAGTGAATTTAATAGTACAGAAATTCCTGAAAAAGACCAACAAATCAATGTATTTTTAGAGCGTATATCTAGTAATGGTGATGTAATTGTAAGTTATAGAAAAGTTAAATTTGAAGAAAGAATGAAAAAGTTAGAAAAATTTTTTCAAAATAAGACTCCTATAAAAGTAAAAATTTTAAGTAAAACAAAAATGAATTCTTTTGGACGTAACAATTATATAGTAGATTTAGAAGCAGGAATTTTAGGTGTTTTAAATAATAATAATTATGAAACCTTCAATGGGGGAGATGAAGTTAGTGTTGTAATAATAAAATATGACAATAATCGTAAATTTGGTATTGTTGTAAGAAAAGAAGAAAGTGAAAAGCATGTATTTGAAACAAAGAATAATTCTTTTATAAATGATGATTTAAATGTTGGTAAACATTTTGAATTAACTATTAAAGAAATTAAAGATTTTGGTGTTATTTGTGAAGTAAAAGATAAAAAAACTAATGTTCTTGTACATGTGTCAGAATTATTTTGGACAAAAAAATTAAAATCTGCTGCAGAAATAGAAAAAATATATCCTGTAGGTAGTTCTAAAAATGCAATTTTAGTAAAAAATTCTAAACAAACAGATTCTAATAATAGAAAAAATATTTTTAGTATTAAAAGATGTTATCAAAATCCATATCAATTGTTTCAAACTTATTTAGAAGAAAACAAAGAAAGTAATACTATTGTAGAAGGTAAAATATTTGAAATTCGTAACAACGATGCTCTATTAGATATAGTAGTTCAAGTTAATGATAAAGAATTACAGTTAGAAGCTTGTGTTTATAAATCAGACTTAGATTGGAATAAAGAAAAATCTACAGAAATGTTTAATGAGCTACAAGTTGGTGACCATATAAAAGGAGTTGTTTTAAATAATAATCGTGATAAAAAAGAATATGATTATGTAAATATTAGTGTTAAAAATATAAAAGATAATAACTTTGATAAAGCTATTGAAAATAATTCTATTAAAATAGGTGGTGTTTATGAATGTGTAATTAAGGAGTATATTCAAAGTAGTGATATATTTTTAGTAGATATTATAGATAGTAAGGTAACAGGTATAATTAAACATAGAGATCTTGGAGAACTTAACAAAATTATTAGTAAAAACACTCATAAAGCTATTGGCAAAAGTGTTAATGCAAAAATTACTAGTATTGTACCATCTATTTCTTCTATTATTTTATCCGTAAAAGCTATTGAAGAAGATAATCTTCATAAAGTCATTAATACAAAAGATGAAGAAAATACAAAATTTGGTGATATTCTTAATAACTTCCACAAAGATGAATAAGAAATGATTTTTTGATTAAAGTATTTTAAATTATAATATTTTGTTCTTTTAAAAATAAAATTTAAGATTTTTATGACTTGATTTTATATTGAAATTGTATGAGAATATAATTGAACAAGTTTTAAGAAGGGAGTAACAAGACATGATTCAAAGTCAATTAAAACCTGTTGGTGCTAAAGTAGTAATTGTGGAAAATAAAAACCACAAAAAAAAACCAACAAATACATTTTTGAGTACTACAAACAATAACATAATGTATGGTTATGTAGTTTCTACAGGTATAAGTCACCATCATAAATTTTCCGTTAAAGAAGGAGATGATGTGATAGTACAAAAAGACATGATAATTCAAGTAATAGAAAATGATGGTTGTAAATATTATGTTTTTCGCGAAGAAGATTTAGTTGTTTTCATAAAATAAATGGGAGGTTAAAATGTCAGAAACAAAATATTTTGGAAATTTACAAAGACACAAAGAAATGGTTATTGAAGGAGCAAGATTTGCAGCAAGTATTATTAGTTCTAGTTCTGGACCTTATGGTTCACAAATTTATCACCTACCTATAAACGGGGCAATATCTGCTACTAAAGATGGTTATAATATATCAAAAAAACTTGATATTTATGATCCATTTAAAAAAATTGGTTTAAAGATTATACAAGAATTATCTGATAAGATGGCAAATTTAATAGGTGATGGTAGTACTACTATTACTACTATTGCAAGTGAATTAATGGAGAAAGTACATCAAGCAGAAGTTTCAGGAATTTTTCCTCGTGATCTTTCAGAAGGTATGTCAGAAGTTTTTGAATATACTATTAAACTTTTAGAAGATATTTCCTATAAAATATCTGATAAACATGATTGTAAAGAGTATATTAAATCTGTAGCAAAAATTGCTTCTAACGGTGATGCAAAAATTAGTTCTTATTTTGAAGAGGCTTTTGAAAAAATTGGTACTAATGGTGCAATTATTGTTGAAGAATCAAAAAACTATAATACTAGTGTAGAAGTAATTTCTGGTGTTTGGATAGAAAGAGGTGCTGCTTCTCATCGTTTTTTTAAAGAAGAAGAACGTAATAAATGGAAAATAGAAGTACAAAATCCTTTTGTTCTTATTTGTTATGGAAAAATTACAAAAGATTTTATTTACGCAAATCAAAAGTTTTTACAGGAAAACTTTGTGGCTACAGGAAAAAAATTAGTAATTGTTGCAGGTGATTTTGATACAGAAATTGTAGACACCTTTTCTATAAATCGTATTTCTAATGTTGTAGAGGTAGTATGTGTTAATTTACCAAGTTTTGGAGAAACCCAAGAGGAATTAGCAAATGATTTATCTATAAATTTAGGTGGAAAAGTATTTGAGGAAAAAGAAGATAATAATCTTAATTATTGTTTAGGAAAATGTGAAAAAGTAATAATTGAAAAAGATCGTACAATATTTATTGATCCATTAGGGGATGACATAAAAATACAAGAACGTGTGGATGTTATTCGCAATAAAATTAATGAAGCTACTAGTCCTTATCATAAAGAAATACTAGAAAAAAGAATTGCATCCATGAAAGGATCTGGTATTTGTACTATTAAAGTTGGTGGGGCTACAAATGCGGAAGTTGAAGAACGTAAAGATCGTATTGATGATGCAAAATATGCGGTATTTAGTGCCTTAAAAGAAGGTGTGGTTACTGGTGGTGGTACAGATACCATGTATTTATATTCTATGTTAATAAAAAAAGCAGAAGAATATAAAAATAATAATCAAAATGTATTATCAACCTGTTGTAATATACTTGGAATGGCACTTCGTCAACCTTTTTATTTACTTATGAGATCTTGTGGTTATCAACCAGAAATATGTGAACAAAAATTATTAAGTACTATAAAACATCATCATCGTCCTGAATACGGTTATGATTTACGTACAAAAGAATTTAGAAATTTATTTAGAAATGAAGAAGGAAAAGAAAGAATTTTAAATGCAGCAGCTGTACCATTAGAAGTTTTACGAATTTTAAAAGGTTTTATTGGTCCTTTTATTAATTGTCGTGTATTTATTGCTGATGTTTTAGAAGAGAAAAAAAACAATACAATAAAAAATGGTTTTAATTTAAATAGTGATCTTATAAGCTAAATAGATATAAAAAATTCTTATAAATAAACTTACGCTTACTCATATGTTCCATCAATCAAAAAGAAGATAGAACATATGTAATATTCAAACTGTAACAAAATCTTTTGTATATTTTGATACTTTTATTAAAAATAATTTTGAAGAT
>MDLE01000005.1 GCA_001730065.1 Rickettsiales bacterium (ex Bugula neritina AB1)
CAAATGGTTTTGAGTAAAATTTATGAAGAAATGAGTAAAAAACAAAATCAAGAAGTACCTCAAGATCCACAAAATAATATTGAAATTGAACAAACAAATGTAGAAATTATTGAAGTACGTAATCAATGTGACGCAACCATTTATAATGGTAAAAATACCTTAAAGGAATTCGAAGATAAAATTTCTGAAGAACTAAAAGCAGAAATTAATTCTACAATAGAAGAAACGGAAAAAGTATTAGCATCTGATTCTGAAGATGTAGAAAAAATTAGAGGAGCTACAGAAAATTTACAAATGGTTTTGAGTAAAATTTATGAAGAAATGAGTAAAAAACAAAATCAAGAAGTACCTCAAGATCCACAAAATAATATTGAAATTGAACAAACAAATGTAAATATTTCAAAATATATTATTTTAGGAATTATATTATCTATAATAATCTACAATATGCATACTAATAGTAGCATTACTAATACAAAAGAATATGATATGTCAGAAAATATTGATAACAAAAATGAAAAAATAGCTTCTAATTCATTTAATAAAAAAATCTTATACCCAATGACTATTTTTGCGTCGGTATTAACTTTTTTTGTAGGTAATATGAGAAAATTTTTTAAATCATAATTTTATTCCAAATAAAAATTCAAAAAAAAATCTTTTTTAAGAGGTTTTTGAAACCTTACTTTATAAAAAATTACTATTTGATCTAGTACATTTTTACAATAAGCTTTGACATTTACATCTCTAATCATTTCTACTAAACAAAACATATGCAAAATATTTTTTTCATCAAGCTTAGAAAGATTTTTTTTTATTTTAAGTGTCTTAGTAGTACCAAGATTATAAGAAATAATTGTAAAAAATAAAGAACCTTTAAAAATTTTTACCATTTCTTTTAAACATACATATCCCATAAAAATATTGAATTCATTATTATGAAGATATTTTCTATTAAATGGAATTTTTAATCTGAGACAAAAAGATTTAGCAGTAGAAGGGTTTATTTGCATAATACCTGTTGCTTTTTTTGTACTTATAAGTTTTTCATTTCTAAAAAAACTTTCATTTTTTATAAGTGCAGACATAAGAACTTGCATATTTGAACTATAATTTTTTATATCATCAATAAAAGGAAAAGCTTCTTTAAGAATAACACCCGTAAATTGATAAATTTCATAACCTAAAAGTACAATATATGTTTTATTTTTATTTTTTTCTAAAGATTTTAAAGTATCTATAAAATCTTTGGAAATTACTAAAATACTTGAAGGTGTTAATGAACGAATTAAGTTTAAACTAATAATAAAGTCATTACTATCACTTGTAATACTAATAGCTTTAAATAACCAATCATAAATATTATTTTCTTCTGGTTTTAAATCATGAATACTTTTTATTGTAAAAGAATTTTGTAAAAAAATATCCGACATAGAAGAATAATAAGGATAATTAAATTTTTCCGTTTGTTTATAAAAAAACATTCCTTCGTGTTTATCATTAAGAATACTATAAGTATTACCTAACCAAAAATTATATTTACTAATATATTTAAACTTTTTTGTTTTTTTTACAAGTTCTAAAGATTCCTTAAAACATATTAAAGAATTTTTATAATCTTTATGATAAAAATAATTAATACCTTTTAAAAATAATACTTTGTGGTAAAAATATATTCTATTTTTAAAATAAGATATATAATCAAATATATATAAAATATCTTGTGAGTCTTCATGAAGTATTGAAGGTATTAAATCAAGAATTTTTATTATAAAAGTCTTTAATAATATTTGCGGAATATTTTTTGTTTCTTTTAATAAAGAATAATTTTTTTTAATAATTTTAAAAAAATCATTACTATTAATTTTATTATTCTCTAAAAGAATACATAAACAAATAATTAAAATTTTAGGATCTTTTATGGTGTTTATTTTTTCTATATTTAATAATGATTTAATCTGATTACATTTATATTTCATATGGGAGTCTTTACATATTTCTGCAAAACTATTTATACCATCAAAATCTTCCATTAAAATATGATAATAAAAAAATTTATCTTTATCTATAAAGTAATTATTCATTAAAGAAAATAAAATTTTTTTTGTGGGATTTTTTGTTCTATAAACTATTTCTTTAAAGTATTCTTTCGCTAAATTATAAAATTGATTATGAAGTATTATATTACTACGACGATAATACTGTGATATCCAAAACAACTTCATATCTCGACTAATGATCTTCAAACCATAATACTGATTATTAGCAATATACTTTAAAATAATATTATTTTTTTTAGGACCATCTTTTATCATTAAAATTCTTTCTTCAATTGTTTTACGAAAAATTTTAGGTAATATTGGATAGTTAAATATTTCTAAAATTATATCCTCATTTATTTGCACACCTTCTTTAAAGAGAAATATTTTGTAAAAAATGTTCGTAGAAATTTCTTTTTCTTTAAAAGAATTTAATAAATTTATATCTTTTTTTTGGAAAGTTTTCCATAATTTATTATTAGTATTAACAAAAAAAAAAAATAATATTTTAATACTCATTACTAATGATATATTATAATATACAATGAAATTTTAAAAAAATTAATCTATAAAAATATCATTTTTAAACTCTATAACTTAAACTATAAAAAAAAATATGATATTATGATATAATATGAGTCGTAAGAACAAAGGTAGCAAGCCTGCAAAAACTGTGAAAATTTTATCTTTAAAAACCGTAAATGTTAATGAGAAATATGAGTATCATATAAGATTTAATAAAAAGAAAAAAAACTCTCAAAAAAATAAATTACAAACGCAAAATGAAAAAACTTCTTTAACTTTTCGTAAGTATAATCCTAGAACTAGAAAACATGAAAAATTTGTTGCTAAAACAAAATAAAATATTATTTTTTCATTTATTATTTATGTTTATTGTAGAAACTCAAAAAATTATAAAAGCAGAACTAGTGATTATAGGTGGTGGTATTGCCGCATCAAGTGCTGCTGTTTACTATGGTCGTGGTGCTTCTGATGATAAAAAAAAACAATCTTATTTAATTACAGGAATGTTTGGAGGTCAAATTACTCAAACAAATTCTTTAGAGAATTATTTAGGGTTTAAAGGCACTGGAATGGAATTTAGTGATCTTATCTATAAACAAGTTGAAGAAAATTTTATCAATTCTAATATAATCCATGATATGGTCACAGAAGTAGATTTTTCTAAAGAAAATCAATACTTAATTAAATTATCTAATGGTAATGTATACAAATCTAGGTCTGTGATTATTGCTACAGGAGCACATCATAGAGACTTAAAAATCCCATTAATAGAAAAATATCGAGATAGAGGTATTTATTATTGTGCAGTTTGTGATGGTAGTTTATTTAAGAATAAACAGGTTATGGTAATAGGTGGTGGTAATAGTGCTTTTACAGAAGCTTTATATCTTTCAAATATTTGTGAAAAAGTTTATTTAGTTCATAGAGGAGAAGATTTTCCTAGAGTAGAATCACTTTTAAAAGAACAGGTATTTGCAAAAAAGAATATTCATATTATAAAAAATGCTAATTTAAAGGAATTAAAGGGTGATAGTTTATTAAAAAGTGTTGTTATTCATTATAAAAATAATTTCCAAGAAGAAATACAAGTAAGTGCTGTTTTTATCGCTATTGGTTTTATTCCTAACACTAGAATTTTTGAAAATTACATACTTACACAAGATGGATATATTTTTATTAATGAAAATCAAGAAGTTTTT
The DNA here is from genome assembly GCA_001730065.1 of Rickettsiales bacterium (ex Bugula neritina AB1). Taxonomy (GTDB): domain Bacteria; phylum Pseudomonadota; class Alphaproteobacteria; order CAJXXZ01; family UBA1459; genus AB1-6. The sequence goes on from MDLE01000005.1 coordinate 3,764, forward strand.
GATAAAAATAAAAAAATATTAAAGGGTATTTATTCTGCAGGTGATGTAGATGATAGTAAATATCGTCAAGGGATTACTGCTGCTGCGGAAGGTTGTAAAGCAGTTTTAAATCTATTAAAATATTTAAGAACAATAGATAATTAATTTATACTCACAATATCACTTTACTAATTACAATAGATTGTAGAGTTTTAGGATTACAAGATTTTATTAAATTACTTATGTATTTTATTGTATTCCCAGTAGTTATTACGTCATCTAATATTAAAATATTTTGATTTTCTATGTATCTAAAAGCTTTTTCCTTTAAAGAAAAAGCATCTTTTGTTAAACTTCTTTCTTTATAGTTTTTGGCATCTTTTTGTCGTTTAATAGTATTTTTTTTTAATACATTATGTAGAATAGTTATATTACTATTTTGATTTGCAAATATTTCACTCATTAACAGTGAAGAATTATAATTATGTGTAATCTGTTTAGTAAAATAGTTAGGAATATATATAATTTTTAAATTATCTACAGAAAAATAGATTTTTTTTAGAAAGTTTATGAAAATTTTTCCAATAAATATATTGTTATTATATTTAAATTGTAATATTAAATGACTAATTATTTTATTATATTGAAATACACCTATTGTTCTTAAATTACAATTTTCACATTCAAAATTAAAAAAAAAGTTATTACATAATAAACAGTAATTATAAGGTAATAATTGTATTTTACTCCAACAATCACTACATAATACACCATTAATTTGAAATTTATAACAATATATGCATAAAGATGGTATATATTTTCTTATTATTCTTATCATATATCTATTATAATTTTTAATTATAAATTTAATTACAATATGTAAAAAAAATTTTTATTAATAATCATAAAACTTTAAAGTTTTATTGAAAATATATACTTTTTACAATATAATTATAATTAGATTAAAATTGCTTATTAAAGGATTTTAATTATTTATTATGAAAGGAGTCATATATGAGTAAAAAAACAATCATTGGTATTGATTTAGGAACTACTAATTCTTGCGTAGCAATAGTAGAAAATGGAGTAACAAAAATTTTAGAAAATCAAGAAGGTAAAAATACCACACCATCTGTTGTATCAGAGTCTAAAGATGCTAATGGTAATTTAATTACTATAATTGGTGAACCTGCAAAAAGAAATGCAGTTTTGAATCCTAAACATACATATGCAATTACAAAATCATTCATAGGTAGATCTAACGATGAATGTACACCAGAAGAAAAAAAACGTGTAACTTATAATTTATCTACAAATAGTAGAAATCAAATATTAATTGAAGGCGTAGAAAAAAAATATGATCCTAGTGAAATCGCTGCTTTAGTTCTTAAAAATTTAAAAGAATTTGCGGAGAAGAAAACAGGAGAAAAAATTCAAAAAGCTGTAATTACAGTTCCTGCATATTTTGGTGAAAATCAACGTCAAGCCACAAAAGCTGCAGGTGAAATAGCAGGTTTAGAAGTAGTAAGAATCATCAACGAACCAACAGCAGCTGCAATGGCATTTGGTTTTAATAATTCAAAAAACAATGGTATTGCATTAGTATACGATCTTGGTGGTGGTACTTTTGATGTTTCTATTTTAAAAATAGAAGACGGACTTATACAAGTTATTGCCACAAAAGGTGATACACAACTTGGTGGAGAAGATTTTGATAATGCTATTTTAGATCATATGATAGAGGAATTTAAAAAAACTAATAATATAGATATTTACAAAGATCCCCAAGCATTACAACGTATCAAAGCTGCAGCAGAAGATACAAAAATAAAATTATCAGGATCTATGGCAACGGAAGTTAACCTACCATTT
>MDLE01000006.1 GCA_001730065.1 Rickettsiales bacterium (ex Bugula neritina AB1)
TCCTCGACAAATAGCAGTACTACCTAAGAAAACAGAAGGAGAAAATTATTCAATAGCAGTACTATCTAATGAAACAAAAAGGGAAAATCATCTAATAGAAGTACTATTAAAAGAAAATAATGATTACTGCCCCATCGATTACTACATATTTTCTATACAAATAGCAGTACTATCTAAGAAAACAGAAGAAATAGAAAAAAAGTACTTAGAGTTAAAAAACAAACCATTAGAAAAATTAGAAGAAATAGAAGAAGCAAAAAAAATTATGAGCAACAAAAACCATCTAGGACAATATATAATTCATCTTTATATTGATAATGCTTATTATTATTCAAGAAGAAGAGTGGTGTTATATTATAGAGGGTCTTATAGAGAGTATTATAGAAATTTTATCATTGATCAAAAAATAATATCTAAAACAAAACAAGTACAAGAGATAATTGATTTTGTTAATCAAGAGCACTTGAAAAGTGTTCGAAGAAAAGGATATTTACAAAAAGAGTTAGAAGATTTAAAAGAAAAATTTATTGAAAATATACCAATAAAAGAGATAAAAAATGCAATAGATCTACTATCTAATAAAATAGAAGAAGAAGAAAAAATTTACTTAGAGTTAGAATCAAAAACAGAAAATCTATTAGAAGAATTATATTTTTACAAAATTAATAAACATGATGTTATTTTGTTTGGAGTGTTGTTATTTTTTTTGGTAGTAATAGCAGTAAGTGATAAGTATAAATATGATCGATTGTATAAAAGTAAAGATATTAATGATAATATTTGTAATAATTATGATTATATTTATAATAAAAAAAATAATGATAATATGTTTATTTATATTGTTGTATATATGTCTGCTTTTCTTTTGCTATTTCTAGTATATAAGTTATCATATAGGTTATCATATAGGTTATTATATAGGTTATTATATAATATAAAAAGAATTAAACAAAGCAAAAAAAATGTTAGAAAACAGCAGCCTATGACTGAATATTTATGATTATTATTCAATCACAAGTTCTGACAGAATTCATCCACAAATAATATATAAAATAGAAGAAGAAAAAAAAATATACAATAATACTTAACTTAAAAATTTATTAATAAAAGCTATTATAAAAAATTAATAAAAAATAGATATACTAAAATAACTTAATAAATTAAAATTTATTAAAAAGTGTTATTAAAATAAAAAGAATAATTATAACACACTTTTGTTGTTTAGTTCAAATATTTAATAAATACTGTTATTAACATTATACATTATATATTAATATTATTAATATGAAAAAAAACACATTATTTAATATTTTAATTTATATATGTATATACTACAAAAATATATCATGTAGCAATAATATACCAATACCACCACACAAAAAAACTGTAAAAAATAGTCGAGTTATATTAAAGACAAATGAAGATGAAAAAGTAATAGAAGATATGATTGGAAATCTATCTTATAGTCTATTAAATTATTTACTGGATATAGAAAAATTAAAAGAAAATTTTTTTAGAATATTATCTTCAAAAAATACAGAAATAGAAAAGTTAAACAATGAAATAGAAAATTTATTAAAAATAAAAGAAAGGATATATGTACAATATCCAGGATGTAAACAAATAGAAATCGAACGTAACATAGAAGGTCAAATAAACAATAAAAACAAAACAATTAATTATTTACGTGAAGAAATATCTTGTCAAACAAATATCATGGAAAAAGAAAAAGAATCATTTTATAAAAAAATAGAAGAGATAGAAAAAGATAAAAACAAACTGGAAGTGTGTTACTCAACAGCAAAAGAAAACAAAGAGCAAAAACTACAGAAAACACTAAACAAAAAAGAAGAAGAATTAAACCAAAAAGAAGAAGAGATAAAACAACTAAAGAAAATATTAAAACAAAAAGAAAAAGAAATAAAACAACGAGAAGAAGAATCGAAACAACAAGAAAAAGAATCAAACCAAAGAAAAGAAGAAATAAAAGAACTACAAAAAACACTTAACAAAAGAGAAGAAAAACTAAACGCAAGAGAAGAAAAACTAAACGCAAGAGAAGAAGAATCGAAACAACAAGAAAAAGAATCAAACCAAAGAAAAGAAGAAATAAAAGAACTACAAAAAACACTTAACAAAAGAGAAGAAAAACTAAACGCAAGAGAAGAAGAATTGAAACAACAAGAAAAGGAATCAAACCAAAGAAAAGAAGAAAGAAAAGAACTACAAAAAAAACTAAACGAAAGAGAAGAAAAACTAAACGCAAGAGAAGAAGAATCGAAACAACAAGAAAAAGAATCAAACCAAAGAAAAGAAGAAAATAAAGAACAAGAATTACAAAAAGAAATAAAACAACTAAACGCAAGAGAAGAAAATATAGAATACCAAAAAATTTTAAAAAATTTACAATATATAGGATTAATAATATCAATTATTTATCTAATAATAGAATTGTATAACAATCAAGAAGTTTATAAAATTTTATCAACACAAAAATTACATTTATTATTTAATAATATAGAATATATTATATATAGTAATTTTTTCACAATATTTAAAGAGATTTTTATAACAATAATAGCCACTATAGCAATAAGTTGCACTTTATTTTATATGTATAAAAATAACAAGAAAGATAATAGTATTAATACTATTAATAATAATAAAGAAAATAATATACAAAACAGATATATTGGTGCTTATATAATGTTTGTGTCTTTTGTGGCATTTTTATTATTATAGTAATCATTTTATAATAAATTAAATAAAAAATATCTAATTAATGAATATAAAAAAAAACTTTATATGTTATAAATAAAATATGAAATTAATAATAATTATAAATTTTTTCACATTGTCATTTTTGTTTTATAAAAAAATATTTATTTATAAAGATTAAAAAATTTTATGATTTTTATGATTTTATTTTTTTGGAGTAGTTATGAAGATTTTAAAATAGGTTTTTTATCAGTTTATAACGTTATAGCTTTATCTATATATACATTTTTTTATAATATATTTTTATTTAATATAATATTTATTTTGTATTTTATACATAAGAAATACTTTTATGAAAATTTAGGTTTTGGAGACATATGGTATATTATACTTATCTATAATCATATACCTAATTATTTTACTTATTATATTACGACTGTAATAATATTTGGAGGAATAACAATGATAGCTTTACAGAAAAAATCTATTAAATTCTTACCAATCTTATACTTTGTCTTTTTACCATTTTTTTTTATTCAACACCTCCTTTAGCTTCTATACGCCTTATTCCTTTTTGGAGGGAAGTTTCTTTTATTAATAAAAATTTTTTTATTTCTCCTGTGTGTTTTACATGAGTACCACCACATAAATCAAATGCAAAATCACCAATTTTTATCACCCTAACTTTGTCTTGGTATTCCATATTTGGTAAAAATTGAGCACCTCTTTTAAGAGCTTCATCTAAAGGTAATTCCAATATTTCTACAGGAATATTATCATTAATAATTTTATTAATTTCTTCAATTAAATTTTGTTTATTTTCTTCCGTTAATGGATGACAATTAAAATCAAATCTTAATTTTTTATCAGAAATTTTTGATCCTTTTTGTTGTAATGAATTTCCAAACATTTTTTGTAGTTGATTACATAATATATGTGTTAAAGTATGATGAATAGTTGTTGATTTACGAAAATTCTCATCTACATTCATATTACATTTATCACCTATTTTAATTATACCGCTTATTAACTTGCAATGATGTATTATAGTGTTTTTTTTCTTTGTAGTATCTATCACTTCACAAAAACAATTACTAGTTGTAATATTACCAATATCTCCTTCTTGTCCTCCTCCTCTTGGATAAAAAGGTGAAGAATTAGTAATTAGTAAAAACTCGCCATTGTTAATTTCTTTTGTAATCTTATTATTTTGTAACAAACATATAATTTGACTTTCTAATTTTATATGTGTATAACACATTAGTTTTGTAGAATAATCTAAATCTATATTAATAGTTTTATTAGATATATTACGATGTAAATTCATATATTTTTTTATTTCTTCTTCTTTTAAATATATTCCTTGTTTTTTCCAATAATCTAAAGAAAATTGTATAGGTAATCCATAGGTTTCTTGAAGTTTAAATATTGTTTCTTCATTAATATTTGAGGATGTATAAGTTTCTAATTTTTTAAAACCTCTTTCAAGAGATTTAATGAATATCAGCTCCTCTTCTTTTATGATTTTTATTATTGCATCAATATTTTTAAATTGATAATCATGTTTATATATATTAATAATAAATTCTACAAAATTATATAATACAGGATCCTTAGTATTTCCGTATGTAAATGCACGACGTAAAATTTTACGAAGTACATATCCATGACCTTCATTAGAAGGTATAATATTTTCATTAATAATAAATACAGCTGTACGTATATGATCTCCGATAATACGTGCTTTATTATTTTGTATATTTAAATCGTTTTGTATTTTACTTATAAATTCTTTTAAAATAGATGTTTTATAAATATCATTAACACCCTCTAAAATTGCTAATATTCGTTCTAGCCCCATACCTGTATCAATACAAATATTAGGTAAAGGTACTAGGCCATTAGGGGTACGATCATATTCCATAAATACTATATTCCAAATTTCCACATATGAAGAAATTTCTTCTTTTAAGGAAATTTCAAAATCTTTCTCATTTCCAATATTATTACCTGTATAATAATATATTTCCGTACAAGGTCCTGAAGGGCCTAATTCTCCCATACTCCAAAAATTATCATTATCTTTAATTTTTAAAATTGGTTGTTGTGTTATTAAACGCCAAATATTATAAGCTTCTTCATCCTCATGATAAACTGTAATAAATAAATTTTTTTCCTTTAGTTTTAAAATTTTTGTAAGAAATTCATATGCATATTCTATTGCTTCTTTTTTTCCATAATCATCAAAAGAAAAACTTCCCATCATCTCAAAAAATGTTACATGCCTTAATGTTTTACCAATATTATCAATATCATTATGTTTACCACCTAATCTTATACAAGGTTGTATATTTGTTATTCTTTTTGCGAGTGGTTTTTCTTCTTTTTTAAAATATTTAATAAACTGCATCATACCAGAATTTGTAAAAAGAACAGCCGTAGAATCTTTAGGAATTAAACTACTAGCTTTTATTTGAACATGTTGTTTTTTTACAAAAAATGCAATAAAATTTTTTTTTAATTCATGATAATTTTTTAACATCTATAATAATATTATACAGTAAAAATATATTCTTAATATATTTTATAAAAATAAAAAAATGGCATAATAATTATTAAAGATAGTATAAATTTATTAATGATTATTATTTGTTTGTAGATTATCTATATGTATTTGTATTATTAATATCATTATAATAAACATGTTAAATTTACTACTTACAACAGAGTTTTTTTAATTCTTCTTCAGTTTTTTTTAATTCTTCTTTTGTTTCTTTTATTCTTTTAAAGTCATATCTGAATGCATCAAATACATCGTTTATAAGTGGTTTAATCTTCTTATATTCTCCTTGTTTAAATATATACATATCTTTTAAGGTTATTTCTTCTTTTTCATTGTCATATTTTAAGTATGGGTTATTGCTTATATTCTTTATTCTTTCTATTATTAATCTTATTACTTCTAGTATCATCCTCTTATCCGACAAATTCTTATCCGATGCTGTTATCATAATCGAGCCTTTTGCCCAAGTCACGGGTTTTTGTTTAAAAAAAAAATTATTTACTTGTTCTAGAATAGTATTTTGATATTCTTCCTTATTTATTATTTTTAAACATTTTGTTAAGTCATTTAAGAACTCTTTTAAGTTTTGTTCTTCTGGTTTTTCTAATAAATCATTTATTTCTTTAAAAGTTAATATAATACCAAAAATTATTTGCGAGTTGTGGTTCATATCTAAAATACCCCTTAAAAGACATATATCAAATATTAGCTTTGCAACTTCTTCTATTTTTTTTTGTTCTTCTTCTATTTCTTGTTCTGGAAAATATCCATCTCGTGTTAAAACCTTTTTAAGATTCTCTTTATTTATTTCAATTATATTATTTTTGATCAATTTATTAAATACATGGTTTATAAATGGTTGAAGGTTATTATCTTGTTGTAAGATTATTTCTCCATTTTTATATTCTAAGTTTTTTTTTTGTTTCATTCCTTCTATTATTTCTCTTAGTAGTAATAATTTCTCACAAATACTTAATTCTTTAATACTTAAGTTATTAATTTTTTCCTTAAAGAGCGAGTGATATTCGTTTACCAAACCTGATTTTATTATTTGTCCTATAATATTATTTTGATATTCTTTATTATTCATTATTTCTAAATATTCTCTTAAACTCTCTATGAGTTGTTTAAAGTTTTGTTCTGGTCTTTCTAATGAATTGTTTGTATATTTTGTTTGATTTATTATTTGTTTTATTGTATCAATAATGTCTTTCAGACTGCCCAAACGACCCTTTAAAAAGTCTGTATTATATATTAATTCTGCAATTTCTTCTATTTTTTTTTCTATTTTTTCTATTTCTTCTATTTCTTTTTCTTCTACTTTTTCTATTTCTTTTATTAGTTTTTCTATTTCTTCTTCTATTTCTTTTATTGCTGCTATTTTTTCTATTTCTTCTATTTCTTTTATTTCTTTTATTTCTTTTATTTCTTCTATTTTTTTTTCTATTTTTTTTATTTCTGGTATTTTTTTTTCTATTTCTTCTTTAAAATATACTGCTAAAGCATTTATAATAATGTTCTTTATTTCTTGTTTTTGTTCTTCTGTAGATTGTATGAATTCAGTATCTTGCATACAATTAACTGTAAAAAAAGTAATAGTAGTAAGTAAAATATTTTTAATATTCATTATATATATTAATTATATATTATATATTATATAATGTTTTCATCATTTATTTTATTTTTATAAAATAAATTCAGTAAATGATTATAGAATGAATGATAAATAAAAGCTAATAGAGAAGGAATAACAATTATTAAAGATAGTATAATATAGATAAATATATTACTATTTTTTATATTATTATTATTTATTTCTAGATTATCATCTATATTTTCATTATCATCTATGTTTGTATTATTAATATTATTATCAAAATCTCCTTCTTTAAAAATATCATTATATTTATTTTACAATATTGATAATTTAACTATTATTGTCCTTCTGAACATCATTATTAAATTTTAAAACTAATTCTAAAGATTTCATTATTGCATCTTTACTATTTTGTTATGTATCAACATTTAGATTTGGTATTAATTTTTTATTTTTTTTAATAACTTTTTAAAATTAGTTATGACATTATCTATTTTATATAATGGATGATTATTTTATAAAAACAAAAGATCAAAAAAATCTTTAAATAAGAATTCATTTATGCGTAATATTTTTTAAATATCTTTTTTCACATATTTATCTTTTATCAATTTTGTCAAATATATTATAATATTACTTTTAATATCTTTACCTTCACTTATATATGTATTATTGTTATTTAATGTATTTGATAATTCATTTGTTATCTCAGAATATTTTTTTATTTTTATTTCTGGTTTTTCTTTGATGATTTGGTTTTTTTAACACTCGAATAAATTAAAAATATAAAAGAAAATATATATACATTTAATACTCTTTATGAGATGATTATAACATTAAAATATTATAAAGAAATTAATTATATAATTTACAAATTTAATAACACCTAAAAAGATTCTTTGATATATTAAATTTAGTGAGTATATTAGATTTAAAACATTTTACCTGGTTTAAAACAGGTGGAAAACCACTAGGTTATTTTCGTCCTAATAATATTAATGAATTATGTAATTTTATTGCCAAGAAAAATAAAGAAAATATACCTATTCTATTTTTAGGTAATGGTTCTAATGTAATTATTCGAGATGGTGGTATTAATGCTTTTGTAATAAGAACTAGTAATTGTTTAAAAAAAATATCTTTAATCGATGAAAATACTATAGAAGCAGAGGCGGGTGTACAAGATAGATTTCTAGCGGATTTCGCCCTTCAAAACTCTTTATCAGGTTTTGAATATTTACACACTATTCCTGGTACAGTAGGGGGTGCTATTAAAATGAATAGTGGTTGTTATAATCAAGAAACAAAAGATATTATATTTGAAGTACATTGTATTAATGAAAGAGGAGAAATTATTATTTTAAATAATAAAGAATGTGGATTTTCTTATCGTTATTCTAATATTCCTAATAATTGGATAATAATAAAAGGTATTTTTAAGGGTATAAAAAAAAATAAGCAAGATATTTTAAAAAAAATGGAAAATTTTGAAAAACAAAGAAATGCAACTCAACCTATAGGTAGTAGAACGGCAGGTAGTACTTTTAAAAATCCATTACCCCTAAAAGCTTGGGAACTTATTAAATCTTCTAATGCCCATGAGATAACTTGTGGAGATGCCGTTATATCTTCCTTGCATAATAATTTTATGATTAATAAAAATAATGCTACATCATTAGATTTAGAAACTTTAGGTAACAAAATTATAGAAAAAGTGTTTGAAAAATATAAAATAAAATTAGAATGGGAAATACATATTTTTGGGGAAAAATAGATATTTAATTAATAAATTAAGATTTTTTTTTCATTTTTTTTTCGTGTTTAATAATTCTTCTTCTTAATTGTAAAGCTAAAAAAGACAATTCTTTTGTAGGAAACATTTTTAAAAAATTAACAATTCCACTATATTTATAAATAGTTTTTTCAGTACTAGTAGCAATACGTAAAGAAAAATTACCTAGTTCTTTTGTTTTAAACTTTTTAACTTTTAAATTAGGATTGAAAACTCTTTTTTCAACACCACTAATATTTTTTCTTATTTCACTAATTCTACAACCAACTACAGATCTTTTATGGGTTAAATCACATTTCATATTATTAATTCTATCATGTTTTAAATAAAAAATAACTTTAAAATTTTAAAATCTTTGCAAAAATACTTGGTTTTAAATCAATAGAAGATATATTTAACATTTTTTTTTTACCTTCCTTTTGCTTTTTTAATAATTTCATCTTACGAGTTATATCACCACCTGAACATTTAGCTAACATGTTTTTTGCATAAGGGCTAATTTTCTCACTAGCAATTATCTTACCATTTAATGCTGCTTGAATACGTATTTCTACCTGTTGACGATCTAGGTTTTCCTTTAAAGCTAAACATCTATTACGAGCTACAGATTCTACCTTATTTGCTTCTACAAGTGTTGCTAATTCTGGAATAATTTCATTATTGACATAAAAATCTAATTTTAAAATTTTACTTACTTTAAAAGTATCAAATTCATATGTATAAGAAGCATATCCTTTAGAAATAGATTTGATTTTATCTTGAAAATCTACAATAATTTCCCCTAATGGTATTATAAAATCTATTAAAATTTTATCTTTAACAAATGATTCACTAATATACTCACTTCTTCTTGCAAATGTTAGTACTTTTAAGGGACCTACATACTCCTGTGGTGTGAATATTGTTAATTTTACCCATGGTTCTTTTATATAATCAATTTTATCAGGTTTAGGTAATTCATTAGCATTTTTTATCAAAATCATTTCTTTATTTTTTAAAAAAACCTCATAAGTAACATTTGGAATAGTAGGAATAAACTCAAGATTAAATTCACGAATTAATCGTTCTTGAAGTATTTCCATATGTAAAGACCCTAGAAAACCACAACGAAATCCCATACCAAATATATGAGATTTCTCCTTCTCAAAAACAAATGAAGAATCACTAAGATATAGTTTTTCTAAGCATTTTAAAGCGCTTTCATAATTATTTTGATCTGTAGGATATATAGAAGAAAATACCACAGGTAGTGTATTTTCAAATCCTGGTAATGCTTTTACACTTTCTGCTATTTCTTCCTCCACAAGTGTATCACCTATTTTAATTAATGAAGGATTTTTAATACCTGTTACAAGATATCCTATTTCTCCTGAATTTAGAATAGAAGTTTCCTCTAAGAGGTTTTTCTTATACCCAAATTTTGTGGAAGAAATAGTAATATTTGTTTGTTTTGTTTTTAAATTTTGATTTTTTTTTAAGATTCCATCTTTTATACGTATTAAAACAATAACACCTAAATAATTATCATACCAGGAATCAAATATTAGGATTCTTAAAGGTTTATGGTTGTTATTCTCAGGAGGAGGGCCATTATTAATAATATCTATAAGAACTTCTTCTACACCCGTACCATTTTTTGCGGAAATTAAATAATATTTTTGAAGAGAAAAAACATTATCTAATTCTTCTATACATTTTTCTATATTTGCTAATGGAGAATCAATTTTATTAATAACAGGAATAATTTGATGCCCTAACTCTAAAGCATTATAAAAATTACTTACGGTTTGAGCTTCAATACCTTTTGTAGCATCAATTAATAGCAAAGAAATTTCACAAGCTCTACTAGTTTTTTTTACTTCATTATTAAAATCTACATGCCCTGGTGTATCCACTAAATTTAGTTGATAATTTTTTTTATTATATTCTGTATTTAAGCAAATAGTTTGTGCTTTAATAGTAATACCTTTTTCTTTTTCTAAATCCATAGAGTCAAGAACACGATCTTTCATTTCTCTTTTACTTATACCACCACATATTTCAATTATTCTATCGGATAAAGTAGATTTTCCATGATCTATGTGAGCAATAATTGTAAAATTCCTAATATTTTCTGTAGGTATAGAAGAGGAATTTATAGATTTATTTAATTTGTTAGAATCTTTCATTTTCATCACCACTTCTAATAAATATTTTCTGTATATTTTTATTAATAGAAGGAATATATACAGATATTTTTAATAAACCATTTGTATATACAGCATCTAAAATTTTTGCTCCTTCTCCAAGAAAAAAGTTTCTTTTAGCACTTCTAAATGCAATACCTTTTTTTAAATATATTTTATTACTTTCGTCATTTTTTTTATTAATATTAATTATTAATTCTAAACCCGTAAATTCAATATCTATTTGTTGTTTTTCAAAACCCGCAAGTGCCATTTGTATTTCTACTTGTTCATCATTAATTTTTTCAATATTTGTAGGAGGATAATTAATTTCATCACCTATATAAACTAATTTTTCTAAAATATTATGAAAACCTTCTAAAATGTCCATTCTTTTTTTCATTTCTTGAAGCCATTCATTCAAATAATTTGAAGACATATTAATTATATTTATATCATATAAATGATAAATTTTCTCCATTTAAATTTTTATTAATTTAATTCTAATTCTTCTATAATATCTATATATTCATTGTTTATATTATTTTCTTTATCTTTTATTACTTCTTCTAAAATTTCATTAAAATCTTTAGAATTAATCAATTCATTATTTAAAGGGAAGGCAATAAAAATATTTGTTGGTGTTTTGATTTTTCTTAATACATATTGAGATTTTTCTTCTTCCTGTAGTTTGTCATAAAAATCTAGAATAAATATATCATCACCAACAATTGCATCAAATTTATTATTTTTTATATTATCAAGTAATAAAAGTGAATTATTAATTTCTTTTATGGATGATTGTGGTAGGTTTTTTTGAATAATATTTTTAAATATACTACCATATTGAACACCGATAATAATATTACTAGATACATCTTCAATTTTATCTTTTTTAATCATTAACAATACATCCCTAACAGAGATATATGAATTAGAAAATTTTAATTGTTGAGAACGTTCTTTAGTACTCATCAGTCCACCTGCTGCCACATGAAATTCTCTATTAGTTATTCCCTGTAATAACACCTCAAAAGATAATATTGTATATTGAGTTTCATAACCCATTTTAGCAGCAATTTTTTCTAATATATTAATATCGATACCTTTTGGTTTTCCATTATCAATATAACAAAAAGGTGGATAATCAGGGGAAATACAAATTTTCATTATACGATCTACATTTTTTTTATTATTTAAAGGTGAAAAATATATGGATAGTAATAAAATATTTGTAAAAACAATTATTAAAATCCATAAAAATTTTTTTAAATTAAGATGTTTATAAGAAAATGAAAGTATGAACAATGTAAAAAAAACTGCTACTATTAGTTTTAAAGTTAATGATAATAACATAGATTTTATTTAAATATATACCATAAATATCTATAATATAATAGTAAAACATCGTTATTAATTATTTCTATAATGGAAAGTTAGTCACCTAATTGACTTTAAGAAATTATTAAGAAAAAAAAAATTTATTTATAATAGATTTTCAATTCTATATAAATATTTATTTACTAGTATTTATGTGATGAACGATAACATACAGCATAAAATAGGACGTGTAAGATCTCCTAGAGTTCAAATCACATATGACCTAGAAATGGATGGTGCCACCGTCAAAAAGGAATTACCTTGTGTTTTTGGTATAATAGGTGATTATTCAGGTGATCGTGAAGCAGAATCATTTGAAGATTATAATGAACGTATTTTTGTTAATATAGATGGAGAAAATTTAAATTCCGTTTTAAAATCTTTTAAACCTAGATTAGAATTATCCATAAAAGATAAAGATACGGAAGATAACAAAGGTATTATATTACTTTTTGAAAATATGAAAGATTTCTATCCTTTAGAAATTGTAAAACGTGTGGATTTTTTAAATGAATTTTTTGAAATAAAAAAATCTTTATCAGATTTACGTGTAAAGAGTGATATGAATCAAAAAATTAGTAAAGTTCTTGATAATTTTATAAATAATAAGGAAGAAGCAACTAAAATTAAAACAGAAGCGGAAGCAGGAGAAGGAGAAAATCTAGAAAAAATATTTACGGATAATAATTTTGTTATAAATGATGATTACAAAGCTTATTACATCAAAATGATAAAAAACTATCTTGCATTTCTTGAAAAAGATACGGATAGTAGTAATCATATTGAAGTCATTAGTAAAGCAATTATTAAGTTAGAAGATGATATTTCCTACTATTTAAATGAAATTTTACATCATCCAAAATTCCAAAAATTGGAAGGATCCTGGAGAGGTGTTGAATATTTAATGAAAAATCTTGAATTAAGTACAAATCTTAAAGTACGTATTTTTAATGCAAATTTAGAGGAAATTTTTAATGATCTTACTACTTGTTTAGAATTTGATCAAAGTTATTTATTCAAAAAAATTTATGAGGAAGAATATGGTACATTAGGAGGGTTACCTTACACTGCTATGATGATGGATAATAGTATTTCTCGTAAACAATCAGACATTATTTTACTAAAAAAAATTTCTGAAGTAATGGCGGCAGCTCATTGTCCATTATTTATGGGAACAGATCCTTCAATTTTTGATTTATCTTCTTTTAAGGATATTAATAAACCTATAGATCTAAAAAAAGTATTTGAAAGTGAAGAGTTAGCGAGTTTAAGAAGTTTTAAATCTTCTGATGAATCTAAATATATTACACTACTATTACCACGTGTAATGGCACGTGTTCCTTATGGTTCAAAAACTATGAGTATACCAGATTTAAATTTTGAAGAATCTGTTACAGGATATAATGAAAATGAATATACATGGATGAATCCTGCCTACGTATATCTTTGTAATGTAGGTCGTTCTTTTGCAAATTATAAATGGTTTACAAGTATATGCGGAGTAAACACAGGTGGTAAAGTAGATAATTTACCTATACATATATATGAAACTAAAAACGGTGACAAAATAATGCAATGTCCTACAGAAATTTCTATTACTGATAGAAGAGAAAAGGAATTAGATGATTTAGGTTTTGCAGCTTTATGTCATGCAAAAGGTGAAGCATATAGTGTTTTCTTTGGTGGTAAAAGTACTTATCAACCACCACTTTTTGATAAGGATTCCGCTAATGCTAATGCGGCTCTTTCCGCAAAAACACCTTATATATTATGTGCATCTCGTTTTGCACACTACGTAAAATGTATAATGCGTGATAAAATTGGAGAGTTTAATACTAAAGAAACAATTATTCAATATTTAAATAATTGGTTAACGGATTATATTCTTCTTAATAAAAATGGAAGTTATGAATCAAAATGTAAATATCCTTTGAGTGCTGGTAATGTAATAATTGATGATATACCAGGAAAACCAGGATATTACACGGGAACTGTATTTATAACACCTCATTTCCAAATGGAAGCAATAGAAATATCTATGCGTCTTGTAGCAGGAACATCTGCAAAAGCTTAATAATAAAGGAGAAAATATAATATGTCAACAAATGATTCAAATAATATTAGTAAGAAATCTTTAGAAGATGCTTATAGTAATTCTAGTAATTTACTAAATAATGGAGTACCTAGTCATCAAAGTACAAATACTTTTTTTAAATCTACATCATTATGCCATGAGGAAAATAAATATCTTGGTAGTACTCATGTTTTACCTGTTTTTTTTACCTATTATGACACACTAACACCTGGTAACACATATGGTTCTGCTACTACAAAAGAACAAAATGCTCATGCATCTTTATACACAACTCCTGTTATTGTAGTATTAAACTTTGATAACAAAGCTTATCATGAAATAAGTAAATATTTCTCTGACGGTACTTTAGCCAATAAAGATAATCTTTCTGAAGATGAGTTTAAATTTGTTACTTCCTGCCGTATGGGTACAGATGATGGAAAATTAAATCAATCTATTGTGGTTGTTTTTGGAGGTGTAAAAATTATAGGTTTAACTTTTAATATTATAACAAGTTTAATGCGTATGGTGTTTACTTATCGTCACATTAGTACTGATACAACTGGTTATGATCCAGCAGGTAAGAAAATTGGTCATAGTCATTCTAAATTTGATGTTAATGAAGGTTATGTAGCGGCTGGAGCTTAAACTTAATACAATAATAAATAATAACATCTCATGGAATTTTTCTAGAAAATAATTGATTTATAAAAATTTATAGGATACTTTAATAAAAGTAGAATGAAAATAAATTTTTTTTATGATAAAGTAATTGATAATTATAATAATTTATCTAAAATCCATAAAATAGCAGCTGTTTTAAAATCTAATGCTTATGGATATAATATTCAAAAAGTAGGAGAAAAAATATTACAAAATACAAATTGTAGTATTTTTTTTGTTAATAATATTCAAGAAGGAATTATTTTATGGAAATGTAATAAAAACCATAAAAAAATTCAAATTTTTATATTATACCCTTATATTACAACTGATGATTATGAAGTATATTTAAAATATAATTTTATACCATTAATTCAAAGTTATTCCCAATTAAATGAACATAAAATTTTTTTTCAAAAATCTAAAAATGTAGGAATTTTTGTAGATACAGGTTTATATAGAATTGGTTTTGAATATTCTATACTTCAAGAAATTCTTCAAAAAAACCCTAGTTATTTTAAAGATATTAATATCATACATGTAATGTCACATCTTAAAGAACGTAGTGATTTTTCAGATTTAGCATATTTTCAAAAATATAAATTTGACAAAATTATTAAATATTTTCCTAATGCAACAAAATCTTTAATAGCTTCTAGTGGTTTAAATTTACCTAAAGAATTTTATTATGATTTTGCACGCGTAGGTGGTGGTTTATTTGGACATAGTATTCTAAAAAACTGTATATTTAATTTGATAGGTAAAATTATTTATACTAAAAAAATTGATAATAATTATGTAGGTTATGGTTATAAAATATATATAAAAAACTATTCTAATATAGGAATAGTGAATATAAGTTATAATAAAGGAATAAATGTGAATCGTCTATTAGGAAGATATATTTATATACCCAGATTAAATAAAAAATATCAAATTGTTTCTACTAGTATGGAGTATATAACTATAAATTTTGAAGATGATATGCCTATTGTAGGAGAAGATGTTCATTTCATATCTAATAAAAATACTTTACAAGAATTAATAAACAAAGATGATAATATTAATGAAATAATTATTAATTTATTAAATACAAATAGTTAGTTTTTAATTTTATTAAAAAGGTTTATTTTTAGATAAAATATAATTACACAAAATATGTGTGTTATTAATACATAAAAAAACTTTACGTAAGTAGTGGGAAATTATTAAAACTGGGAAAAATATTAATATATATATTATTTTTAATGTTTTTGTCTTCGTAGAGATTTGATCTCTTATAAATTCCTCAAATAATATAATACTTACAAGTATATAGTCTATATGAACAAAGATAATACAAACTGAAAAAGGATAATAAAAAAATAATAATATTGTTTTAAAAATAAAAAGTAAAATTTCTATAATACTAATAATAAAATAGTTATTAGGATAAATAAATTTATTTTTTATTTTAATCAAACTTGATAAAAAAAAAATACCAATACCACTATTTAAAACCACAAATAAACTTTGATTTATGGATGTATATCCCATGAAAATATCTATTAATAATGTAATTGTATTAGTAATATAAACCATAAACATTATATCCAAATATTTAGGTTTGTTGTACTCTCTATCATTTTCATGACAATGTATTATAATATTTTGATGTTTTTTATAAAGATATATATAACGAGATAATAAAAATACTATTTTAATAAAATTTATTAAAATATTCCTTTTTGTGTATAAAAATAATCCTATTACTAAAGGATCAAATGTATATAATATATATATAATATTATCATATTTATAATCATCTACATATATTTCTGAAGTACTTGAATTCTTTAAATTTGTGGGTTTTTTGACATAATTTTCGAATATATTTTTTGTAAAGTTTTGTGTACTATTATTATCATCTACATATATTTCTGAAGTACTTGAATTCTTTAAATTTGTGGGTTTTTTTACATAATTTTTGAATATATTTTTTGTAAAGTTTTGTGTACTATTATTATCATCTACATATATTTCTGAAGTACTTGAATTCTTTAAATTTGTGGGTTTTTTTACATAATTTTTGAATATATTTTTTGTAAAGTTTTGTGTACTATTACCAGTTTTTATATCATATATCAAAAAAGTAATAAAAATAATTAATATAATATTTATATATATATTTTTATAAAAATATATATCTTTAAAATCATTTTTAATAAAAATACTTTTATTATTTTTGTGATTTTCTAATTTTTTAAATTGTGTTTTGTGGAAGTGTTTTAAATAAAAATAAAAACCAGCGATTAATGAATTATTAATCAAAAATTTTTTTAAAATTTCTATCGTAAAAATATTACTAAAATTCCTACTTGTCAAGTTAAAAGGATTTATACTAACAAATAAAATATAAAGTATATGTAACACTTATTTTAGTGTATAATATATATATTATAATTTTGTTAACATGTTCTTTATCAATTAATATTTGATATGATATAAACATATGTTATCTTTGAAAGGATATCAGATTATAATTAACAGGCCTGAAAATCCTTTATTAATAAAGGAATTATTAAAACAAAAAAATAAAAACATACAATTTCTTAAGAAAGATATTAAAATTTTTTTAGAGGATATTGAAAATAAAATTATAAATTTTGATAAAGGTATTAATTTTTTAGGTGATGTGATAAAAAATAAAAAAAAAATTGGTATTATTGGTGATTATGATGCAGATGGTACTATAGCAACAAGTATTATTGTTAATTTTTTAAAACATATTAATTATCCTCATTGTTATTATATTCCTAATCGTTTCAAAGATGGTTATGGTCCTTCTCAAACAATTATTGAAGAAATGTATAATAAAGAAGTAGAAGTAATTATTATGGTAGATACAGGTACAAAAGCTAATATAGAAGTAGCTTTGGCGGAAAATCTTGGTATGAAAGTAGTTATACTAGATCATCATTTACCATCAGAAGATTTACCAAATGCTTCTATATTAATTAATCCTCATATAAATGGACATTTTAATTATTTTTGTGGTGCAGGTTTAACATTTATATTTTTTTCAAAATTACAAAAATTTCTTATAAAAAATAATATTCTCAATAAAGATAATATATTTCTTTTTAATGATTTATTAGATTTAGTAGCGGTAGCAACCGTTTGTGATTTTGTACCTTTAAAAGATTTAAATAGAAGTTTAGTATACTATGGTTTAGAAAAAATAAAAAAAAATCCTTATATAGCTTTTAAAATTATTTATGAAAATAATCCTTCTAATAATATTAATGATGCAAGTGATCTTGGTTTTTATATTGGTCCTTACTTAAACGTTGCAGGAAGAATTGAAGATGCAAATATGGTGGTAGAATTTCTCACTACAAAAGATATAAAAAAATTAAATTATTATTTTAATCGTATTAAAATTATGACCGCAGAAAGAAAATATCTACAAAATAAAATGATCCAAAAAATAGAAATGAATATTCAAAATACTAATGATATTTTTATAGCAAATGAAGAATTTCATGAAGGAATTATAGGTATAGTAGCATCCCAAATGAAACAAAAATATAATAGAACTTCTTGTGTTATATCTATTAAAGATAATATTTGTAAAGGATCTATGCGTACTAATGATAATTTTTCTGCTACAGACTTTATAGAAATGGCTTTAAAAGAAAATTTACTAATTAAAGGAGGTGGACATGCAAGAGCTGGGGGTTTTTCTTTAAAAAAAAAAAATTTAGATTTACTAGAAAATTATTTCTATAAATATGGAAATAATTTTATTAATTCTATTCAAAATATTTTTGTTTCTTCTATACTAGATTTTACAAATATTAATGAAAAAATATATAAAGAAATACATCAAATAGGTCCTTTTGGTATTGAAAATGAAGAGTTTGTTTTTCTTTTTCCTTTTTTAAGAATTAATAATTTTTTTCTTTTACAAAACAAACATATTTCCTTTTATTTAAAACATTTTTACAAAAGTAAATCTATTAAAGCATTGTATTTTAATTTTCCTATGAAATTAATATATAAAATACAAAAGAATAACATTATTCATTTAATAGGAAATATAAAATATAACAAATATTTTTATATTAATATCATTGATATTGTTGTAACAAACATAAATTAATAATTTAATAATAATTTATTTATGAATTTAAAAGTATTTTATTAGATAATATTTTATTAATGAAATACACAAAAAAGTTATTTTTTTTTTTAATTTTTAATATCATTATATTTTGTCAACCTAGTATGATAGATGAGTATACACAAGAAAATATAGATAATATAGATATAGTTGCAAATAAATTGAAGGAATTAGGTAAAAAACCTAGAAATGAGTATGATAGTAATATTAATGATGTATGTAAATATTTAAATCAATCCTCCACAGAAGAACTAAATCAAATTAATGAAAAAAATCCACATTTTTTAAATTTATTTACAAATGATTCTAGCTATGAAATTCTTAAAAGTATAATACTTGTTTACTTGAAGGAAATTATTAATAATAAAAAAAAAATTAGTAAAATATTAAGTAAGAATGAAATTAATATTAATACAGATGATATGGATAATATAGATACAAAATGTGAATATAGAGGTATAAAAGGTACTTTTCGTATACTAGCACGTATTAATGAAGATATTGATGAAGATGTTGATGAAGATGTTGTTGATGTAAAGTATATAAATGATTGGTTAAAAAAATTTTGTAATTATATAGGTATTAATGAAGATGATGTAAAAAGATATGAAGATAGTGAAAGTTTTTATATAAAAGAAAATTATCCTGTAATCAAGTCTTTAAAATACATTGTAAAAGCATATAAGCGTGGAATGTTGCATTTTTATTTTTATCTATATTTTGATTACATTGTTGTCATTGTTGCAGTTATTTTGTCATTAATATTTTTATTATATCATTTTGTTTATAATATAGATCAAGTAACAAATGTAGAAATTATTGAAGTACGTAATCAATGTGAAGCAACCATTTATAATGGTAAAAATACCTTAAAGGAATTCGAAGGTAAAATTTCTGACGAACTAAAAGCAGAAATTAATTCTACAATAGAAGAAACGGAAAAGGTATTAGCATCTGATTCTAAAGATGTAGAAAAAATTAGAGGAGCTACAGAAAATTTACAAATGGTTTTGAGTAAAATTTATGAAGAAATGAGTAAAAAACAAAATCAAGAAGCACCTCAAGATCAAGCATCTGAAAATAATCCTTCACAGGAAGAGAAACAAAAAGAAGAAGAAAATAAATAAAAATAATATTACTAACTAAATAATATTACTAACTATTTTTTAGTTTGTGATATAATATTTTTGTGAAAAATAATTTACCTGTTAAAGGATTTAGATATCAGGATGAAAGAAAATATACTCTTTTAAAGTTTATTGAAGAAAAATTTATTAATATTACAAAATTATTTGGTATTAAATTAATTCAACTACCAACTATTGAATATTCAGAGCTTTTTACAAATTGTGGAGAAAATAGTGATATTGTAAATAAAGAATTATTTTTTTTAGAAAACTCTAATTATTGTTTATTACCAGAAGGTACTAATGCTTTTGTAAAATATGTGGATAATAATTATGGTAACTATGGTATGATTATAGATTGTTTTCGTTATAATAATCCTCAAAAAGGTAGGTATCGTCAATTTCGTCAAATGGCATTAGAAATGATAGGAAACAGTCATTATACACAAGAAGTAAATTTAATAGTAATAATAGAAAATTTTCTTCAAGAATTAAAAATTAATAATAATAATTATCAATTAGAAATTAATTGTATTGGTAATAATAATGATCGTTTAAGATATAATGAAGTTCTCAAGGAATATTTTATGAATAGTTTTGATAATTTAAGTTATGAATCACAACAAAGATATAAACGTAATGCTTATTTAAGAATTTTAGATTCTAAAAATGATGATGAGATTTTAAAAAATATTCCAAATATATACAATTATTTATCAGAACAATCAAAAACAAAATATGAAAATATTAAAAAACTATTAAGATCTTTAAATATTAAATTTAAAGAAAATTTTCAACTTGTACGTGGTTTAGATTACTATAATGATTTTGTATTTGAGTATACAAGTTCATTATTAGGTGCTCAATGTAGTTTTGCAGGTGGTGGACGTTATGATAACTTATTTCTGAAAATTAAGGAGGATAATATACCTGCTTTAGGTTGTGGTATTGGCCTAGAAAGAATAGGAATAATGTTAGAAAATATAAATTTTTCTTTAGAAAAACCTAAAAATATTTTAATACTTCCAATTGAAGAACAAAATCTTGTATATGCATATACATTACAAAATATTCTTCATAAAAAAAATATTAATGGTGAAGTATTATATAGTTATATAAATCTTTCAAAACGCATGAAAAAACATTCTAATAATTATGATTTTATGATACTTGTAGGAGATACAGAAGAAGAAAACAATAGTTGTATTATTAAAAATTTAAAAAATCATACAGAAATTAATATAAAAATAAATAATATTTCTAATAAATTATTCTTTGAAGAAATAATCTAAAATTTTTATAATTTTAAATTGTAGTAATTATAAAAAACACTATTTTCATTTGTTTTTTCATAATTAATTTCTACATCAAAAAAAACTTTCTTTAAATTTTTCTACAAAAACATTATGTAATGTTGTAATAACATTACTATTTAAATAACAAATTTTTTTTTATTATTATAATAATTTATAGAATCAATTTATTTAAACAAAAATATTAATAATATTTAAATACACCACCTAAGGTTTCTAAACCTAAAGAAAGAAGTGTTACGTCTAATAACAACATATCTTTTGTGGATACATCACCCGCTAAAATAGCTGCTTGTATTGCAGCACCTGCTGCCACTGCTTCATCAGGGTTTACACTTTCATTTAAAATCCTTACCTATTAATTTTTTTAATTCTTCTTTAACTAATGGTACACGTGTAGAACCACCTACTAATAGTATATCTTTAATATCTTGTATTGTTAATTTCGCATCTTTAATAGCTTCTTCTGTAATTCTAATACTTCTATTTACAAGTGATTTAATTAAATCATTAAATTTTGCTCTTGTAAATGTCATTTTGAAATGTACAGGTTGATTATCTTTAGGATTAATAGCTAAAAATGGTAGGTTAACTTCCGTTGCCATAGATCCTGATAATTTTATTTTTGTATCTACAATATTATTAATATAAGAAATTTATTATATAATTATATTATATGTTTAAGTTCCTAAAAGACAAAATACAAAATCAAATTTTAAATAATAGTAAAGTACACAAAGAATCTATAGGTAATCAAGTTTTCCGTATTTTAGTGGAATCAGATTTAGATTATAATTTTTCAAAAAAAATTAGTGATGAGATTCAAAAGTTAATCAATGATGATGTCCCTATAAAAAATGCATTTACAAATGTAATAAAAAACAACATGTATATGTCAAATATAAAAAAAGGTATTGTTACCTTAATAGGTTTTCAAGGACATGGAAAAACAACTAATATTAATAAACTTGCTTATTTCTTAAGAAAAAAAGGCTGGAAAGTTGCAGTAGCAACTACTGATACAAACAGATATGCGGCTACGGAACAATTATATCATTTAGCGGAAAAAAATAATATTAACATAATAAAAACAAATGCTAATAATAGTAATGAAATAGCGAAAGAAATTCTATCTCAAAAAGAAAATTATGATTCTATAATTATTGATACACCAGGTATTAACCCTAATAATAAAGAAAGCATTCAGCATTTAAATAATATTTTAAATATAATATCACCAAATGAAAATTTATTAGTACTTAATTCTTTATTAGGTAGTAGTGTTTTTAAAATGATTGAAAATTTTCTTCATGTTTCTAAACCTATTACAGGAGGTATTATTACAAATATGGATGGTGACACAAAAGGTGGAGTGTGTTTGTCTTTTAGTTATATTACAAAAAAACCTATTTATTTTATTTCAAATGGTGAAAAAATACATGACTTAGAGTATTTTAATAGTGATAGTATCTCTAATAGAATTGTGGGTGATATGGATTTTGTTGGATTACAAGGATTATTAGATAATTACTTTTCAAAATCAACAGAAGAAAAATTTATGTATCGTATAACAAATAAATTATTTAATTTTGAAGATATGATATTTTATCTAACACATATGCAAAATTTTGGTTTAGAACGTATTATGAGTTTTGTAGGAAATCGTATGAAACCTATTAATATACAAGAAGGGGAAAAAAATATTAAAATTTTTACTAATATTATAAATTCTATGACAAAAAAAGAGCGTAAAAACCCTAATTTAATCAATAATTTATCTCGTATGAAAAGAATTAGTAAAGGTTCTGGATATAGTATAAATACTGTACAACAACTATCTACAAATTACGAAGAATTAAAGAAGAAGATATTTATGTTGTCAGATATGTTAAAAAGTAATACAAATCCTCAAGATATTTTAAAAAAATTTTTATAAATCACTAACACCAAAATCAATATTAATATTACTATTATTTTCATCTTTTAATTTTATAATTTTATTTAAAAATTCTTCCATAACTATAAAGTTTTCATTTTTTTCTAATTCTTGAATTATAAAATTTCCAATTTCCTTTGAGTCCTTATGATCAATATCAATAATAAAATTAGCAAGTTTATTATTAATATCATCTACAAATTTTTTTTGATGTTCAGCAATACCTATACTACGATCTTCACGAAGTTTTTCACGATTATTAAGATTTTCAATAGAAGACTTAAGACCTATGAGAATAATTTCGTATTCTATTTCTTTTAATTTAATATCTTTTATAATATTAATAATATTTATTATGCTATCAATATTACAAATAACATCTACAATTATTATGTTATGCATTGTATTCACTAATATATTAAAAATAGTTTGCATATAATTTCTCCAACTATTTAAAGCAATATTATCATTATTTGCAGTAACACTAATAATTTTATTATCTATATCACGTTTACATATAAAACCAGAGTTATCTTGATCAAATTGCCATTTTATAGGCATAATTTTAAAAAAAAAATAATCGGAATCATAAATTGTATATATATCATTAATATTATTATATAAAAATTTTTTATGAAAATAATTTCTCAAATATAAACTAATAGTACTTTTATAACTTGAAGATGTACCATTTAAAAAAATTAACTTACGTTTCATTTATCACCCTATAAGGATTATATAATATAATTGATATTATATAAAATAAAAAACAAACAAAATTATTTATTTATTTGTTTATTTCAAATAATTAAAATAAAACTAAAATAAAAAGAGTTTAAAATTTACTCTTCATCACCTTCAATTGTATCCAAAGGCATTTGTGAAATAGCAAAAAATCCACCTACAAAAGCAGCAAGGAATAACAAAAAACCAAATATTTTTGTAAGAATTGTAAATTGTTTTTTAATAACAACACTACCGTCGTTATTTACAGAATATACAAATTTTCTAATTCCGAACTTACTTTGTGAATCTACACCTCTCATTTCTTGTATTTTTTTTTCTATATTTTTATTACTACCAAATAATTGTTGTAAAACATTATATTCTTTTACAGCTTGCGCGATCATTATTTTCATAAATGAATTGATATTTGTCATTGATGACTTGATATCACTATTGATACTATGTATAGAAGAAGATACATTTAATGTCTTTTTCATATTAAAAATAACAGAAAAAATACCATTCTCATCCATTTCAATAATTTGAAAAATTTCGGGAAAATATTTTAGTACTAATTCCTTAAAATTACGCATATTCATTACTTCACTATTCAATTTACTATCAGTATTAATAGCTTCTGACATAGATGCAATAATTTTATCTTTTGTTTTTTTATCAAAATATTTAGATATTTGTACACCACCAAAAAATATTCCACCTAATAAAATAACAGAAAAAATAAATGTAAACATCAAAGTCCAATCACCTTTTAAATTTAAATAATGGTTAAAGTAATCTTTAAAAATCATACTATCATTTAAATCTTGTTTTAATGACGTAACAGGTTCATTAGCAGAAAATTGATAAAAAAAAGAAGAAGAAAAAAAACTAAACACATGATCTATAACACCTATTGTTTTATGAACTTTGAATGCACTTGTCACTTTATCGTCGCTTCCTTTTTCATAATTAATTTCTACAAAATTAGATTCTTCTTTTTCCACCAAATGACAAAAAAGACCACCAAAATTATCACGAGAATTAATATTTTGAATTATAATTGTACTAAAATTTTGTTCTTTATTTTTTTCTCCATTTTTACACGTAGAAGATATTGTTACATATAAATCATCATCTTTAATTTCAGCTTTCAATGTAACTTTTTCTTGGTTTTGGTTGAAAAAATTTGCTTTTAAAAATTCTTTTAATGTATTTAAACTATTATCTATAGTTAAATTGAAAACCTTTTTATAACCTTCTTTAAAATCTGCCATTTTTTTGTCATCTTTTAATTCATTAAATAAAGAACTTTCAATGAGTTCTTGAATATTTTTTTCAAAATCATCTTTTAAATAATCTTTTAAAACACCATTATTATTTTCACAAAACAAAGTACCCTCATCATTTTTATAAAGATAAAAGTTTGTATTGCACATTTCTTTTGATTGTTGATATGTTACTTTTTGGTTTGTTGCTTCTGTTTGAACCTGAACAAATAAACCACTAAACAAACATAGAATTTTTATATTTTCTAAAAAAATAAATTTTTTTTTTTTAATTTCCATACATTTTCTATTATAACAAAATAAAATAAAAATACAATAGTATAAAAACGTTTTATTTTTATCATTAAATTATCTTATTTATATAATAACAATAAGATACATAAGCAATCATAATACCATTATCAGTAGACATCTCTAACAGAGGGAATAATATATTTTTCCAATATTTTTTTAACTCCTTACGAATATATTTATTAGAAGTAACACCACCCCCTAAGATAATAGGATAATTGTATTTACAATGTTTTTTTAATGTTTTTTGTAATAAACTCACTATAGATTGTTGTAGATTATGAGCAATATCTTCTAAATTATAATGTTTTTTTTTTACCATACCTATAAAATGAGTCTTTAATCCTGAAAAAGATAAAATACGAGGTGTATTGATAGGTAAGGCTTTTTTATTTTTTTTTGCAATTTTTTCTATATGTTTTCCTGCAGGGAATGGTAGACCCATTTCTCTTCCTACTTTGTCAAACAACTCCCCTGCCGCATCATCACAGGTACTTTCCAAAATTTTATAGTCATTTAAATTATTATAATGTATAAGGGATGTATGTCCTCCTGATAGTAATAAACAATAAGAAGGTAATACTATAGGTACATTTTCTATAAAACTTGATAATATATGAGCTTCAATATGGTTTACATATATTAATGGTTTATTTAAAGCTATACTTAGTCCTTTTGCGAAATTTATACCCACCAATAAACTACCTATTAAACCTGGTTCTTTTGTGACACCTATAAGATCTATATCATTAGATGAAATATTAGAAGTTTTTAAAGCTTCTTCAAAAATAATATCAATATTTTGTAAATGACTTCTGGAGGCAATTTCTGGTACAATACCACCATATTTTTCATGTAAAGTATTCTGATTTTCTTTTAAATTAGCAAGAATCTTTTTTTTATTTTTGTCAATTGATAAAATACCTATACATGTATCATCACAACTTGTTTCAATACCCAATATTATAAAAGGTTTATTTTTTCTTTTATACATTGTAGGAATTTACTTGGGTCATTTTTTTCAAATAAATCTTTTGCTATTTCACTATCTTCTTTTAAAAATAGAAAATAAACTAAAAAATTCTTTTTCATATTAATTACCTATATTTGGAAGATTTTTATTTGAGAAATTTTCTTTTAAGAATACATATACTAAAAAAATTATTATTATTTTAATTATATTTCTAAATATATAATATATAAGATATAAAACAAAAAAAACAATTAATAACTCTCCTACGTACTCTCCTAACTTATTATTATTAAATTTTTCTTTTAATGTTGGTATAGATTTTGTTAAATTTGTTACTTTATCTTGATTTATTGCACTTTTAACCATACTTTCAACCATAACATATAAATTTGAAAAATTATTTTTTATTTCTTTTATTTCTTTTATTTCTTTTTCCTGATTTTTTATATTATTTTTCATTTCTTCTATATTTATTTCTTGATTTTCTATATTACTCTTGTCTATTTTTCGATTTTTTGCATTATCTTCAAGATTATTTTTTTCAAGATTTAAATCATGATTGTACATATTTTCAAGATTTAAATCACGATTGTACACATTTGGAAATAAAAACAATAATGCTGCGTATATCATATAATAAAAATTGTAGCATAAAAAATGAATAAACAAAAATTTATAACATTAAATCTTTTGATATTTTACTATCTTCTTTTAAAAATAAAAAACAAATTAAAAAATTCTTTTTCATATTTATCTATATTTGAAATTTATAATATATATTTGTTATTAATATATGTTTGTAGATAGAATAAAAATATTCGCAAAAGCGGGTAATGGTGGAGATGGCAGCATCTCCTTTAGAAGAGAAAAACATGTACCTTATGGTGGACCAGATGGTGGAAATGGTGGTAGAGGTGGAAGTATTTTTTTAAAAGGTAATCCTCATATAAATAGTTTAGAATATTTTTATTATCATCCTCACTTAAAAGGAAATAACGGTGAAAAAGGTGGTAGAAAAAACTTGTATGGAAAAAGTGGTGAAGATAAAATTTTTAATGTTCCTATTGGTACAAGTGTTTATGATGAAAATATGAATATATTACTAGAAATTAATGATAGTAATACTTATCTTTTATTAAAAGGAGGAAAAGGTGGTATTGGTAATTATGATTTAAAAACTCATAGAAACCCAACACCAAAACATAATATTCCTCCAGAAATCACCCAAGAAAAAACATTATTTTTATTTTTAACATTAAAATTTGATGTAGGATTAATAGGATTACCAAATAGTGGAAAATCATCTTTGATTAATATATTATCAAATGCAAATTCTGTAGTAGGAGATTATAGTTTTACAACTTTAAATCCTGTACTTGGTATGTTATATAATAGTTCTATTTCTATAATTGATCTTCCAGGAATAATAGAAAATGCTCATCAAGGTAAAGGTAATGGTTTAAAATTTTTACGGCACAGTGAAAGTTGTAAAATTTTTTTACATATAATAGATATATCAGATGATCCTTTAGAAAGTTATTATAAGGTACGTCAAGAATTGAAGTTTTATAAATCAGAAGTTTTTTACAAAAAACATATAATTATTTTAAATAAAATTGATAAATTAACGAATAAAGAGTTAGAAAAAATAAAAAATAATATTTTAGAGTTTAAAGATGCTATATTTATTTCTTGTTTAACAAAAAAAAATACTTTTCTTGTTAAAGATTTATTAATAGAATTTTTTAAAAATATAGAAAAAGATATAAAAACAGATATTTGAAAAAGATAAGATATAAAAAAAGATATTTAATTAATTTTAAGAAAAATTTTACTATACAAATATTTTATGATATTATTGTAAATAGCATGTATTATAAATTAAATTTATTATTAATTTCTTTTATTGGTATTAAAGGTGTAGAGAATCAAACTGAAATACTACTTGATGAAAACAAAATTCAAAATGTCTTAGATTCTTTAAAGAATAGATACAATAGAGAAAAAATGGAAGAACCTTATATATTTTTGCATAAAAATTATAGTATTTCTTTAAAAGAATTAGCGGTATTTTTTGTTTTTATAAGCGAAATTATGGAAGATTTTTTAAAAAACAATCCATCAAAAATTTATAAAGATATTTATGAATTATATTTAAATTTAAAGGTAAATAATAATGATATAGAAAATGTTATAACTCTTATTGATCTATTAAAACATTATTTAATTTATGAAAAATATAACAATGAAAAAAACTTAGATGATGCTTATAAAGAATATGTACAAGAATTCTTTTTTTGGCAACTAAAAATTATGGAAGTTACGATACCAATGGAAAACACAGAAATATCTGGATACTTAGATAGTGTAAAAGGTGAGTTTGAAAATATAAATTATGATGTATATAAAATTATATTAAATATGGAAAAGGTAATAAACTGGTCGAAAGAAAATAATAAGTTTTCTTCTTTTTTTTTAAATTCTGAAGAAATATCTTCTATGCCTATCAATATAATTTGTCCATTAGTAAGTAATGAGTATATAAAAATGGAAGAAATGATTCAAAATTATAGATATTGGTTATGGGGAAGAAAAATAGATGTAGAAAAAAAAATCTATATATATTATATAATTTCTGATGTTGTAAAAAAAAAACCTTTAAATAAAGAAGATTTTATAGAAATGAAATCTTTTGAGCTTCTTAAAAAGAAAATTGAAGAATTATCTAAAACAAGAGAAATTACATATGATAATAAAAAATATTTATTAGGTACTTTTATAGATAAATTATTAAGAGTATTTTTCAAATCAATAAAAAGAAACTAATTTATGATATTAATAGAGAAAATATATCAAAAATTAAATAATTTTGCATTTATTTTACAAAAAGATTTTTTTGATGTAAAAAAAATATCTTTTATTAATAGAAGAAATTTTACCCAAAAAAGTTTTAATTTATTTAAAAAAAAATTTTTAGAATCCGTTAAAGAATTTTCTTTAGATATAGATATATACGTCAATTCTTTAAACTTGATGGAAATATCTATTAATTTATTTTCTATTTCTTTAGAAATAAATCTTAATTCTCAAAAAATTTATATTATATATTTGCCATTAGAAATGGATATTTTTTATAATTATCAAAAGATTTCTTATTTTAATGGTGATAAAATTACACGTCCAAATACTAATAATGTTTTAATTTCATCTAATAATGTTTTATTTGGTCATAACTTAATGCTTATAAAACTTTGTAGAGGAGAATTTAAGGAAGTAATTCTACAAAAAGAACATTTTTCATTGAATGAAACTGCTATTAGTATTTGTAAAAATACGGAATTTATTCAAATTAAAAATCTTGATAATAGTCTAAGTTTTACTATTATTTAAAGAAAAATTTTGGTAGTATTTTAGGTATATGTTTCTTTTAATGATAATAGAAGATTTACCTATAAGAGAAACAAAACAAGCTATATCATATTTTAAAGATTTTAAAACTTATTTTTGGAAAGATGGTTTTTATGTTTATAAAGAAAAAAATCAAAAAACAATTAAAGGTCCAAAAATAGAAAAAATAAAAGAATGTGAATTGTTTAAAGAAAAAATAAAAAGACAATACAAAGATAATTACTCTTTTTATAATGATAAGAGATATATTTATGGAGATATTTTAGAAACAGAAATAGATTTTTTAAAGATAATACAAAGTATTAAATGGATTAATCCTATAAAAATTTTTGGAGATTTATCTCCTAGACCTATCAAAAAAATATATACAAACAAACAAATATTCTCTTATGGAGGTATTAGTTCAGAAATAGTTTCTCAAGATTTTATAAACAATATTATTTCTAATGTTACAACTATAGAAAAAAAATTAGAAATTACTAGTGTATTAAAAAAATATATATCTATAGAAGAATTAAAAAATTTATTATTTTCTATTAATAATCCTCAAATTATTTCCATAGATTATAAAAAAAAATATCATCATTTACCTTATAAATTAGTAGAATATATTCTAAAAAAAGAACAAAAAATTATTACTGTCATAGAAAATAATAAGATTATTAATTTTTATTTTATTGCTGATAAATTATTTAAGTTAAATTCTAAAAAGTTTCAAATTACTATTGATGGTCGTTTAGAAGATTTATGTATTTCCTACGAAAGAGATATAAAATTAGTAAAATTTCATCACAAACAAAAAGAATTATGGGAATTTTGTAAATATTTACTTAATAAGTATTTAGAAAATATTTCAGAAAAATATTTAAAAGAATTAATCAATAATTATAAAAGTGATTTTTTTACAAGTATTATAGAAGAATATCCTAATTTAATAGGTATATTAAGTTCACATATTTATGATAAAAATATTTTAGTAAAAGAAGGTTTTTTAGCTTTAAGTGGTGAATTAAAAAATATATATGGAAGCTATTTATATTTAACAATAAATATATTTTTTCTTGAAAACTTATACAAAAATAATAAACTACCTACCGCCAAAAATGATCCTTTTGGAGTGAGACATATATCAAATACATTGTTAGAGATTATCATTTATAATGATTTATGGAATTTGAATATTAATGATGGTGTAAAAATATTTCTTAAAGAAAGATTATATATAATGCTTAATAAAAAATATTCTTATGGAAATATTTTAAATTATACAAATATTGATTTTGAATTTATTACAAAAATTATTCCTTATATAGAAATAAATTATAAAAAAATAAAAAATATTATAAATAGATGTAAATACTTTGTAAATAATCAAGTATCTCAAAAATATTTTGCAGATATTAATGAATTTATCAATGAAATAAAAAAAACAGAAGAAATACTAAACAATGAAAAAATTCAAAAAAATTTAAAACTTAAACATTATATTAATGATTTTATGGGAAAAATTAAAAATCTTTTTTATTTAAATAATATTAACTAAATTTTATTATATAGAAAATACATTGTAAAAATACTCATAAAAGAAAAACTAATATTTTTTTCTTTTACTTTTTTTTTTATAAATTTAATTGCTTCTTTTTCTAATTGACGTACTCTTTCCTTTGATAAATTTAAATCTTTTCCTAAACTTTCAAAGTTTTTATCCTGTAATAACCATTTATGTTCAATAATATATTTGTGACGATCACTAAGTTTATTAACAATATCATGAATTTCTTTCATAGTAGAATCAATTTCTTTGTTTTTTAGAAGATTTTCATATTCATTATTTTCAGCAATATTTTCCCAAGTCATTAATTGATCATCTTCACTAGAAATTCTTTGAGACATACTAGTAATGTGTATAGAAAGTTCTTTCATTTTTTTACGAATAATTTTTTGTGATAAAGATGTTTTTAAGGAAATATCTTCAAGTGCCTGTTCTTTTGAAGTGTCTCCATTTTTTATTTTCATCATCATATGTTTTATTAAACGATGAATAGAAGAATTACTAACTGTAATAATATTTTTAATTTTCCAGGTAAACTCCTTCATCTTCCATACAATCCAATAATATACATATGTAGAAATTTTTACTTTTTTTTTTATATCAAAATTTTCTAATGCATGTATAAAACCAATTATTCCTTCCCCTAATAAATCATGATGATTTATATTTTCTCTAGAGTATTTATTTGCAATATCTTTAATTAAATATATATGTCTATTTATAATTTTTTCTAAAAGACCAGGGTCTTTTGTTTTCTGCCATTCTTCAACTAAAACATATTCATCCACATCAGAATTATTAAATATCTTATTTTTAAACATCTATAACATTATTTATTCTAATATATAAAAGTAAACTTTTTATGATAAAATTTTTAATAGTGGTTAAAAATAACAGTGATAATCTGTTTTTAGGACAAACAGTAGAAAAACAGGGAACAATAATAGAATTATTGGGTAACATGCGTTTTAAAGTTGAATTAGATGAAGATGTAGTTCAATTTTTTTCTAAAAAAATAATAACTTGTAAACTATCAGGAAAAATGTTCACAAGACATATACGTATTATATTAGGAGATCGTGTAAAAGTACAAATTACAATTTATGATAATCTTATAGGAAGAATTATGTTGCGTTTATAATTTTATTATCAAACTAACAGAATTATCAAAATACCTTTCTATTTCTCCAAGTATTTCCATTTCCGTCAATACATAATTTACATCACCAATAGGATATTTTGTATATTCTATAATACTATTTATGGAAACAGGTAATATAGATAAAAAATTAAATATCTTTTTTTTTAAAATTTCTTTATCTTTTAAGGATATATTTTTATTAAAAATATTATTTATAGAAGATATCAAAGGTATTTCTTCTTCTTCTTGCATAGATAATGAAAATATTTTATCAACTAATATTTGCGGATCATCCATTAAATATCCACCATTTTTTAATAAAATATTATTTCCTTCATACCTCATATCTAATGGATGACCAGGGACCGAAAAAATTTTTTTATTATATTTTTTACCATAATTTGTAGTAATTAATGCACCAGAATTTTTCATGGCTTCTGTTACAACAATTGCATTTCCTAATGCTGCTAAAATACGATTTCGTCTTGGAAAATTACGATTTGTGACATTTTCTCCAAAAGGACAAGAAGATATAAGTAATCCATTATTTTTTATATCATTATATAAGAAATAATTCTGTTTAGGATAAATAATATCTATACCACCTGGTAATACAGCAATAGTATTACTAGTATTTTCTTCATGGGCAATTGTATCTATACCTAAAGCCATACCCGAAATAATAACTAAATCTTTTTCCCTCCACTTTCTGCATAAATATTTTGTATATTGTAAACCATTTAAAGATGGATTACGTGTACCTATTACCGTAACAGATTTTTTTTTTAAAAGTTCTATATTACCAATTATAGATAAAATAGGAGGTAAATCATCATTATTTTTTGGAAATTCATTATCTTCTTCCGTAATGAATCTTCCTCCAAAATTTTTAAGATTTGTTATCTCTTTATCAATATCTTCCCAAGAAGATATTTTATACTTATAATTCTCTTTTAAAACTTGAGATATATATTCAATAGCTCCATCTATACCAAAATTTTTTAATAACATTTTATAGGTAACAGTTCCTATATTACCACATCTAAATATAAATAATTTTTTTCTTATTATTGTCATTTTTTTATGTATATCATATATTTTTATAAAAACTATTTATTTTTAAAAAAAAATTTTCTATAATGTATATGATTAGGTGCTTAGCTCAGTGGTAGAGCATCTCGTTTACACCGAGAGGGTCAATGGTTCAAGTCCATTAGCATCTATTTTTATTAAATCAGAAATAAAATTTAAATATATATATGAACAAAGAATAAAAATACTTAATATATAAATAATCTATTTTATGTGTTAATATACATTAATGATAATGTCCTATAAAAATATTTGGAGTGTTTTAATTTTTACATTTACTTCACAAATTGGTTCTGGTATATTTTTGCTACCAACTTTTTTATACGAATTTGGTGAAATGAGTTTGTTAATTATTATTTTCACAGGAATAATAAGTACTTTAATTAGTTTAGTTTTTGCGGAAACAGGTCTCACTTGTTGTGAAATTATAAAAAAATCATTTGGAGAAAAAATAAGTAGTTATATAGGAAAAGTATATTGGTTTATTTCCTGGTTTAGTACAATTATTGTTGTAAAAGAATTAAGTGGATATTTATTTCAAGAAAGTTATATATTATTTGAGGTATTAGTAGTATTATTTTTTATACTTATAAATTTAAAAAACACTAATAATTTAATGTTAATTGAATCAATTTTTACAATACTTAAAATATTACCATTATTTGTGCTTATTTTTTGTTATTACAAAACAACAAATACTTATTTAATTAAACAAACATCTCCTATAAATTTCTCTATATTTTTAAAATCTATGTGGCTTTTTGTAGGACTAGAAAATGGTAGTCTTATTAGTAATTTATTTAAAACTAATATAAAAGAACGAAAAATAGGTGTTTATTTAGGTATGCTTTTAGTAATTTTAATGTATCTTATTAGTGTTTTTTGTGTATTTAAACTAGGAGGTAAAGAAATTTTAAACAATACTAGACCTTACCAAGTTATTTTTCAAAAATATTTATCTTCTAATTCAAATATTTTATCATTTTGTATTATATCAGTACTTCTTGGGTGTATAAATTCTTGGATTTTAAGTACCGGATATTTAGGATATGAATTAGCAAAAATTAAAATATTACCAAAAAATTTTCTTATTGTTAATAAAAATAATATTCCTTATGTAAGTATTATTGTTTCTGGTCTATTAATAATTCCATTTTTATTCATAAAATCAAATAGTTTATATACTATGTTAGTAAAACTTGTAGATTTTTCTTCTTTATTAGCTTTTTTAATATATGGGATGTGTACGGCTGCTTATGCTAAAAATTTTGTAAATAAAACTTCACAAAAACTTCTTTATGGTATTATTAGTATTTTTATTATGTTTTTTTTCTTTTTAGAAATATATAAATTTATATTTATTCATTGAATATGAATATTTATGATTATGAATATTTATTTAATAAAAAATTTGTAGAAATAACCTGCAATGGTGAAACGGATAGATAATTTATATCTAAATTTGCAAATTTCTTTATTGATTTTTCATATCCCGCATGTTCACCGCAAATACCTATAGTAATATTAGGTTTAATATTTCTAATTTTAATAATTGTAGATTTAATTAAATTAAAGACAACATCATCAATTACCTTAAAAGGATCTTCAGAAAAAATACCATATTCTAAATATTTATTTAAAAAACTATTATAATCATCTCTAGATATTCCTAATAACATTTGTGTTAAATCATTTGTACCAAAAGATATAAAATCCACATATTCAATAAATTCTTCTATAATACTTGTTATTCTTGGTATCTCTATCATAACACCTAATTTATAAGTAAAGTTTTTACATTGATATTTATTTTTATAGATATTTTCTATAAGTTTTTTAATATGTATAATTTCTTTAGAATGATTCACAAAAGGGATTTCTATCTCTATATTATTTTTGTTTGTGGTAATAATTGCATCAAAAATAGCCTCTATTTGCAATTTATAGATATAATCATAGGTAATTCCTAAACGTACACCACGATTCCCCAACATAGGATTAATTTCTTTTAATTCTTTTGTATCTATAAATTCATGTAATGGTGGATCTAATAAACGTAGTTTAAAGGGTTTGTTTTCATTAATCTTCAACATATCTACAATTGTTTCTATGTATAGTTGTTTTATTATTTTTATTTTTGACATGTCTTTATAACAAATTAAATCACGAAAATAACTTAACATTTCTTTACTACGAAATAACATATGTTCCGTACGACACAAACCTACACCATTAAAAATAAAATTTTTAGCATTAATAATATCATCTACATGATCAGCATTTATACGAACAGAAATTCTAGAAGATGATTCTTTTAAGAATTCATAATTATTTTTTATAATTTCTATATTTTGTGGACCTTCTAGTAAATATCCATTATGACCATCAATTGTAATTAAATCTCCTTCTTTTAAAATTTTATCATTAACTTGAATATGATTTTTAAAAATTTTTAAATTCTCTAAACTTAGTAGAGAAACTTTTCCTAATCCTCTTGCAATAATTCCTAAATGACAAGTAGCACCTCCATATTTTGTAATAATACCATTTGTTTTCATAAGAGCTGATATGTGATTAGGATGTGTTTCTTCTAGGAATAAAATTGTATTTTGATTATTTTTTATGTAAAAATCTAATTTGTTAACATCTAAAACCACCACTCCTGTAATAGCACCTTTTATTACAGAGATTCCAAAAGATAATTTTTTTGTTTCCTCTTTATAAACAACCTGTTGTGTATCAATATTATCTAAAATATTATCAGGTATAATTTGAAAAAATTCTTTTTTATTAATAATGTTATGTTTTAAAAATCTCTCACCCATAGTGACAATTTCATGATTATTTAATTTACAATTACGAGTTTGTAGTATATATAAATCATTATCTTCTACCGTAAATTCTATATCTTGAATAAATTTAAAATGTTTTTCTAATAAATTTGATGTTTTGTTTAATTCTTTTAAAATATTTTTAGAAAGATTTTTAATATTTTCACCTGTTCTTGAACCATTAACAATTTCGTTTCCTTGAGTTTGTTTTAGAAACTCCCCAAAAATAATATCTTTATCTGGATAACTAGAAAATACAATACCCGTAGAACTATTTTCATTTAAATTTCCAAATACCATTTGTTGAATAATTATTCCCATTGATAAATCTTTTATATTGTTAAGATTAATATAATCGTTAACACGATCTTTTTTTAAGGAGCAAATAATTTCTTTAATAGCAAGAATGATTTGATCATAAATATTTTCTATGTCTTTAAAGGGATTATTTTTAAATATATTTTCTAAAAATTCTTTTGAATATTTTTTTGAATTATTTTTTATATTATTATTTATTCCTATATTCAAAACACTTTCTAACATACCTGGCATAGATATATTACAACTTGATCTAACAGATATAAAAAGAGGATTTTTAGTACTATTAAATTTTTTATCTGTTATTTTTTCTAATTCATATAGATATTTATAAAGATTTTCTTGAAAGTTATTAGGAAATGAATTGTTTTTTAAAAAATAATTTACAACATTACTAGTTATAATAAACCCCTTAGGTATTTTAATACCAAGTTTCATCATTTCTTTAAGATTATTTCCTTTATTACCGGCATTATCTATATTAATAGAGAAGTTTTCTAACATATATATATGAGACATATATATTCATTTTATCATAGATTTTTAATTATTTTTTTTGCCGTATATTAAATCTATTAGGTATTTTTTTGCAAATTTATGATTATTTAATAGGATTTTATAATTATTAATAATTTTATCTGTATGGTTTGTAGGTTGAAATGTATTATTTACAAGTTTATTTTTTATTTCTTCTAAAAAAGAATTAGAAAATTCAAAAATACTTATAGAATCCCAAAATTCTTCTAATAAGTCTGGGTATAGAATTAATATAGAAATTATTAGTTCTTCTGTTTTAGGAAAAGAAAGTTTTTGAGATTTTTTATTTATATTATTTTTAATAAAATTATTAATTTTTTTTTTCCATAAAGTTGTATAAGTATTCTGTAGAATTCTATCTCTTATGTGTTTTGTATAATAATTAAATCTATAAAATAATTTTGGTAGATCTTCTTCATAAGAAATATTTTCAATAATTTTATTAAAAATATAGTCTTCTATTTTAATTTTAATTTTTTCTATAGCACCTATAGTATTTTGTAAATACTCATCAGGATCTTGATTTTTTATTATTATTATATATATTTGGTAGTTTATTTTTATTAATGATAATAATAATAATATAATTTTTTCTAATGCCTTTTCACCTGCTTTATCACCATCTAAAAATATATTGATAGTGTTTGTTTTTTTTAAAATTAGTAATAACTGATGTCCACTAATACTTGTACCCATTGTAGCTACTGTATTTATAAAACCCTTCTGATACATACGAATTACATCCATATAACCTTCTACTAAATATACTTCTTGATGAGGTATTTTAAGAATTTGACTATGATATAAACTAATATTTTTATGAAATAAATTATTATCATTAGAATTTAAGTATTTTGGATCTGTATTATCTATAGATCTACCACCAAAACCTATAATTTTATTTTGTAAATTAAATATGGGAAATATAATTCTATTACGAAATCTATCCTTATTAATGTAGGATATAATACCCGCATCTTTCATTTCTTGGAGAGAGTACCCTTTCCCCAAAAGTTCTTCCACTACTGTATTTTCATGACTATATCCTAATCTAAAATACTTTATACTTTCTTCTTCTATTTTTCTGTTTTTTAAATAATCAATAGCAGGTCTATAGTTATATAATTGTTTTTCATAGAAATTATTTGCTTTTTCTAGTAATTCTTCTAATCTTACTTGTATATTATTATATATAATAGGTTTATAAATAATACCTAGATATTTATGTAAATCTTCTATAACTTCTTGAAAACTTTTATTTTCTATATGCATTAGAAATAGAAAAACATCACCACTTACACCACAACCAAAACAATGATAAAATTTTTTTTCTTGATTAACTACAAAAGAGGCGGTTTTTTCTTTATGAAATATACAGTTAGACCAATACAACAATCCTTTTTTTTTTAATTTTAAATGTTTACTTATAATCTCCACAATATCAATTTTTTCTTTAAGTTCTTG
This sequence comes from Rickettsiales bacterium (ex Bugula neritina AB1), assembly GCA_001730065.1. Classification (GTDB taxonomy): domain Bacteria; phylum Pseudomonadota; class Alphaproteobacteria; order CAJXXZ01; family UBA1459; genus AB1-6. The sequence goes on from MDLE01000006.1 coordinate 39,113, forward strand.
AGGTGTCATATCTCTATAGTAATTTTACTATAAACTTTGAAGCATAAGAATATTATAGAAATATAAAAAATTTTTCTAAAAAACATTTTATAATATTTATCTTTATTTTTTTGTATAAAAATCATATAATTAAAACACATATGAATACAAAAAAAAATAGTTTTTTTAAACATTATAAGGATTTTCTCAAGAAAGTGTTTTTTACACTTGGTGTTTTAGCTATATATAAAATTATTAGTTTTATAATATTACCAGGTATAGATGTAGAAATTATGAAGATATCCTTATCAAGTGAATCTATCGCTAATAATATTTTTAAATCATTTGATTTATATTTAGGTGGTAATTTAGAAAAATGTAGTATTTTATCCTTAAATGTTATGCCCTATATTAGTGCTTCTATTGTTATACAACTTTTAAGTTCAAAAATGGGAGGTGTAGATTTGTTTATCAAGCTAAAAGAAGAAGGAGAACTAGGACGTCAAAAAATTACTGAATACACACAATATTTAGCTTTAATAATAAGTCTTTGTCAATCTATATTTTACTGTACATATACATCATATCAAGTATTTGAAGGAGTATCTGCTGTTTTTATAAACAGATTTATATTTATATTAGTGGGTACTACTTCTTTAATTACAGGTACAATGTTTACAATATGGTTGAGTGGACAAATACAAAACCATGGTGTTGGTAACGGTACATCTATAATTTTATTAACAAATATTTTAAGTAAACTTCCTTTGAATATTAATAAATTTTTAAATCTATATACTTCTAATAAAATTAGTAGTATTATGTTTTTTAGTGGTGTTATTGTATTAATTCTTGTACTTTTATTTATTATTTATGGAGAAAATACTATATATCCTATTGCTATAAAATATCCTATTCATTATCGTACAAATAATCATCATATTTTACCAATGCGTTTAAACAATGCTGGTATTTTACCATCTATGGTTGTTTCTACTATTTCTTACTTTCCTAATATTGTTATGTATTTTTTATATAGTTTTGATAGTGAATTAGGTGGTATCAAGAAATTAGTAGAATATTTACAAGAAGGAACTGTTTTATTTTATATTATACAAATGTTTCTTATTATGTATTTTACATTTATATTTAGTGAAATGACATTTAATCCTGAAGAAAATGCTAAAAATCTTAATGAAAATGGTGGTTTATTAATGAATTGCCGTCCTGGAAAACACACCTCTAACTATTTTGAAAAAGTTCTATCAAATATTGACTGGATAGCGGGTTTATATTTATCTTGTATATGTATTTTTTTTAATATTATTGGTAATAAATTTGGTTTAAATATTAGTGGTACATCTATTCTTATTACTATTACTACTTTACAGGAACTTTTAAGACAATGTCTTGGATATTTTTTAACAAAACAACATAAAAATGTTATGAAAAATATGATGTATTAATAGTTTTTTAAATTTTTTTATTTATTATTATTTTTGTAAATTTTTAATTCAATTTTGTGTATAATATATTAAATGCAAAAAAATATGAGTAAAACAAATATTGTATTTCAAACAAGTGAAAAAATACATACAAGTTCTAAAAATAATATATCCGTATATATAGAAATAAATAAAAATCCTAATGATCCTATAAAAAACTATTTTGATACGGTAAGTGATCGTTATATTATTAAAATCTTTAAAGATACACTAAATAGTACTTTTGATTTTGAATTATTAGGGGGAGAAATATATAATCAACTTCCTAAAATGGAAGAAATATATTTATACTTGGACAGTTTTGAAGAAGATGAAATACCTTATATTTTAAATGGTATTTTTCTAAAAAGTTGGGTATATGATGAATTTAAAAAAGTAGAATATATTAAAAATATTATATTCATCCATAATCAACATGCATCTATTTCTGATAAATTTAAAGAATTATCTAAAATTTCTTATGGTAATATGCTAACAAGATATTTAACGGAATTACCTTCAAATTTTCTTAACCCTACAACATTTCCTATGTATATAGAAGAGTTTTTAAAGGATACAGATGTGGAAATAAGTGTTATTCATAAACGACAATTAGAAGAATTAAATTGTAATTTAATATTGGCGGTGGGAAAAGGAAGTAAATATCCTCCTAATATGGTTGTTTTAAAAAAAGGCAAAAATCCTTCAAAAGCTATCATAGGTAAGGGTGTAACATTTGATACGGGCGGTATAAATTTAAAATATGATTCGAATAGTATGTTTGATATGATTCATGATATGAGTGGAGCAGCTGCTATAGTAGGAGCTTTATATGGAACAGATGAAGAAGTTTATGGTGTAATTCCAATTGCAGAAAATATGATTGGTAGTCATTCTTATAATATTAGAGATGTTTATAAAAGTATGAGTGGTCATTGGGTGGAAATATTACATACGGATGCGGAAGGACGTTTACTATTAGCGGATGCGGTATTTTACGCCTATAAAATTTTAAAAGTAAAAACAATTATAACAATTGCAACACTAACAGGTGCAGTAGGTGTGGCATTAGGAATGGAATATGGAGGATTAATGACAAACTCCTGTAATTTAAAAAAAAAACTTTTAGTAGCAGGAGAAAAAGTAGGTGAAAAGTTATGGCCATTACCACTTTCTAAAAATTATGATTATTGTTTAGAAAATCCTAGATATAATTTAGGTAATTGTTCTTTAATACATAAAGGTAAAGCAGGTTCAATTGTAGGTGGTAAATTTATAGAATACTTTATAAATTTAAAACATATGATAAACAAAACTAATGAAGATTATCAAGTAGAATTTGCACATATGGATATCGCATATGTTATTAATAACTCTAATGATTTATATAATAAAAATTATTGTAATGGTTTTGGAGTTCGTCTTTTAGTAAATTATTTAAAATCTTCTAATAGCTGTTGTAAAAATAGTTGTAATAGTTGTAAATAAAAATATTAATTCATTATTTAATAAATTTGCAATAATATAAAAAATGTTAAATTTTGTTATAGACTTTATTCATATATGATGTATAATGATATTAATAACTTATGTTGTTAATTTTTAAACTATTTAAAGGAATTTATGGAAAATTCTTAGGTTTTTTTTATAAATTTAAAAAATTTCCTGGTGCTGTTCTTTCTTTAGCACTTGTTAGTGGATTAATGAATTTATCTACTGCTATTATTGGTTCAACAGCTTTAGATTTTTTTTCTAGTATTGGTGATACTTCATTTTTAATAGGAATAAGATCTTTTTCTGAAGGTGCTGGTTATATTATAAAAGTATTAATTGGTGTTATGAGTGATATAGCAAAACAAAGAAGATTATTTTTATTAGTAGGTTATGGTTGTGTATTATTTATTAAACCTTTATTTGTATTAGTAAGTTTTAATTTTTTTACAAATTATATTAAATCTATTATATATTGTATTGCACAAAGTAGTGATCGTATATTAAATGCCGCTCGTGATCCTGCTCGTGATTCATTAATCGCAGACTGGACAAATAAAGAAGATAGATTATCTGCTTTTAGTTTTAGAAAATTTTGTTCTTCTTTAGGGTCTATATTTGGTGGTATATTAGTAATAATTTGTTTAAAATATACTTCTAAATATTCGATAATATATACAATTGCGGCAATACCCGCATTTTTATCTGTATTTATTTTATATATATATGTAAAAGATAATAAAAATGATAAAATTACAGAAAAAGAATCTTGGTTTTCTATAAAAGATTTATTATTAGATAAACAATCCTTAAAATATTATGGTATTTTTATGTTAACGATATTTTTATTAAACTTTGGTAAGTTAAATGAAGTTTGTTTATGGAAAATATCTACGGATATAGGTTATAGTCATTTAAATGGTTATTTATACATTTTGTATTATACAATTATTGCTTTTTCCTCTTATTGTATTGCTTGTTTTAATGTTAGAAACAATCTAGAAATAATTATTTTTTGTAATTTAAGTTTATTTTTTGGTAATTTAATAATCAGTTATAGTAATTCAATTTTTACACTTCTGTTGGGTATTGTTCTATATGGAATATACAATGGTATAATAGAAAATATTATTTCTGGTATGATTATTACAATCTTTCCTAAAAAAAATATGAGAGCTACTCTTTTTGGTATTATGAACACAATACTTGGTATGAGTATATTTTCTTCTTTTTTATGTGTTCGTTATTTATTAAAAAGTATGCATTTAAAAAATATATATTTTATTTCTACTATACCTACTATTGGATCATTTATAATATTACTTTTTCTAAATAAGTATTTTAAATAAAAAATTAACTGCCAAAAGCGAGACTTGAACCCGCCACCTCATCATTACCAATGATGCGCTCTACCTCTGAGCTATAATGGCTTTTTCGTTCATTATAACAAAATATTAACGAAAAATAAAATATTTGTAAAACATTTTAAATTTATTATATATATAAATAAAAAATTAATATATATAAAATTAAATCATAAAAAGAGAATTAAAAAAGATATGGAATTTAAAGACAAACAAATTTTTTATAAACATTTTTTTCACGAAATGTCAGGAGAAATAATGAAGTGTATGTTTCTACTAGAAACAAATAAAACCCCCAAATTATTTAATTATTTAAACAATATGAAAAAAATATTTTGTGGATATAGAAATATTTTTGAAAATAATATTAATATAAATGAAATACTAGAAATAATTAAAAATAAAAATGTTACTATTAATATTCAAGAATCTATTGAAAAATATTCTTCTACTAAATTTTTTATTTTAGGATTTTTGTATTTTTATAGTTCTTCCATAACAGTTATTAATATATATGAAAAATATATATCTTTCTCCTGTAATGATAAGATTTATGAAAAAATCTCTAAAGACTTTAAAAATTTAAATATTAATAATGTAAAATTAAAATTTGAAAATGAAATAATATTCTTTGATATAATATAAAGAATGTTAAGTAGTATAAAAACAATAACAATATATCTTATATTTATCTTGGAAATATGTTTTTTAAATATATATTTTAATAATTTACAAAAAAAACTAAAAAACCACAAAAACTATAAATACTTTATCTTTAATATTTATATAGGAAATAAATCAAAATATTCATTAGTTATAAACAACAAAAACTATTGTTTTGTTACCTTATATAATATTCAATATGATCCAATTAAAAAAGAAAATGTTTACAATGTATCATATATATATGATGTTATTAGCAATAAATGAAGCCTTAAAAGCCGCCTATAAAGGTTTTGTACCTGTAGGTGCTGTAGTAGTAAAAGATAATACTGTATTATATAAAAGTCATAATCATGGACGTTTTAAACATGTAGAATTAGATATATGTGAGTTTGTATTTAATAATAATATTAAAAATTATAATATATATATTACTCTAGAACCCTGTTTAGGTTGTAGTTTTTTTTTATCTAAGACAAATATAAATTTTTTGTTTTTTGGGAGTTATAATACAAATAAAAATACTTTAAAGTATCCTATCGATAATAAATTTATGTTTCCATTAATTAACAAAAATTGTGAAAGAATTTTACGAAATTTTTTTTTCACAAAACGATATAATATTAATAGAAATTGTGTATAATTATAATTGTAAATGGTAAAAATACTAAAACCAATTGGTACTTCTAGATGGTTACTAAGAAATTATCCAAAATTAACATTAAAACAAATTTCAGATTTTTGTTCTATTGATTTTGTTGAGGTAATGGTCATAAAAAATCAATTAGATAAAGGTGTTGTTATAGCTGAGTCGAACCCTGTATTTGATGGATATGTTAGTATAGAAGAGTTAAATAAAGCATCTGAAGATAATAGTCATGTTATTAAGTTTTTAAAAGGTAACGATATAAATTTCAAGCCTACTAAACGCACTTTTATACCTATTATTGAAAAACAAAAAAAAAATTCTGCTATTTTTTGGTTAATAAGAAATTATGAAAATATTACAGATGAACAAATTAAAAAACTAACGAAATCCTCATATAGTACTATTAAAAAAGTAAAAGGTAATAATTTTTATCCACCTCTTAATATAAATAGTCCTTTGAAACTAGGATTATGTTCAAAAGAATTATTTGAAGAAGTATTAAATAATTTAAAAAATACAAATTAATTAATATAGATTGTAAATAGATTGTAAATTTAATGAATATCTTATATAATATATAAAAAATTATCATAGGAGGTAATATATGTTATATAAAGTTTTATGTTTGGCATTTATAGGTATTTGTGTTGTTTCAATTTCTTTAGCATGGGTAATAAGTAGTTTTTTTAATTCTGCAAGTAGAAACCCTGTAATAATTGAAGGTACCAAAACACTTTTATATGTAGCTATTGCAACACTAGAAGTATTAGCTTTAGTAATGTTTATATATCTAATATTAACATTAGGTAAAATATAATTAATATATATATTTTTATGAATATAATATTATTTTTAATAAAAAAAAGTATTTAAAAAGATTTGAAAAATATTAGAAATAGATTTGTAAAATTCACAAATATCTTATATAATTATAACTGTTATTTATATAGGAGGATTATAATGAATAGCCTTTTGCCTATATTTAGGAGTTTATATAAAAATAGGAGAATAGTTCAGTTGTTTGTATTATTATCAAATCTTATTTTTATAAATGTAATATAATTATGAAATACAAAGTTTTTTTTATTTATTTTTTATTAAATTACTCTATTGTTTGTAGTAATAGTGATTTAAAAATCCTTGAAAAAATTGATGATTTATCATTACAAGAAGAAATAAAAACATCATTAGAGTCAGAAACAATATTTCCTTATTTATCATTTTTGCACGAATTTTTAGGTGATAATATAAAAGGACAACAATTTCTTAACAATGATTTTTATAATTTAACAAATTCACCTATACACTTAAATATTATTAATAATAAAAAATATTTTTTTAAAATATTAGACAAAATAAAAAATATAATTAATGTTATTATTTTTTACTCTACTTTAGGTTTCTTGAGTTTTATAAAAGAAAAATGTTATTTTGTTCTTTATAACTTTTTTCCAAATATGTTTATTAATACAAATATCCTAAAAGAATATGCATTAAGTCAAAGACATAAAGTTTTAGATTTTATTAATGGATACTCTAAAAACTACCAACGTAATATTCAAGATTTATATGAAAATGTACAAATTGATTATTTTAGAGAGGTTATACTTGATCTTGTAATACTTGGTGGAAATAGTGTTGTTTATAAAGAATTTGCTATTAATTTTAAAATTATTCAAGATTTTCTAGAAGAAAGTTTACAAAAATTACCAAAAGAATACAAAAAATTAATGTGGTTAGATCTTTTTATAAAAAAAACTAATTTGAATTTTTATATTCTTGGTGATCGTCTTTCAATAACTCCTACATTAATTTCTACTTGTATACCACAAGTAAGAAATATTATTACAGGGCCATATTTTTTACATATGATGACAAAAAACATCAATGAAAAAAGTATTATATTTATGAAAGATAATATTGATTTTGTTATCAATTATGAATTTAATAATAAAGAAAAAGAAGCTTTGTTTTTTAAAAATATACAAAAATCCTACTTAAGTGGTATTGATAATATATTGTCATTACTAGGACCATTTTATGAATATCCTAAAATAGTAATATTATTTCTAATAAAAATAATTTTTACAATATTTATAAAAATATTTTTTACATTTATAAATATATATTCATTTTTTAAAAAAACTATTTTTGGTAAAGAATCAGAAATAATTGTTCAGGAATCTGATAAAAATAAACATTTTAATATTACAGATGAAAAAATACACACCATAAGAAACTATCGAAATAGACTTATTAATTTATCTATTAATAATGATTTAATACAATCAAAAGGTTTGTTTTTTTCCAATTATCCTATTCATTATCTTGCAGATAAGTTTGAATATAAAATACAATCTTTTTTTTACAAATTATCTAGTGATTTATTATTTAGAATAGTTGATTATGTAGGACGTAATGAAGAATATTATTTTCCTGAGGAAATTATTTTAAATAAAACAAATAATAAACTCAATACTATTTGTTTTAAATCTCTAAAAAATAGTATTAATAAAAAAGTGACACTTCCTCATATTATTATAGAAGGAGGTATGAATATATCTATGAGTTTTATAAGAAATTTAGAATATATTATCAATGACAGTACCAAACAAACTGTATATCGCACTAATATTCAAGATCCATTAAGAGTTACAAATATTTTATTAAATCAAAAAAATATTGGAAAAACATCTATGAATGTGGGAACAGTAGCAAAAAAATCCTTTTCAAATATATTTCAACATAATTTAAATAATTTAAAAAGTGTATTGAGTATACATTTTTTAAATGAAAATGATAATCGATTAAGTTTTATTAATAAATTTTATTTATCTGTTGTTCATCGTTTATATAGTTTTTTTTCTGGTGGTAGTATATTTTCTCCTTGGAAAAAACGTATTAGCATGGTAGTTATTGAAAATATTAATAGATTTCTTGGTCAAAGAAAAAAGAATGATATGGATAATATTAAAACTTCTGGTGTTCATTATTTACTAGGTATTATAACTCAGCAAGTAAAACATTTTTTACTTTTACAATGTTATGATTTAGAAAATGTAGATAGTGCTATCAAAAGTCGTATGGATTTTTCTATAGTTTTAACAATACGAGAACATGATGAGTATCAAACATTATTACGTAGAAATCTTTTAGAAATAATACGTGAAAATCCTAATTTATTAAATTTTTCAGATGAGAAATTTGAGATTTATGTATTTGAATTAACACAAGTATTTAGAAAAAAATATGTTTCTATTCGAATGTTAAAAGAATTGATGAATTACTATATTAATATACAGGGAAAAGAAAAAGGTACAAATTTAAAAATTATTTTAGAACTTATTAATAATGATAGGAGAGTATAAAAATGATAAGATATTTTGTATTATTAATGACTTATATTTCTACAATAAATAGATATACAAGTCCTTATACAACAAAAATTGCTTCAGCATTAAGTGATGCTTATATAGATATGAAAAGAATGGATTTATATATGCAAAAAAAAGGTAATGATGATTTTATAGAATTTTTTAAAAATGCCTTTAATTTTACAGGTAATATTTCTGATATTTCTACTTATACTATTGAAACGGTTCAGCATATGCGTAGCCATGAAGGGTATTGGAGTCAATTTTGGGAATCTATTACTATACGTGTAATAACAAAATTTTTATTTAAAATATTTGAAAGAATATTAGAATATTTTGCCATCAGTTTTGATAAAATTCCTATCTATGAAGTATTAAAAAAATCAAAAAAAAAAATTTTTAAAATCTTTTTAAACGAAAAAGAAATGTTAATGTGGAAAAAGATTAAAAATCTTATGTCGTTAAAATTTCCAAAAGGAGAAAAACCTGTTATTTTGATATATGGTGAACCTGGTGTAGGAAAAACTCTGTTAATTAGAAATTTACTTCAATCATTACCTAAAAAAAACAAAATAATTTATTTACATGCAAGTAATATATTTACAACTGATGAAAATAAAAATGTATCAATTGCAGAGCTAAATAAGGTTATAGATATGTTAATTAAAAATCCTGATTATATACTTGTAATTGATGATGTAGAAATTATTCTTTCCGCAAGATATTATTTTCATCAACACTATAAAAACGACCAAGAAAAAGAATTTTCTGATGATTTTAGAGATATGTTACGTACTATTTCTACGTTAATACTATTTGTTTTTTCTCGTAGAGAAACAAGAACAATATTAATATCTAATTTACCTAATGTGAATAATATAGATCCTTCTATTAGTCGTCGTATAAATTACATGTGTTATATATCTTTACCAAATTTAAATACCCGTAGCAAAATGTGGAGGCATAAAATAATAAAATATAAAATTCACATTAATGATTTAAATATTGACGAAGCAATTCAAGTACTTGGAAATGCTTCCTATAATTTTTCTCTTAGAGATATTAATGCAATATGTCGTAATTTCAAAGAATCGCATATTTCTATAAAAGATTTATTAAATTTTATTGAAGAATACACAAAAAGACTTAAAGAGTTTCAAATTTTATCAAACAATATGAAAACAATCTTTGAAAATTACAGTTTATAGTATTTAAGATGTTATATAGAAATAGAAATATTAAAGAAAATATAGTATTCTCTTCTATAATATTGTTTTATTTTTTTATATTTATGAGTATTATATTTAATAAAATAATATTTAAACCTTTTATTAAGAAAAATTTTCAAGAACTATATACAATTTATGATAGAAATAATAATATATTATGTGAAACAAAAATTGTATATGATTATTATCTTAATGTAGGAAAAAATATTCCTTCTATTAAATCTTCTACTAAATTTTTTATAAAAAAACATTTTCCAAAATTTTCTATTTCTTCCATTAAATCAAATAAAGTATATTTATTAGGTAGTAGTTTATATAAATTATCTTCTAAAATTCCAAAAAATATTTCCATAAAAAAAAGATTTTCTCGATATCACCCCTATGGTAAAGTAACTAGTACATTATTAGGAATTCGTAGAAATAATATTATTTTTGGATTGGAAAAATTTACGGATAAAGAAAAAATTATTAGTAGTATAGATATAAGAATACAAAATATTTTGTACAAAGCTTTAATGAAAGGTTATAAACAATTTCCTTGTGAAGCAGTACATGCTATTATAGAAAATGAAAAAGGTGAGGTTCTTGCAATAGTATCTCTACCTAATTTTGATCCAAACGATTTAAATAAAACACCTAAAAATACCTCTAATAAAATCTTTCAAGGTGTTTATGAAATGGGATCTATTATTAAAGTATTTGCAATTATGGGGGGAGTACATTATAATTTAATTAAAATTAATGATATATTTGATATTTCAAAAACCGTCAAAATTGGAAATTTTATAATTACAGATGCAAATAGAATGAATAATACTGCTACCGTTAAAGAAATATTAATGAAATCTTCTAATAAAGGTATGGTTTTAATAGCAGAAGTTATTTATAATATTTTACCGGATTTTTATAAATCTCTTCTTCTTCATAAACGTATTAATAATAAATATATAAAAACACCTCCTATATTCTTTAGTAATAATCCTTCATTAGCACTTATAAAAAGTTATTGTTTTGGTTATGGTTTTGCTACAACTCCTTTAAATATTCTTAGGGCAATGCGTTGTATTTGCACAAACAATTTAATTGATAGTTCTATCATCAAAATTGATAAACCTGTTATTCAAGATAAAATAAAAATTCACGATAAAGAAAAAGTATTAAAAATAATGGAAAATATTGCTAATCAATATATAAAAACTCCTTATAATATTAAAGTAATGTTTAAAACGGGCACCGCTCGACAAAATATAAATGGAAAGTATATAAAAAATGTTGTAAATACATTTTTTATTGTTATTTTAGAAGTAAATAATAAAAAATTTTTTTTGTTTTTTATGATGGAAAAACCTACAAATATGCCTAATACTGGATTTTTTAATATAAAAAAAGTAGGAGAAGATTTTATAAATTTATTAATAAAATCAAAAATCTTAGAAGAAAAAAATAATAAATAAATATAAATTATAAAATTTATAGAAAAAATATAAAAATTTTAATAAAAAATAAAGATAATATATGGTAAAATTACAGCATGACAAATAATGTATTAGTGAATTTTATAGAAATAGCTTCTGAAAAGGGTATTAAATTAACAAAAAAAGAATTAAAAAATATTCTAGAAAATTTTGTTTGTTTTTTAAAAGAATCTATTGAAAACACAGATGAAGAAGTTGTGTTGCCAAAAATAGGTAGATTTTCATTTACAGTAAAACCTGCTCGTCAATTAACACATCCTAAAACAGGTGAAAAACATAATATATCCCCTAAAAAAGTTGTTAAATTTAAAATATCTCCTACTACTAAAAAAGCTGTAGCAGAAAATCATGAAAATCGTTCTAAAAAATAAATAATGATTATATTGAAAAGAATATTTTTATTTTTAAAAAACAATATTTTTATTTTTTTCACAATTATTTTGATTTACTCAGTTTTTTTAAGAAAAAATGGTATTTTTCATAATTTATATGAAATTTATTTTAAAAAAAATTATTATGAAAGTTATATATTATCTTTAAAAGAGAAAATTGATAAATATAACAACTATCTTCAACTAATAGATGAAAATAATAAAGATTACATAGAAGAGTTGTATTTTTATCGTTATAATTTTTTACCATATTCTCATAAAATTATAGAGGTAGAAGAGTAAATTAATATTAAAATTTTTAATAAATAATTTCAAATTAAACAATTTTGTGATAAAATTATAGAGTAAATTGAGATGTAGCCAAGTGGTAAGGCAACGGTTTTTGGGTCCGTGATGCATAGGTTCGAATCCTATCATCTCAGTTTTTTACAAAATTAATCAATTTATTTTTTACAAAAATAATTTTTTTACTCTTTTTAAGATTTAAATCTGGAAAAATAAGAAAGATTTTTTCTTTAATTATATCTTCATTTTCATTGTTATTTACTTCTATTTCATGTATTTTTTTACCATTTACACATATTAATAATAAGTATTTATTAAGTTGATGACTTTCTTTTACATAAGGCATTGTAAGATTAAAATTATTCCAACTCTCTAAACATTCCATAGAAACAATAGGACATATACACCAAAATAATTTAAGAAAATCCTGCCAAATTTCTTTAAGTTTTGTAGCATCTATTTTACTCCAATGTTCTTCTATATAATTTATAATAATACGCATATGTGCTATTCCAATATTAAATTCAAAATTTTCAAAATTTTTTACTATTCTATAAAACATATTCATAACAAAATCTTCTAAAGCTTCTACTTCACCTACCTGATGAAGGTTTTGAATGTTTGTATTTAAATTCCAAATTTTATTAATAAATCTCCAACAACCTTGTAGATTATTTTCATTCCAAATAAAGTCTTTACCAGGTGGTGTATCAGACATCACAAACAGACGCATTGTATCAACTCCATAACTATCAATAATTTCCAAAGGATCAATAATATTTTTTTTTGATTTACTCATTTTTTCATAAACACCTACTTTTATAGGATTTTTATCTTTTATAGTATAAAATTTATTATTTTCTTCATAAACATCTTTTGGAAATACATATTCATTTTTTATTGTATCTTTATAGGATTTCATTAGTATCATACCTTGTGTGAATAAGTTTCGAAACGGTTCATCTTCATTAATATAATTATACTTTTTTAAAATTTTTCCCATATACCTTGCATATAATAAATGAGTGGTAGCATGTTCAGGTCCTCCTACATAATAATCTACAGTACCAGTGGTTTTTACAGATTCATTAAAAATATCTTCACTATTGATGGAAGAAAATTTCCATGAATACCAACTTGAATCCACAAAAGTATCCATTGTATCTGTTTCTTTATAGGCATTTGTATTACCACATTTTGGACAATTAATATATTTTTTCTTTTCATGATTTTCCATATTTTCTTCTAACTCTATAGGAAAATTTTCATTAGGTACAATATAACAATTTTCACAAAAAATAAATGGCATAGGTGTTCCCCAATATCTTTGTCGAGAAATACACCAATCCTTTAAACTATAAACGGTTTTATTTTTAATAATATTTTCTGATAATAATTTTTTTGTAAAATCATTATCTTGTTGAGAAACATTATCTAAATAATTATTTATATTATTTTTATGTATTATATTGATAGAATTATTTTTGGCAAAAAGTTCATCATTTTCACAAACGGATGGCACACCCATTACAACTCCTGTTCCATAATTACCTTCTACATAATTACCAATATAAAGTGGTATAGAAGAAAAATCATAGGGATTAATAAGATAAATACCTGTAAAAATTCCTCGATAATCTTTTTTATTTTTTATTTTTGGATTATTTTTAATAAATTCTTTTATTTCTTTATTAGATTTATATAAATCAATACCAATTTTACTATCAGGTGCCGCTACTACAAATTCTACTTTATTGATAAAATGTGGAGATTTTGTAAATATAACTATATCTTCCACATCTTTTTCACAACAGGAAAACTTTTCACCACAACTTTGAAATTTTATTATATAACCAGTTTTTTTACCTATCCAATTTTTCTGCATTTCAATAATTTTTTGTGGCCACTTTCCCTTTAATTTATCTAAATCTTTTAATAAAATTTCTGCATAATCACTAATTTTAATAAACCATTGACGCATAAGTTTTTTTTCTACAAACGCACCAGATCTCCATCCTTTACCATCTATCACCTGTTCATTAGCAAGTACTGTTTTATCCACAGGGTCCCAATTTAAATATTCTTCTTTGTTTATCAAATATCCATCTTTAAACATACGAATTAATAACTTTTGTTGATGTTTATAGTAATCTTTATTACAAGTAAACATTTCATTTTCCCAATTAAACATAAATTGACATTTTTTTATTTGAGATTTCATTTTTTCTATATTACTATAGGTCCATTCTTTAGGGTGTATACCATAACTTTTAGCAGCATTTTCTGCTGGTAAACCAAAGGCATCCCAACCAATAGGATTAAAAACTTTATAATCTTTTAAGTGAAATAATCTTGCAATAATATCTACGATCATAAAACTTCTTACATGTCCCATATGCATATAACCAGAAGGATACATCCACATACCTAATATATATATTTTTTTTTTACAAACTTTTTCTTCTTTTTTAGGTGTGAAATTCTTCCATTTATCTTCGTATTTTTTAAAATTAAATATTTTTGTGCGCATATTATATATTATATTACTATTATTAAATGTATTGTTTAATTATTTAAATAATATTCCAATAATAATATGAACATATTTAAATAAAAAATATAAATATCTCTTTTTGTTTATGGGTTTATTTGATAAAATTGATATTAAAATGAGTACTATAAATAACATAATTACTAAAATTGAAGAAACACATATTAAAGAACTAGGTTTTTTCAATAGATGGAAATCTTTTAAAGTAGGAGATAATATTGAAGTTATTTTAGAGGTATTGAGTAGAGATAAAAAAAACATACGTTTCCAACGTGTTAATGGTAGATGTATTGGTATAAGAAAACCAAAATCTACAGGAAGTACTTTTAAGGTATTAGATTTAGATACTAAAATTACTTATATATTTCCCTTATACTCTCCTGATGTTAATATTAATGTAAAAACTTCCGGTGAATCTAGAAAAGCCAAACTGAATTATTTAAAACATAAATCGAGAAAAAACTCTCGTATTAAAATTAAAAAAAAGTAAATTTAAAAGATAAACTTAACTATTTAAAGGATCAATCCAAAAAATGCTTATATTAAGATTTAAAAATAGTTATTTTTTTTTATTATTAATAATAATAGATGGAAAAATAAACATCAAACCTCCTACTAATCATTTAATTAATAAGAATATGATAAAATATGAATTTTTAGATATCATTCATATTTTATGTACATACTTACCAAATTTTGAGTACAAATTCACATATCAATTTAAAGATAATAAAAATTCTTTTTTATCACAAATAAAAGTTTTTTTTAATACTTTTTATAAAATTCCTAAAATACATAACTATAGTCAATATATAGATAAAAAATATAGCTTAAATATTGTAAATAATTATAATAAATACATATTATGTAAAAAACTTATAGATATACACAATATCTCTATAGATTATAGGAGAAAATATATAAATATTTTAAAAAAAAATATTAAATTTATAGGTGTTAATGAAATATTAAAAAATAAACTTAAAATAGAAAATGAAATTTTATCATTAATGAATTTAGAAGAAAAAATATCATTAATTAATGCTGATAATAAGTATGGTATTAATGGTAATATAGAAAATTTTTCTACAAATTATTTGGTGCCTTTTGGGGAATTTAAATTTAAAAAATATTTTATACCCTATAGTTTTAGTATAAACAAACAATATTTAGAATTTTCCCAATGGATAGATAATGTTAATTTTTTCTGGCAATATACTAATATAATAAATAATTATGATCAATATAGTTTTTATATTAATAATAAATTTGAAATGTTTCGGGATTATAATAAATTACAAAAAAAAATAAAAAAAAAAAAAAATAAAATATTTTATAATATAACAAAAACTAATAATCTCTTATTAAGAAAAAAATTATTAATAAATAAATTTTATCTATTTAAAGAATACAAAAATAAACTTCAAAACAAAAATTGTTTTATTGTACATCATGAATATAATATTGTTTTTAAAATTATAAAAATTATCGAAAACATTCATAACATTGATTACAAAATTAGTAGAAATCTATGGGAAATATATTTAGAGTTGATACCTTTAGAAAAAAACAAAAATCAATATCTATATGGTACAAATTTTTCACTAACAAAAAAATAAATTTATAAAATTATTTTTTTCTTTTTGTCTTCCACCATTTTATTAAAATGATAAGATAATGATTCATTAAAACTTGTAATTTTTATAATAATACTTTTTATAAAATCACGTGATACATTAAAAACAGAAAGACCACTGTCTTTAAAAGTAAGTGTATAACCTGTTTTATGTTTATATTTTTCATCATAAATAAACATAAACATACCATTTTTTCTATCTCCAATTATATTAGCACGTTCATTAAATATATCATTCTTTAAATTAACAATAGGAATGACAAAGTTTTCTTTTTTAGATGTAATATGTGTATAAGAATCTAAATTTTTTTTTTGAGTTTGGATTGTATTATTTGTAAAATCATTTATAAATCGATCTGTCATTTTTTCTTGCCATATTTTATGATCATTCTTCCAAAGAATATAATCATCGTCGAATGTATGCATATCAAGACCCATATAATCAATACCATAATTTTTTAACTCTTCTTTCACTTTATCAATTTGATCTTGAAATGCAGGATAACTATCAAAACTATGAAAACAATTATCAACATTCATATATTGTTTTTCTAAAGATTTCATAGTTTCATCTAATACATTTTTTAATATCTCTAAAGAAAATGGTTTTTTTAAAAATTGTTTTGCTCCTAGTGATAAAAATTTTTCTTGTATATTTTCACTACTCATACCAATTATATAATAATTTTCTATGCTATCTTTTATTTGTAATAAAATCTTATCACTAGTTGTATTATTAAGATAATAATCTAAAAGAATAATATGTGGATTAATAATATTTATTTTTTTTATTACATCTTCACATTTATTAACGGTATGTATATCTAAATTAAGATTATAATTCTTTAGAAAATAAGATACTGTTTCTAAAATATCATCATTATCATCAATAATTAAAATTTTATATCTCTTTTTATACTTATACTTATTGCAAATCATGTTTGTCCTTTCCCAGTTTATTTTCTATATATGAATAGATTATATATGTATTGCAATTCATTATAAATACTATAATCTATACAATTAGAAATATGTATACTATTTAAAGAATATTACTTTTTATTAAAAATAACAAATATTTATTTACATAAAATTTAAAATTTCTATAATATTCTTAATTTTTAATAAAAAATATAGTAGAATTTATAAAAAACTTGGAAAATAGTTTAAAGGTAGAACGTTCGGTTCTGGACCGAAAAATTTTAGTTCGATTCTAAATTTTCCAGTATTTAATTTAATAATTTTAGAAAAATTGTTATTAAGGTTTGCAAAATAAAGTTTTGCAGTATATAAAAAAAGTAAATAATATGGAGGAATAATGAAAAATCTTTTAAAGGAAATAAGCAAAACATATATAGGTGTAATAAAAGAAGTAAAAAAACTTAAATTACCTAATTTTAAAGAAGTATTGAATATTTTATTTTGGATATCTATACTTGGTGTTTTTTTAACATTATTTTTGTTTGGTGTATCAGAACTTATTGTACCGATTATAAAATATATTTTTTAGGAATAATATGTTAGAAAACGATTATAAGTGGTATCTACTTCAAACCTATAATGTAGTACGTACACGTATACTTTTTAAGGATGAAAAAACAAAAATGGCAAAACTAAAAAATATTTTACAAAGGGAAAACCTATGGAATAATGTAAAAGAAGTTTTTTTTCCTATTGTAGAAGCATTAGATGCTTATGGTAAATCTTATGAAACCAATTTAGCGCCAGGACATGTATATATAAATATGATTTATACAAAAAAAATTGGAGAACTTATTAGGGTTTCTAAGACATTTATATTAATGGGTAAATTTGCAAGTCCTACAATTATTGATGAAGATAGTATTAACAGGTTTAAAAAAAATATTGATAATAAAAAAAATGCATTAAATTCTTTTTATGTAGGAGAAAATGTTATTATTATTCGTGAAGATCTTCATGGCTTTGATGGGATTATTAAAGAAATAAATAATAATGTATACTCGGTAGCAATAGAAATTTTTGGCTGTACAAGTACTTATAAATTACTAGAAGATGAAATAAAAAAAATACCTTTTAAATGAATTATAAAATATATTTGTAATTTTTTTGTAAAGATAAATATTTAATGTAAAATATCAATATGTTGTGTGAAAAAAATATATACCATGATGTTTATAGTATAAATATTAGAAAAAAATTAGGTGAAGAGATCACTATTAGTGGTTGGTGGTGTAATTTTCGTCATCATGGTGGTGTATTATTTGGAGATTTAAGGGATACAAAAGGAATATGTCAACTTGTATTTGAGGATAAACATCTTATTGAAACTGCTAGTCATTTAAATATTGAAACGGTAATTCGTATAAAAGGTAAAGTTTTAGAAAGAAGCTATGATAATATAAATAGTAATATACCATCTGGTAGTTTTGAAATATATGTAAATCATTTAGAAGTTTTATCTAAAAGTCAAATTTTGCCTTTTCATATTGAAGAATCTCGTAAAATTGAACAGGAATTAGCATTAAAATATCGTTTTTTATATTTAAGACATGATAAAAACCAAAAAATGTTAAAAATGCGTTCAGATTTAATGTTTTATGTACGTGAATTAATGAGGGGTATGGATTTTATCGAAGTACAAACACCTATATTAACAAGTAGTTCTCCAGAAGGAGCAAGAGAATACGTAGTATTTGGTACTAAAACAAAAGGTAAAGGATATGTTTTACCACAGGCACCTCAAATATTCAAACAATTGTTAATGGTATCAGGTTTACATAGATATTTTCAAATTGCTCCTTGTTTTCGTGATGAAGATAGTAGAAAGGATAGAGCCGTTGGTGAGTTTTATCAAATAGATTTTGAAATGAGTTTTACTACAGAAAAAGAAGTATTTGAAGTATTAAATAATTTATTAATAAATATCTTTAAAAAATTTGCTCCTCATAAAAAAGTATTTGATTTTGTAACAATAAATTACAAAGAAGCATTAGAAAAATATGCTTCTGACAAACCTGATTTTCGTAATCCTTTATATTTAGAAGATGTAACAAATATTTTTAGAAATTCATCTTTTAAATTATTTATAAATCGTATTGAAAAAGGAGATATTGTAAAAGCTATTCGTGTTAATAGAGAGGATATAAATAAAGTTACAACTCGTGGAGATTTTGATCGTATAAATACATTAGCACAAGAAGAAGGTTTTCATTTAGGCTATATATATAAAGAAGAAGAAGAGTGTAAAGGTCCAATTAGTAAATTTATTTCTGATGAAATGAGAGAAAATATTAATAATAATGAATGTTTATTTTTTTTATGTGATAATAAAAATAATATAAAAAAAAATGCCCTACAAGCTTTAAATCTAATTTGTGATTATTTTAATCTAAGAGAAAAAAATACTTTTAGATTTGTATTTGTAAAAAATTTTCCTATGTTTGAAAAAAATAATGGAATAATAGAATTTTCTCATAATCCCTTTTCTTTACCAGAAGGAGGTATTGAAGCATTAGAAAATATGGATCCTTTAGAAATTAATGCCCTACAATATGATGTTGTATGTAATGGAATAGAATTATGTAGTGGTAGTATTCGTAATCATGAAATAAATACTTTAATAAAAGCTTTTGAAATTGCAGGGTACAGTAAAGATGAAGTATTAAATAAATTTTCTTCTATATTGAATGCTTTTCAATATGGTGTACCACCTCATGGCGGTGCAGCACCAGGATTTGATCGTATACTTATGTTGCTTTTGGGAGAGGAAAGTATTCGTGATGTTACTGCATTTCCCTTAAATACAAATGGTGTAGATATGATGATGAATACACCTTGTGAAATTTCTCAAAAACGTTTAAAAGAATTACATATAAAAATTATTTAATTATTATTGTTTAATTTTTCTATTATTACTTCATGTTCTTGTAATTCTTCACTTGAAGGAAAAATGATTAGATTACGATTCCAGTTAAATATTTCATTACTAGATAATTGAAAATCTTCTTCTACTAAAAGACATTCTTTATTTGTTTTTTCCAATAAATTAATATAAACTTCCACTAATAATTGAGCATCTAAAAGAGCACCATGTTTTGAACGTTTGTGGAGACTAATTTTAAATCTTTTACAAAGTGCATCAAGATTACAGGGCATACCCGGAAAAACTTTTCTAGCAATTTCTAAAGTATCCACAAGAGGATTTTGTAAAATAGGTAAATTTAACCTCTCTAGTTCCATATTTACAAAACCTGCATCAAATTTTATATTATGAGCAATAATAGGATCATTTTTAATAAAGCTTAATAATTCATCTACAATTTCTCCAAATATAGGTGAATTTTTTACCATTTCATTTGTAATACCACATACTTTAGTACTATCTTCAGGAATAATCATTTGAGGATTAATTCTATAATGGATAAAATTACCAGTAGGCATTCTGTCAAATAATTCTACGGCACCTATTTCAATTATACGATTTTTTTCTTTATTCAAACCAGTAGTTTCTGTATCTAAAACAATTTCTCTCATAACAACCAAAATGAATATGTGAGGATTCGAACCTCAAACCTCTACAATGTCGGTGTAGTACTCTACCATTGAGTTACATACTCTATAGTCTATATTTTAACAGAAAATATTTATAATTTTACAATATGTCTAAATTTTTTTAAAAAATTTTATAAATATTTATATACTATCTTTATGTTTAAAATAATGTTAGATAAAAAATTTTTCATACCATTAAAATTAGAGATTAATATTCACAAATATTTTTCTATAAAATTAAAATTTTTAAAAGATTATATTAATTTAAAGGATTGTTATAAAAGTATATGTGAAATATTTTATAATGATGTTTTAGAAATTGTTGCTTATTATTCTAGTTATAAACAAGATAATAAATATACATATATAGAATTTATAGCCCTTAAACCAGAAATTATTAATGATCATTTATCAAAAAAATTGATTAATGATAAAGAATATGAATTTTTAAATGAATATATACATCCAGTTAGTCATAACATAATAGAAAAAAATAACAAAAATATCAGTATCCATGATATTATTTCCTTTAATTTAATACAAAAATAATATAAATATATTAGTATTTTTTATAAAAAAAACTTGTATAATACTATTTATAATTTAATATTTTGTATTATATAAATATGATAATTTTTATTTCTTTTATTAAAAGTAATTATTACATAGGTGGAAAAGATTGGTATATATCTTTTCATTACTCTATAGATATGTTAGAAACAATAAAAGATTTTATAGAAAATGTTACAGAAATATGGGTTACTACAGGACCAGGAAGTTTTATTAGTAATCGTAGTATTTTAGCTTTTTTAAAAGGTATAGTTATTATTAAAAAATCCATTAAACTTTATAACTATAATATATTAAATCTAATATATGAAAATAAAAATAATCATTTATATTTTTTTGTGGAACTAGATCGATTTGTATACTATAAAGAAGAAAATAAAATATATTTAACTTATTTAGATAAATTTATACAGCACTTAAAAAAAATTAATAAAATTTCAATAGGTAATCATATTATTGCTCAAAAATTTATTGATATAAACTTTTTTTTCTTATTTTCACTGATAGAAAATAAGAAATCTTATTTAAAATCTTCTACTAACATAGAGTATTGTGATAAATTTATAGATAATTAAATATTAATAAAAATTTTAACTATAATACAAAACTTTTTATACTATGTTAATAAATATAATGTGTTATATTTATTAATAATAAGTTTAAATTTATTAAAATGTTCATTTGCATATACTATTAAAAAAATATCTCCTCAATTAAAAAAAGATGAAGTATTTGAGAATCAATTAAAAAAAATTCAATATCTATATAAAGATATCGATAATAATAATAGGAAATTTTATCATAAAGGTATGGATAATAAAAAAAAATTTTATAATAATAATATTTGTTGTGATATAAAATATAATCTCACAATATTGAAATATTTAATTTTTTTAACTATTTTAGTATTTACGTTTTTCAATTTTAATTATTTTATTATTATATTTTGTTTAATAAATTGTTTGTTTATTTTACATTTATTAATTATTTATATAAAGAAAAAAAACATAAATATTTTATTGTTGATTTTTTGGCAAATTCTATGTTTTTTTGGAATATTTTTTTTATGGTTTAGTTATATAATAATACCAATAAACATTCTCTTAGTTTTAGTTTTTAAGAATTTATCATTTTTTTTAAAAATAAAAAAAATAATTTTAACAAAATTAAAATTAATATATAAAATTTTATTGTAATACTAATATAGTATAATCCAAAAGTGTTTTTATATATATTATTTTCCTTAGGTTTCTTTAATTATAGTTCTAATATAAAAAAAAAACCTATAAAAAAAGTTAGTAGATTAACAAGAGGGTTAATAAATATAAAAAATTTTTTTTTAAAAATATCAATTTTTTATTTAATTTATTCTTTATCGATATTTATTGTTATTTTTTTTATTTTAAGGTATAAAATCTTTTCTAAAAAAATTATTTATGATAATAATAAAAATATTAATAATATTAATTTATTAGAATTTTTACATGAAATTAGTAATAAAAATTATATAAATACAATAGAACTAACTATTGAAAAAGTATTAAATACTTATTTACTACATAATAAATTAAAATATACAAATAATATAAACATATATTTGAAAAGTATTGAGAATATCAAAGATATTTTAAAATATTTAAATATTATTTTTTTAGAATATAAAAATATTAATGAAAAAATAATTAACAAATTTATTCCTGAAGAAAATAAATTTATTTTTTTAAATTTATATAGGGAAATTACAAAAATATATTCTTTTTTACATCCTAAACTAGAAATCGCATTAGATAATTTAATAGAAAGACAAAAAAAAGAGTTTAAAAAAAACAAAAAATTATTGTTTTGTCATGTAATAACTGATAATAATAAAAAAGACAATAATAATATATATCGAAATATTATATATAATAATATTTATAAAAACTTAGTAAATTTATTAGATATAGAATTTGTAGAAGAAATAACAAAAAATATTGTAATTTATTATAAAAGTTTTTATGTTAATAAATTATTTGGTTATACTTTTTTTAAATATTTTTTCAGTTCTAATGACTATATTATTCAAAATATTTTTTTAACATTTTATACATATTTTGAAAATCAAATAGATTTAAATATTATGTTTTCTTTTTTTATTGAGGGAGCGATAAGAAACTTTTTTTCCGTCTTTTATAAAAAAAATGATATCTACTATACTTTTAGTAAAGAACTTTCTTCATCTATTAGTGTATACAATAAATGCAAAAATTATATATATTATATATTAAATTTTTTATTAATAAAATCTATAATTTTTTTGTTAAATTTTATTTTTATTACTTTAAAATTTTATTTTTATTCTTTAATAATCAAAAAATCCTACAAAATATTTTTATTTTTAAGTTTTATTATTATTTTATTTTTTTTCAATTAATATATATTTTTTTTTATAATATTTCTTATTCATTTTTTTGATATTTTTCAATATAAATCTATATTTATATTTTATGATAAATTTTTCTATTCTATTTTTGTATTTTTTTAAGACAAATTATTTATTTTTATTTTTAAGGTTTAGTTAGAATAATAATCTATAATATCTTAAATAAATATCCTCACATTACCTTCAATAACATGATATTTTTAACTAATTCTATATTTAATATAATAATTTTTATTTAATATAATTAGTTTGATAATTATTTATCTAATTATTAGATTTTATAAATTTATTCATATATTTTTCTATGTGTAAATTATATGTTATATTTCAATTATAAACTTCAATAACTCAATTGGATAGAGTACATGGGTCCTAACCATGAAGTTGTGGGTTCAAGTCCCATTTGAAGTAATTATTGATTATTACAACAGTTATTATTACAACAATTATTATTAGCCTTATTTAAATAACTTAAAAAAATTCGAGTAACAAATACTATAGTATTACTAACGGAAATAATTGTCCATAAAATAGGAAAGGATCTACTTATAAATTCCGGTAAACTATTTTTATAAAACTTCGTTAAAAAAACAAGTATATTTAAAAACATAGCTATCAAAATATGCATATTATAGGAATATTTTTTTAAATAAAAATTGTTAATTCCTAAAATACTACAATGATATAAAAAAAGTAAATAATGTACATAATTTCCAAAAATTATTGAAGATACACAAGATAGTAAAATAAAAAAACCACACCCACAAAGACACATAATTACTAAGAATAATAACATAAATCATTAACTTAATATTAATTTTTATAAATTTTTTAATTTAATTTTTAATTTAATTGTTTTTTTATATTCAATTGAAGTATAAAATTTACAAAAACATCACTATATTTATAATTTTATTTATGTTATAATTTTAATTAAAATGGATAATAAAAATCAAGAAAAACTTACAGGAATACGTAAATTGTTATTTCCTGTTTATAAGAGTGAGTTCAAAAAAGTTATACCTATGGGAATGATATATTTAGGATTAATTTTTGTTTATACACTGACACGTCTTTCAAAAGATATGTTCATGATGAGCATAGGAGATGCAGAAGTGTTATCAGCCGCAAAAGTTATTGTTAGTTTCTTTGCTATTGCGGCGGCAGTTTTATATGGAAAAATTAGTCATAGATTTTCTACAAATAGTGCATTTATAATATGTTTAATACCTTTTTTGTTATTTTTTACTTTTTTTGGAATTGCAAGTAATTATACACATATATTTCATATGTCACCATCTACTAGTAATTACTTAATAAGTAAGTTCCCCTATTTAAAACTATTAATTCTTTCTTTTGGGAATTGGATGTATTTATTTTACTATATCTTTTCAGAGTTATTTGCGTCTATTATAATTACTGCTAGTTTTTGGCAATTTGCAAACTCTTATACATCTTTTGAGGAAAAAAAAAGATTCTATCCCTTCTATAGTGGTTTATGTGCACAAGTTTCTACATATTTAGCAGGAGAAATTTTTATTTATATAGGTAGTTTAATCAAAAATACAAATAACAAATTTTTTTGTTCTTTGATTTCTAGTGGTTCAATATTTGTAGGTGGAGTAATATCTTTAGTCTCAATATTATACATAGGAAGAAGTGTTTCAAGTATTAATTCAAGTAGTAATAAATCACAAAAAAAAAATAAAAGTATGGGTATTAAAGAAATATTTCATCATTTAAAAGAACATCCTAATGTAATTTTAGCATCTTTATTAGTGGTTTTTTATGGTATATGTGCTAGTTCTATGGAATTATTTTGGAAAAAACAAGTGTCAAAAATCTACCCTGTTTCTACGGGAGAATATGCGATGTTTATGGGGAGATATCAAAAATGTATTGCTGGAGCTTCTATCTTAATGGGTTTTTTAGCAACTCATATTTTAAAAAGTTTTAGTTGGCTTTTTTGCGCAATGGTTACACCTGCTATAGCTTTAATATCATCTTTTTTTTTATTTGGTTTAGTAGTTTTACAAAAACCAATAATGTTATTAGGAATTTTTTCTGGATATAACATGATCAAAATAAGTGTAATTGTAGGATTTATAGGTTTAGTGTTTTATAAAATTGTTAAATATAACTTTTATGATGTAACGTCTGAAATGTATTTTGGAATTCAACCTCAAAAAGAAGCACAATACGCAAAAGTATTACAATCTATATTTAGTAGACCCTCTAAAGGTATTATGAATATATTATTTTTTATACTTTTATCTACTCCTAATGTGACAGTAGATAGTTTATCATTTTTTTCATGGCCTATTTGTGTAATATTTTGTATTATTTGGATATACGTTATATTAAGAATGAATGAAGAAATTATTTTAGTGGAAGAACAACAAAAAATAAAAAAAGAAAATGAATCAAATGAAGATATTAAAAAATGAACAAAAATATATTAAAGAACTTTAGTATAATATTTCAAGTTATTTTATTTTTTTCATTAGTTTTAAAGTTTTATATAAATATTAAATATAAAAAAATTCAAGAACTAAAAACAGAAATTAAAAATTTAGAAGAAGAAATATATCAGATAGAAGTTATTATTAATAATAAAAAAGAAAACCTTTAAATTTCATTTAAAGAAAGTATTTTACGCTTTTTATTTTTTGTTTTTGTATTTGATAATTTTTCCATTTGTTCATAAGTAATATTTTCTGAGTTATTATCTTCGCTTTTTACATCTGATAATAAATCATTAAACTCAATACTATTAAATCTTTTACTTAATACTATTCCTATACTTGCTACTTGATTAGGTTGTAAAATAATAGGTGTTACACCTAAATTTGCAGTAAGAACCAAATAATTACCTACTTGATAAACATATCTCAAAATACTCATATTCATATCTATTGTTATTACACATACGCAACCATTAAATTTATGACAGTTTTCTTTATCTATGTTTAAATAAGAAACATAATCACCTTTTTTGTATTCAGGCATTTTATTATCCGTTACCATAAATATATTTACTTCTGGTGAAAATTTTTTTAATAATATCATTTCCATAAAAACACAAGATGTATTATCTTTTTTAATTTTTTCTAAATTAAAATTGTCTTCTAAATACTGCAGTATATCTTCTTTATTAGAAGTGTATAAATCTTTTGGTATTTCGTTATTTTCTAATAATAACCATTTCGTAGGAATAAACTTCTTAAACTTGTTAAATAAACGAAAAGATATCCACTCTGCATCTTTTTGATTTAAACCATTATGACCATCTTCAATACGAATATATTTCATAACATGAAAATTAAAGACTTTTGCAAACTCATCTTTTGTTAGACCAAGTATTTTACGTATTTGAAATAAACGATTACCTATTTCCTTTTTATATTTAACGGATTTACAAGACTTTTTTTCTGATATATTTGTTTTTGTTATATTAATGTTGTCTTCTTTTATTTCTTTTTGAGTATTTTTTACTTCCTTATTTTTTTTTAATAATTCTTTATTCATTTTTTCCTTTTTTTTCAAACATAACTATATTTTTCTTAAATATTTATTTAATTAAAATACTAAGAAATTTTTTATTTTTAATGTTATTATAACACAAAATATTATGTCTTTATATAAAAATTTTAACTAAATACACCAATAATGTATTTATTGATTAAATAGTTAAAAATTTATTAATAATTTATATTTTTAAATAATATATTTAGTATATTATATGTATATATTGTAAAATAATAAACACATGAAAAGAACTTATGAAGAAAATATATTTACAAAAATTATAAATAAAAAAATACCTAGTAGCATTATATTTGAAAATAATTATTTAATAGCATTTGAGGATATTAATCCAGAAGCAAAACATCATATACTTATAATACCTAAAGGTTTGTATATAGATTACAAAGACTTCTATGAAAATGCCTCTAAAGAAGAACATAAAGAATTTTATCATGGCATTTATGAAATAATAAAAAAAAAAAATTTAACAAATTTTAAATTAATTACAAATAATGGAAAAGATGTGGGGCAAATTATATTTCACTTTCATGTACATATTCTATCAAATGATAATTAGTTTATTAAATCTGTAGAATAACAGGTTTTAAGTGTATCCGTTTCACGGATTTTTTTATATAGTAATCCTGCTAACATTATACATTCCCCCATATAAACCTGAGGAGAAAAGTTTTTGCTATCATAAATAGCCTGTTCTCCTATAATATAATAATTATCTTCAAATTCGAAAGCATTTTTTCCTTTATTACTAATATTTTTTTTTAAAATAATTTTATTATTATCTTTTAAAGCATAAATAATATTTTTTGTAATAATTTTAGAAAATTTATTTTTATCTTTGTAATGTATTTCAATAGTATTATTATGTTTTAATACCATAAAATTTTTTCTTTTGACATTTTTTATTTCTACATTTAGTTTTTCAATACCATAATAATAATTTTCTAATATTTCTTCCCGCCAAATTAATTTTATATCTTTTTCATCTATTTCATCAATAATAACAATATAAGTAGATAAATTTAGAATTTTTGTAGAAAATCCCATGTATAAACCATAATTCCTATTTGTTACGATGAGAATATCATACATTTTATAATATTATAACATACATATTTATAAAAATATTTGAAAAATACTTTAAATAATATAAAATCCACAAAATGATAGTCTCTATAAATAATATAAATGAATTAGAAGATTTTGTAAAAAATTTTAAAAAAAAATACTTACCTAAAAACAATATTTTTCTTTTATCAGGAGATTTAGGTGTAGGAAAAACAACTTTTATTAAATACTTACTAAAACCTATTAATGTTACAAGTCCTACTTTTAATTTGTTAAATATTTATAATAAAAAATATTGGCATATGGATTTGTATAAGAAAAATATATTTACAATGATGGATATGGAAGATTATGGTGTTTTTTCTTGTTTAGTAGATAAAAATAATAAATTATTTATTGAATGGTGGCAAAGATTAAATTTTCCTATTCAAGGATTAGAATTAAAGATTTTTTTAAAAAAAAAAAAACGTTTCTTAGAAATTAAAAATATATAATAATTTTTTAATATATTATTAATATTTGTATTTATTATTGTTTTTTTGTTAAAATTTTGTTAAAATAAAGTTTAGTTCTTCAACTAGTATTTTAGTATTTAAAACTAGTATTTAACTAAAAAAATAATAAGAATAATAAAAAATATGAATAACAAATTTTCTTGCGTAAAAACAATAACATTTAAAGGATGGAATATACTCCTAACGGAAGTAGAAACAAGTATTACAGGTGGTTTACCTATATTTTCTATTGTAGGACTCCCAAACAAAACTATTAATGAATCTAAAGAAAGAATTAGAGCTGTTTTATCACATCTTGGTATAGGATTACCAGTAGGTAGAATTATTATTAATTTATCTCCTGCACATATCACTAAAGAAGGTACCCATTATGATTTACCAATTATCATTGGTTTATTAGTGGCTCTTAATATCATTAATATACCTCATATAGATGAATATATTTTTTTTGGAGAAATTAACTTAAAAGGATTAATAATTAAAACATTAGGAATATTACCGGTGGGTATTTTTTGTTTTAAAAATAATTATAAAATTTTAACAAGTGAACAGGCACAAAAAGAATTATCTTTAATAGCAGATTTTAATAGATATTTTTTATTTAAAGATATTATGAATATAATAGTTTTTTTTAAAAATTATAAAGAACATTCTAATTATAAAAAATTACCTGATAAAGAAATAAAACCATTATATATTTTTCCTAAAAAAGAAGAAAGTATAAATATATACTTACCTAAAATTTATAAAAGATTTATGGAGATTGCTGCTTTAGGTAATTATAATTTTCTCCTAGTAGGTCCCCCCGGTACGGGTAAAACAACACTTGTAAAAATATTTCATAAACTTTTGCCATTATTAAAACATGAACAAAGTTTAGAAGTAACGAGTTTATATAGTATTGCAGGATTATTAGAAGAAGAAACATTAATGGATTATCCTCCATTACGTATTCCTCATCATTCATCCTCAATATACGCACTACTAGGAGGAGGTATAAAACCAAAACCAGGAGAAGTATCATTAGCAAATCAAGGTGTATTATTTTTAGACGAACTATCTAATTTTTCCTCTAATATTCTTGATGGTTTAAGGGAGTGTATAGAAGAAAAAATAGTACGTATTTCTCGGGTAACATATAATATTTCTTATCCCGCTAATTTTCAATTAGTATCTGCGATGAATCCTTGTAAATGTGGATTTCTTGGAAGTAAAAAAAAATTATGTGTATGTAGTAGTAAAACTAAAGAAATTTATAAAAATAAAATATCAGGACCATTTTTAGATAGAATTCCTTTATATTTATATATGGAAGATATTTTTTATGGTGAATCTGAAAATCAAAAGGAATGGATTCAAACTACAAGAGAAAAAATTGTTAAATTACGTTCAAAGGAAATAACAGAACAAGTTATTACAGAAAATTTATTACCTATAGAAAAAGAAACACAATGTTTTATAAATAAATATTGTGAAAAATATAATATTTCTTTAAGAAAATATAAATATCTTTTGCGTATAGCTAACACTATTAAAAATTTAGATGGTAATGATATTATTACTAAATCTCAAATAGGGGAGGCTATATTATTTTTGAATATGTATGCGAAATAAAATAGATCTTAAATGTTTTTATATGTTATTAACAACTATAAATTTTGTAGTAATTATAAAATATTTACAAAATAGTGTTACAAAAATTTTATTTCTTCTTTTATTAAGTTTTTTGTGGATACATATAAAACATTATTATTTATTTATTTGTTATATAAGTTTTTGGCGATTGTTTTATAAAGAAAAAACCTCAAAAATTACGGAAATTATTTATCGTCCTATTACTATTAATATAAAAAAAAACACAGCATTAGTAAAAGTTATTAATGGATGTGAAAAATCTAAATTAATTATTAATTGGAAAAGTAATATGGGGTTTTGTAAAATATATAAAAGTAAAATATTTATATATTCTAAAAATTTTGCAACAGAATTAGATAGAATTTATGTAAAAAATAATATAAATTTTAGTAGTAAAATTTATTACAAAATTAATAATAATCTTATATTAAAAAATAAAAACTTAGTAATTAGTATTTTACTTGGTATAAAAAATATTGATATATATATAAAAAAAATTTTTTTAAATACTTCCACTTGGCATTTAATATGTATAGGTGGATTACATATTAATGTTGTAATAAAAGTTTTATTAATACTTGAAAGAATTTTATGGGAAATAACAAAAAAAATTTATTTTTTTAGAAATTTATTTATAATAATACGTTTATTATTTTTATGTTTTTATTTTTATATATGTGAGTATCATGTACCTATACTAAGAAGTTTTTTTACAAAAATTTTAGAAATAATTTTTTATATTTTACATATACCTTATAAATTTATTGTCTTATATACAATAGTATTTATGGGTTTTGTTTTATATGATTATAATTATTTATGGGATATTGGTTTTCAAATGTCCTTTTTAGCAGTGTTTTTTTTATATAATTTTTCATTAAGATATAAATATTCTATTATAAATTTTATGTTACAAAATTTTTTTTTAAGTATTCTATTAAGTTTTTTTTCTTTTTATTTGGAAGGAAGGTGGAATATATTAAGTTTTTTAGCAAATTTTTTTACAGCTCCACTTTTTTATTTAGTAATTATATCAATTTGGGGAGGATTATTATTTTCTAAATGTTTTTATATTACAAATTTTTCTTTGTATTTAATCTTTAAAATACTAAATTTTTTTTATTATTATGGTATATATATTTATTTTTTTATTTCCTTAAAATTTTTAAATATTTTAATACTTATTATGATTAATATAATGCTTTTAATAAAAATATTTGTTTATAAAAAATATCTCTATTACAATAACAGAGATATATATTGAAAAAAAACAGGGAGTTAACTAGTATATTTTATAACTAGCATCCTAATAATATCACTATTTTTTATCTGTGTCAATAAAAAGTATTAATTTTTTTTATATTTTAATATTAAAATACTATTATTCTTGATTTATTTGTAATATTTTAATTTTGTTTTATATAAAAATACACTTATTTTTTTGTTAAAATATGATATTTTTAATTATTTTCTTCAAAATTCTTGATATCATCACACCTATAGAAATACTAATAAAACAAATAAACATCCATAGTATGTGTACACCTAAATTATATAAATATGATGATTTATTATAAGAATTATTAGGTTCGTATTTAGTTTCTAAATAAATTAAAAACGCTCTTTCAATATCATCTTGATTTATTAAATCATCTTTATTACTACCTATAGAAAATATAGAAAAGAATAATAAAAAAAAAATATTCATATTAATGATATAACATATATATTATTTATAAATCTAATATATTATTTTTAATTGAAATGTTTTTTTACTTTCTAATTTAATAATTTCTTGTTTTTTTTCTTTAAAATTATTAGCAAATGGTATTTTTAATACTTTATTTAGATAATAACTTATTGGATTAGAAATGATTTTTTCTTCTTTAAAGTTGATAATAATTTCTCTTTTTTTTTTATTTTCTTTATAATTTTTTAATTTAAAATTAAATTTATTTAAATTACCATAAAAAATACTTTCTAAACTATTTTCAGAAACAATTTTACAATTACATACTTGAATATCCTCTTCTTTAAAATATTTTTTCCAATATTGAAAATCTTTATAAAAATTTGTTTTTTTTTTCTTTGTATAAATATCTATATTTTCTTTTTTAAATTTCCAATTTTCTTTTTCTAAAAAAATTATAGCTTCTAAAAAATTTCTAAAAGACATATTATCATTATTCATATTACCTATATTTATGAAACTATTAGTAATTATAATAAATTCTATAAAATCTTTTAAAAGAAAAGAAAAATTTTTAAAAATACTTATTAGTAATGATTGAATAGGTTTAAGTGTGCAATACATTATATGCGTCAATAAAATATTACTAGTAGTAATAAAAATTTCATTATTTGAAACATCTGTAAGAATAAACTCTTCATGACCACTCATTAATCCATATGGGGTAATGATACAATAATCTTTAGAAATATTTTTAATTATTTTTTGTATTTCTTGTTTTTGTAATTGTAAAAATCTAAAAAAAAATTTTTCTTTTGTATAAAAATTATCTTCTATTGAAAATAAATGTTCATTATTAATATTATTTATTGATAGTATAGTTAATTTATCATGAGGTATTAAATCTTTCATATATAAAGTAATACTATTAAGTACTAAAATTTTCTTTTGTGGAATATTTTTTAATCTACTTTTAAAATCTAATAAATTTGTTTTATGTATCATATATTTTCCAGACCGAAGGTGGAATTGAACCACCATAGGAGGGTTTGCAGTCCTCTACATAACCATTCTGCCATTCGGTCAATTTTTACATTATAACAAAATTTATTAATATAAACAAATTAAAATTAATCTATTCTAATAAAGCAATAATGGTTTGTTTGTAAAGAACTTTTTCTCCTTTATGTACTAATAAAGAATATTTTTTATCTATAAAAAAATATGATTTTGAATAAAAATGACTACAAAAAATTAAATCTCCTTGTGAAATATCAGTATTTTTTTCCACATATATTTTATACATAGAGTAGTTTTTATCTATATGTAGTACTTCAAATAAAATAAAAAAAAAATCTTTTTCATTTTGAATTTGAAAACCTACATATTTGTTAGATTTTGAAATATTTATATTGTAATTAAAGGATTTTTTTTCATATCCATAAAACTCAATTATATCAATAATTTTTCCATTTACTGGTGCGTATTTAAAGTATATATTACTAAAATTACTTTTAATTTCTAAACAATTATAATCATCATTATTACCAAATATTTCAGGAGATAAAACATAATTATCTAATATATCTCCATCTCCATAAGCAATTATTCCATTATTTTGAAAAATTTTTCTTTCATCTGCCCGAAATAAATAAAATATTAATATTATTAAAATAAAACTAATAGAATAAAAAAAAAACATAGATATTCCAAAAAATAAAGATAAAAAACTTAAGAAAAAATTTAAAATACTTAACCAAATAATATATTTTGCTATTCCTGAATCAAAATAAACAACCATATTAATATTATATCAAATTTTAAATTATAAAAAAGCAACAATGATTTATACAAAAATATATTTGAAAGTATATGTATAAAGGTGTTACAATATAAAATATAATATGAATAAAAATAATAATAAATATTATATATTATTTATTTTATCAACTCTTGGTAATTTATTAAAAACAAAAGTCAGTTTTAAACATGAAGGATCCATTTTTCCTGCTATTTTAGAATTAGGAAAAAAATATAATATTAACATAGCTGTTCTCACAAATAAAAAAATTGATGTTATTTGTAATTTTGATAATATACCTCTAGAAGATGTATTAAACATGGTGTTAAAAAATGAAGTTAGTTATCATTTAAAAAATAACTTTATAATTATTTGTGATAAAAAAAAAGTAAGAAAAGAATATTTTTTAAATACCTATATATCAGGACAACAATGGGAAGAAGTAGAAAAATTTCTTAATAACTTAAAAGATAAATTAGAAATTTTTTATAGTATAAATAAAGTTAATAATACTATTCTTATAGAAGCGGATGAATACCTATTAAAAGAAATTAATATATATATACAAAATTTTATTAAATTTCTTTCAGAACAAGTGGAAATTGAATGTAGAATTATAAATTTTATAAAATCAAAAGAAATCAATACAGGTATTATATGGAAAAAAATTTTAAAATATTTACAAATATTTTTACAAAATCCATTAGATCTTTTACAAACACTTGATAATATTGATGATATTTTAGATTTATTTAATATTTACGGAAAAACTAATGATTTATATCATATACGTTTATTAATAAAAAATCATCAAGAAATAGTTTTTGAAGATAAAAACGAATTTTATGTAGAAAATTATCAAAAAACTCTAGTAGAAAGTTCTGCTTCTTATATTTTACCTAATAATTTAAAAAAAAATAAAGAATCTTTTCTACTACCCAATCATTATCTTAATGAAACTAAATCTTTTAAAACAGGTACTTATTTATCCATAATACCAATAATTAATAAAAATAAAGTAGATATATGTTTGAAATATTCTAAATCTTCTCCCAATAAAAAGGTGAATAATAAAATTCCTGAAATAAATACTAACTGTTTTAACACAATAATTACTACATACATTAACAGAACTGTTGTTATTACAGGTTTAAAAAATAATTATATGGATGAAGAAAATAATGATAATATCTTGTATAAGATATTATCTTATTTATTTTATTACAAAAAAAGAAAGGAAAAAAAATGCGAAATGATATTTTTAATAAAAATAAAAGAACCTCAAAAATTAAAGGTTTTATAAGTTTAGAATGGTTAATGATTATTGCTGTAACATTAGTCTTTATAAAAATTATTACACATATTATTAAATGGATTAAAGGTGTATTTTTACTAAAATCTTTAATATTAATAATAAATAATCATGAAAATTTACAAAAAAATAATATGTATCTTCATAATATTCAACTAATAATTGAAGAAAAAAATATACAAATAAAATGTAAAAATTTAAAACAAAAACAATATATTTTTGAAGAAATATTTAAATTATTTAAGGAAAAATATGATATTAAAGAAGACAAGAATATTATTCTTTTAGAGGAAAAAAAATCTTTAGAATAATAATTAATTATATGTTTTCCATCTAGAAATAATATCATATAGAGTGTTTTTTTGAATATTTAAACCTTTTCCAAAAACATGTAAATATTGTTTTGAACGTGTTACTGCTACATAATAAAGATTTTGTTTTTCCTGTAAATTAAAATAATTATTATCAATATAATATTCTTTTATAAATGGAAGACCTTTATAAACAAAATATTTATCTTTTAAATTACAGGAGTTAGCATTTAGTATTATAACAACATCCGATTCCATTCCTTTAGCGGTATGAATTGTAGATAAAAACACATTACCTTCTTTATTAAAGACTATATTACCATCAAGAAAATGAAGAATATTATAAATATTTGGAAGAACATATAAGGTATTTTTCAAATTATGAATAAAGTATATCCAATCTTGACCATATTTTTTGATGATATTTTTATTTAAAATAGAACTTTCAAGGATATCTAAAAAATTTTTTACATTATTCTTATTTTCTTTTAAATTTTTTAAAGTAACTATTTCTAATTTATTTATATATTTCTTAAATACTTCTTCCCATAAAGTTCCCATTCTTTGTTTACATAGATTATAAAAATCTGGTTCTTGAATATGAAAAAACCCTCCCATTAAAAAATTAGCCATATATTCGTCTTTTTCTGTAATAATAAGCAAAATTAAAGAACGCATATCTATTATCATATTTGTTTTAGAAGAAATTTTTTTATTAATTTTAACAGAAATATTTTCTCCTTCTAACTCATCTTCTAAAAGATTTACAAGAGTATTACGTTTTTCAAATAATACTAATACAGATAGATTTTTATTTAAGTTATATTTAATAGTATCTGTAATTTTTTTTACTAATATTACACTATTATCAACAAGGGGATTTAAATATATTTTTGTA
Source organism: Rickettsiales bacterium (ex Bugula neritina AB1) (assembly GCA_001730065.1). GTDB lineage: Bacteria > Pseudomonadota > Alphaproteobacteria > CAJXXZ01 > UBA1459 > AB1-6. The sequence continues at coordinate 75,986 of MDLE01000006.1, forward strand.
TCATATTTTTCTATAGACGTATGTGATCTAGAAAAATTTTTATTTATAAACTTTAATAATTCACCTCCAAATCTATAAGTTTTATTTTGATTTATAATATCAATAGGTTTATTATATTTGTTAGATAATTTTTCTATAAAATTAAGAAATTTGATATATCCATCAGTACTAGTACCTTGAAAACTAAAGATACTTTGATAAATATCTCCTACTATTATTATTTCTCCCGTATCTTTATATACAAATTCTTCTGCTATAGCAGATATAATTTGAAACTGCAAAGAAGATAAATCTTGTCCTTCGTCTAAAAAAATATAATCATATTTATTTAAAACATTTTCAACAAATATTTGTATATTTTTAATAGTATATAGAATAATATGGTGAAAAGTATACATTTTATTTATATCTCTACGATCTTCAATTTTTAATAATAATTTTAAGTATTCTAAATTAATACCTTGATTCATATAATTTAGTTTTTCTAGTATTTTATTACGATATAATAACCATTCTTCATCATTTGGAAAAAAATCATTTCTTTTTTTTAATTTTTTACTTCCCGTAAAATATTTACTTTCTAATTTTATTTTTTTACTATCATCACTATAGAAAAAAATTTCATTTAAAATTTCACAATAGGTTTGAAAATTAAAAGGCGTATATGGTAAAACATGATTGTAAAAATTTTCAAAATCCTCATCTATTTCCATATCATAACTTAAATTATCTAAATTATTTTTTTCAGAAAAATTATAAGGAAAATCAATATTATTTAAACAAAATTCATGAAAAGTATATATACTAATAGGTATATTAATACGTTGTTTAATTTCATTTACACAACTATTTGTATAAGTAATAATAAGAATTTTATTAGCGGGTACTTGTAAAGTATCTATTAAATTTTTTACTCTTTTTACGATATAAGTAGTTTTTCCAGCTCCTGCTACAGAGTTCATAACCGTAAACATATATTAAATTTATTATAAAATATAAAATTTTTTTAATAAAATAAAAAAATTATTTATAATTATTGAAAAATATATTTAAAATATGATATAGAAATAATTATGATAATAAGAATAAAAATATTTTCTTTGTTCCTCTTAGGAACAATTTTTGTTTTTTCCAATAAAACTATCTATTTAGAATCCTTAGAGGATTTACAAGATTGTTTAGATAAAAATAAAATTAATGATACAAATACAGCAATAATCTTAAATACAAAATGTTTTATAAGTTCAAAAGAAAAAAATAATAATTATTTTGAAAAACAAAAAATGAAAAAAAAAATGAATGTGGAAGAATACTATAATAGTGTAGAAAAAATGAATGAAGCTATTAATTATGATTTTCTAGACACAAATATGAGTAATATTTTAGTAAATTTATCAAAAAAATATTCCTTATATATTCTCCATCGAGGTCCTTTTCAAAAAAAACTCCAAAAATTATTAGAGATATTTAATAAAACTCAAAATAAAGAAACTATTTTAGAAGTAGATGGTTATAAAAACCCTATTTTAAAAGATAATATTCTATATACATTTTTTAAACAAGATAGTCTTGTGATTTTTTTATTTTTTTTATATGTTTTAAAAAAACAAAATATAAAAAAGATTTATTATATTACATATTTTCAACGTAAAAAAAAAGATGATTTTTCTTTGTTTTTCCAAGATAAAGATTTAGAAATTATTTGTATATATATACATTATTAATCAATAAAGTTTTTTTCATTTAATTGAAAAGATTTTCCAATTTTATTACATAACTTACGCATAGAATTCATGACATCTTGACGTTTAATTTGAGAAATCAATTGTTTGGCTATTAATAAATTTAAATTATATCCTAGTTTTAATAATAATTCATATGCAGGAAAGTATAAGTTTTTTTTAATCAAATTCTCAATAATTATCGTATATTTCCTATGATTTTTTTCTAAATAAGGATTTTCTAAATAATAATAAGACATTTGTTCCTCATATGTGATACATAAATTCTTATAATAATAATTATTATTATAAGGAATAGTAAAAAAACTTTTTTGATTATTCAAAATCATATACAAACGTTCTAAACCATAAGCAAGTTCTATAGCCGTTTCTTTCATAGGAATATCTCCTATCTTTTGAAGAAAAGTAAACTGCATTACTTCCATACCATTGATCCATACCTCCCAACCTACTCCAAAAGCACCAATAGAAATACTTTGCCAGTCATTTTCCACAAATTGTATATCGTTTTTTTTTAAATTAAATCCTATATATTCTAAAGACTCAAGATAAATATCTTTTATGTTAATAGGAAAAGGTTTCATAAAAACTTGAAATTGATGATGTTTTAAAGTTCTTGTAGGACTTAAACCAAATTTACAATCATGAGGACGACGAGAAGGTTGATAATAAGAAGCTTTGAAACTTTTAGAGCTTAAACTACCAAAAAAACAAAAAGGATGATAAGTGGCGGCACCCATTTCTATATCATAATTAAATATTTCATAAACGGAATATTTTTCCCAAAATTCTTGAAGTTTATTTTTTAAGCTAATTAATGTCATTTTTTATGAAATTATAACACATATTTTTATTTAATAGGTTTTACACAAATATCTCTAATAACTATATAATAACCATCATAAAATAAAATCATAAAAATTATTTTTTTACTTATATTAGTACAAAAAACTATTTTAACATTAAAATTTTCAAAAAGAAATAACTTTACATCTTCTTTTACAAAAGGTATTTGTTGAATATTGAAGTATTTTTTAAACTTTATTTTTTGAAAAATATCAAAAATAATATTTTGACTTATTACTCCATAACTTTTTGATAAATAAGGAAAATTTTTTTGCTTTACTTTAAAAAAAAAATCCATATTTTTATTTATTAAATTTAACTTATATTTCATATTTTCCAAAAAAATTTTTTTATTTTCCCTAGATATATTTAAAGTGATTTTATTATTTTTAGAAAAATTGTTCTCAAGAATTTCTAAATAATTTTTTTGGAATTCACCTGTACCTTCTTCAGATATATATCCTTCTATATTAATTTCTTCACATCTATTAAATAAATTTTCATAAAAATTTATTTCTTTATAAGATTCCGTAGAAATAAAATTATTGAATATTACAAGTATTAGGTGTATTATTTTCATAATTTTTAATTGTTTCTTTAATATTATTTGAAAAGGCATTTACCCAATCAACAATATTGTAACCACTAAAACCATAGCTTGTATAAATACATTCAGAATTTTTATCAAAATGAAATGCTATTAAAAAAAAAGCAGGAATTTTTGTTACTTCTTTTATATTAACAGAATAAAAAAAATCTTCTGCATTATCATTATTATCAATAGAAATCATATAAATTTTATCTTTAACTTCTTGATTGATTTTATCCATTAATTGATGAAGAGGAGAAGGATTACCTGATTCTAAAGCCCTACAAGGAGGACAGTAGTCAGCTCCTACTTTACACAAAATATATTTTTTACCACTTTCATAAATTTCTTTAATTTTTTCTCTAGAAAATCTACATATGTAATCACTCATATTATATTTATTATACTATATATTTAAATATAGAAAAATATATTTATCTATAATAATGAAAATATGTTATTCTCTTTAAATGAATTATAAACACATACATTTTATAGGTATTAGTGGTATTTCTATGAGTGCTATAGGAGAATTTACAAAAATTATTTATCCAAATATTACTATAACTGGATCCACTAATGATAAAGAATTTAAATTAAATGATATTGAAATTAATTTACATAACAAAAATAATATTACAAAAAATATAGATTTAATAGTTTATAGTTCTGCTATTTCTAAAAATAACGAAGAAATAATAGAAGGAAAAAAACAAAAAATTCCTTTAATAAAACGTTGTAAGTTTTTAAATTTAATTACAAAAAAAGGTACAAGAGTTTTAATAACTGGTTCTAGAGGTAAAACATCTACTACTACTTTTCTTTGGCAATTTCTTAAAGATCTTAATCCTTCTTTATTTGTAGGAGCAGAAATTGGTACTTTAAATAAAGCTTTTTTTAAAGGTAAAAATGATTTATTTATTGTAGAAGGAGATGAATCAGATGCTAGTATTTTACATTTACCTTCTAAATATACAATAATTACGAATTTAGGGAATGATCATTTAGAAAATTATAAAGATTCTTATGAAGAATATCTTGCATGTTTTAAAAAATATTTATTAAAGATTAAAAAAATTAAAGATCATCTAATTATTTATTTTGGAGATGATAAAATACTAGATAATTTAGTAAAAAGTATTAAAGGTTTAAAGGGAATTTCTTATGGTATAAATAAATATAATGATATAATAATAAATATTTTAGAAGAAAAATTTAATTATCTTAAATGGCAAATTAATCAAGATATATTTTCCGTAAATATATCTGGTATTTTTAATACTTTAAATATTACTGCTGCTATAACTTTATCAAATATTTTTAATATTAAAGTTAATAATAATATTATCCTTGAAAAACCTAAAAGACGTATGGAGTATTATCAAAAAAATAATAGGATTATTATTGATGATTATGGTGTACAACCTATAGCTATAAAATTAGTAATGAAAACCGTTTTTAAATTTTTTAAAAAAAAAGATATAAATATTTGGTGGGAACCTCATAGATCTACAAGAGTTAATAGATTTATTAAAGATTTTAAAAAAATTTTTAATAATACCAATATATTTATTGCCCCTTTATATGAACCACAAATGACAAATGAATACAACAAATCTATTGAGAATCTACAAAAATATTTTAATTATAATAAAAATGTTATTTCTTATGATAATTTAGAAAACATTTTTAAAGAAAACTCTAAAAATAAAATTACCTTAATATTTAGTGCAGGAATACTTTCTAAAAAAATTATAAATATTTTTAATAAAATTTAAATACCTAAAATTTTTTTTGCTTCATCAATGTTTTCTACAAAATTAACATTAATATCTTTAATGGAACTATCTTCTTTAAGAATTAATTCATAATGTTCTTTATTTTCTAATGGTAAAATAACTTCTTTAATACCATAATTAATCGCTCCCAACAATTTTTCTTTAATACCACCAATTTTCATTATTTCACCACTTAAATTGATTTCTCCTGTCATAGCAAAAGTTTTAAGAACTTTATTAGTAAGTGTAGATAAAATACTAAAATACAGTGCCATACCTGCAGATGGTCCATTTTTTGGTATAGCACCTTCTGGTAAATTTAAGTGTAAAATATGATTTTCAAAAAAATCTTTTTCTATGTTGTATAAAGAAGCATGTTTACGTACTAAACTATAAGCAATATGAGCACTTTCTTTCATAACACTTCCTAAGTTACCAGTAATTTGAAAAAAAGATTTACTAGATGGTATAAAAGAAGATTCGATTATTAGAATATCACCGCCCCCAAGACTCCAAGATAAACCAATACTTTTTCCTACGGATAATTTAGGTGGTTTAAAATCAATAGGTACTTCATCAATAAATTTATTTATATCTTTTTTTTTTATTTTAAGGGATTTTTTCTTTTCTTTTATAAGTAAAAAAATAGCTTTTTCTAAAATACTTTTTAGTTTTTTAGATAAATTTCTAACACCTAACTCTCTCGTATAATATTTTATTAATCCTTCAATAAAATCTTCTTGAATTTCTACTTCGTTATTATTTATACCATATTGTTTATACATTTCTGGTAATAAAAATTCTTTTGTAATATGTTTTTTTTCCTTTAAAGAATAACCATCAATAAAAATAATTTCCATACGTGATAAAATATACATAGGAATATTTTCAAGAGTATTAGCCGTAAAAACAAACATTGCATTACTAATATCATAAGGAATATTTAAGTAATGATCCGTAAAACTATTATTTTGAGTTTCATCAATCAAAGCAGTAATAACCTTTAAAGGATCATTATAGGCGTTACGATTAATTTTATCTAATTCATCCATTTGAATTAATGGATTAGATACGTCTGTTTTTAATAACGCATCTACGATCATACCCGGTAATGCACCTACAAAAGTACGACGATGTCCTACTAAATCAGAACTATCACTTATACCTGTGAGAGATATAAAATGAAATTTTCTATTAAGACATTCTCCAATACTTTTACAAATAGAGGTTTTACCTACACCAGGTGGTCCCACTAATAATAAAATTTTTGGTGGTATTTTGTTTTTTATATCCTTATTTTTTATTACAGTTGCCATATAATGAAGAATTTTATCTTTTACGGTTTTTAATCCATAGTGGTGTTGATTAAGAATTTTTTCTCCTTTAATAAGATTAACATCATTAATATTTGTGTATTTACCCCATGGTAAAGAAAGAACTGTTTTGAGATAATTATAGGAAATACTATACTCATTAGAAGATAATGGTAATGTTTTCATTTTATAAAATTCTTTCATTAAGCTTTTTTTGATATTTTCAGGTATATTTATATTTTCTTCAATAAGTGTATCTATTTCTTCGTTTTCTATATATTTATTATGTTTTTTAATTTCTTCCTGAATAATTTTTAATTTTTCCTGTAATAAAAAATTTCTATGTTGTTTTTCAATAGATTCTTTTACTAAAATATTAATTTCCTCTTCAAGAGTAAATTTTAACTTTTCATCTAAATTATATAAAAAATTTTTTAATGTTTTTAAAATATCTTGAGAATCAAGAAAACTTTTACGAATATTATGATTATTCAAAAAAGCACCTATTTTATAAAAGAAATCAATGGGGTTTAAACAAAAAAAACTATATACATCTATATTATTATCTTTTAGGGCAATATATTTACAAATTTTACTTCTTATTACATCAAACTCAATGAATTGGAAAGGTTTTATTTCTAATGTATCTTTTTTAAAATTACAGGTTAATATGTCTTTATTTTTCTCAGAATCTGTAATTAATACTCTTTCTATGCCTTTAAAACGTATAGTACATATTTCAGTACTAATATTTATAATTTTACTTTTACATCTAACACCATACTTACCATTAATTATTTCAAAATTTTTAAGTAAAACTTCTTGAAAATTAATATTATTTAAAAAAGGTAAAATTATTACTTCTTTAATACTGTTTAAACTATTTACAAAATCTACAGGTAATTCTATTGTTAGATTTTCATTTGGTAAAATACACTTATTAAATATTGGTATTAATATCATATTAAACTTTTTCCTAAATTCTTTTTATCATTAATAATTTTTTGATTATTATCAAAAACAATTATAGCTTCTTCATTATTTGCAGTTGTTTCATCAAGAGTGATAGTAATTTTTTTCTTTATATTTGGTAATTCAAATAAAACATTACGAAAAATTTTATTAAAAATACTACGAATACTTCTTGCACCTGTTTTATCATTATATATTTTATCAGCAATTATTTTAATAAATTCATCTTTAACAATTAATTCACTATTATAGTGATAATTTAAAATTAATTTATACTCATCAATTATATTATTTTTCTTTTTTGTTAAAATTTCTATAATATTATTTTTTGTTAAATTTTTTGTAAATATAATTATTGGTAAACGACCAATAATTTCTGGTATAAATCCAAATTTTATTAAATGCTCTTTTTTAAAATGAGTAATTACTTCCTCATAATTACTATTTTTATCTAATGATTTATTCACATTAAAACCTATATTTGATCCAAGACTTTTTAATATAATCTTATCTAATCCTTCAAAAGCACCTGATAAAATAAATAAAATATTTGTAGTATTAACATTAACTACTTCTTGGTGTGTGTTTTTTTTATTATTATTATTAAACAAACTTACTTCATTACCTTCTAAAAGTTTTAATATCATTTGTTGTACGGATTCACCACTAATATCTCTTGAGTTATTATCACTTACACGTTTTGCTTTTTTATCAAACTCATCAATAACACATATACCCATTTCCGTTTTCTCTAGTGCAGTACTTGGATCAATATTACTATCATAAAAACCAGATTTATTTAATAACTTATTTATACACTCATCTCCATCATTACCCACATAACCTACTTCCGTAAGTGTGGTTGCGTCCGTAAAAGATATAGGTAAATTTAAAATATTTCCGAGCGTCTCTAGTAATAAAGTCTTTCCAGATCCTGAAGGACCTATTATTAAAACATTAGATTTTTTAACATTTTTTGATAAATCTTTATTTTTAACACGAATCTGGTGTAAATAAGCTACTAATGCAATTTCTTTTTTTGCCTCCTCTTGACCTGCAATAACTTCATCTAAAAGATTATATATTTCTTTTGGTGTTAGAGTAGATAAATTTTTTGGATTCTTTATAAATTCTTCTTGATCATCCTGTAACAAAATAGAATAACAGGTTTCTATACATATATCACAAATTAAACCATCTGCTGATTCTGTTGCTACTAATTTTTTTACTTCACTCTTGTGTCGTGAACAAAAACAACAATTCTCCATCATTATTTTTATTCTATCATTGTTCAATTATTTTTCTATCATTAATGTATTAAATTTATGTTAAATTAAAAAATAATTTTATTTTTCATTTTAATATCATATATATACATTTTATAGATTTTTATTGTAAAATAAAATCCGTAAGTAGTAGTTTGATGGCGGTTGTAAAACTGAGGAAAGTCGGAACTTCAAAAGGCAAAATACCGCAGAAATTACGGCAGTAGAAATACTAGGGAAAGTACAACAGAAAATAAACCGCTATTTTTTAAAAATAGTAAGGGTGAAACAGTGAGGTAAGAGCTCCCTATATTTATTAGTAATAATAAGTATTTGTAAACCCTATTTGAAGCAAAACCAAGCAGAGTAATGCGTAGCCTTTCGCTTATTTACTCGGGTAGGTTGCAGGAGAAATTTAGTAATAAATTTCCTAGATAAATCATCATTAAAACAGAATTCCGCTTACTCACTACTTACAAAGTTATAGGATTTTGATTTTTTTTATTCATATTTTTAATTAAATGTCTAATGAAGATAATATGACATTTTTTTTTAATATTTTCTATTTCAGGAATCATAAAATTTGGTATTGATATATTAGAAATTAAATAATTATTAATAGGATTAATGGTTTTATTATTATATAAATATACAAGATGTAAATGAGCAGCAGTAGCAGTACCTGAATGACCAATTTTTCCTATACATTGGTTAGTAGACAAAATTTTATCATTTTCTTTAACATATATGCTAGATAAATGACAATAACGAGTAGAATATAATGAATTATGCTCTATTTCTATATATCTACCATAACCAGACTGATTTGATTTGACTACTTTTTTTACTACTCCTGGTGCTAAGCTATATAAATTTTCTCCATAAGGTAAACGTATATCTAAACCATCATGCATACGCCATTCATTAAAAACTGGGTGTAATCTCCAACCATATTTAGATCCTATTAAAGATTTACTGTTTTTGGCAGGTAATGAATTTGTTATAGAAAGTACATTTCCAGGTATTATATTATTATCATTGTTAATTATATATAATATATTATTAGCATAATATATATAAAACATTTCAGATGTATTATTATGAAAAACTACCTGAACAGCTATTATTTTACTATCTTTATAGGCAAAATTGAATTTTTGAATTTTTATATTATTATTTTTTTTTTGACAATCATACCAAGTATTAATTTGAAAAAATATAGATGATATATCTAAAAATAAATTATCCTTTAAGGTAGTATTTTGTAAAATATTATTCTTTACATTGCAAGAAATAAATTCTACACCTTCTGGTATTTGTTGTTGATAATCTATTTTTTTTATATTAATAGATTCTTTTAATTTATTCTCTTCTTTTATAGATTTATTTATTTTGTAATAAGGTTTTTTTAAAAACAAAAATTTTGGTATAAAAACTTCTAATTTTTTCAAATATTTTGTTTTAAAAGATATAGATAAACCACCATTACAGAGTTTTTTAAAATTATCTAAATATTTTTTTACAATAGATGTTTTTATAATAGGTGAATTATTATAAGTTAAATTAATATCTATTAAATTATCATTATTTGGAATAAGATGTCTTAATACCTTCAATTGATTGCTAGTTTCAGTACTAAAAAAAAACAATAAAAATAATCTAAACATTTTCTATATTTTTCTTTCTACATTACTACAACATTTGTCAATTAAATATAAATAAATTATTTCTTGATTGATTATACCAATTATGAATAATACACATTCTTTTTCATCAAAGTCTTTTTTCTTAGCACATTCACCATAAAGGTGATCTTTATAATAATATATACAATAATACTCTATATTTTCTTGTGAATTATTAAAAATATTAACGGCCTGAGATTTTAATTCATATAAATCTCTTTTTTGTATTGTATTACCTATCTTATATTTTTTCATTATATGTAATAAACTTTCTATATCTCTTTTAAAAATTATTCTTAATGAATTTGCATGAATACGATAAAAAGTTCTATTTTTCTCCGTATAAGTATCCGCAGTCATTTTAATCATATCATGACCATTACTGAATAATAAAGTACTTATAGCTGAAGGGTTTTTTTTCTCAAATACAACCTCTCTTAATAAAAATGATGTATAATCAATTAAATCTTCCTCTTCTATTATTTCTTTATCATTAAAAAAAGAAATATCTATGTTAGATTTTGTTTTTAATGTAATTAGATAAGACATCTTCTCTTTATAAGAATTATTATATAATTCATCAAATATATTTAAAAATTTGCCAATATAAATAGGAATTAATTTATTATTTAAATTATTTTTATTATTTAAATTTAAATTTGTAAATGTACTTTTGTATATACATATATAATACTTCATAAAATGTATTGCAATATTAGTTTTTTTATCAACAATATTTACAAGACTATCTTCACTGGTATTGTAATAATTATTTTTTTCTTTTCCAAATAAAAAAAAAACTACAAAAAATATAAGAAACATATTCATATTAATTAGATAAATTCTAATATATTTCTATTACAAAAACAATAATATTATCTTTATAAAAAATTATTTTAAATTTTTATTATTCTTGGTAAATTTTTTTTGTAATGGATAGTAAAATACCACAACTAATACTTATAGATAAAATACCACAACCACCAAAAGATAAAAAAGGACAACCTATACCTTTGGAGGGGATAAAACCTAAATTAGATAAAGCATGAAAAATAAAATTATTAGACATTTGAGACATGATACCATATATAATATATTTTTTTTTACCAAAAAAAAATTGTGCATGATTTATATTTCTTACAAATAAAATAAGAAAACTAATATTTACTAATATTCCCATAAAAATACCACTATTGGACATAATAGATACAAAAATAAAGTCACAATGTGCTTCTGGTATCAATGGTAAATCACCACCTGAAAAAAAATTAGTATTTTGAAGATTCCATAGGGCAACATTAGATTGATAAGCACCATTTTTCGATAAAAATTTATTTACACGAAGCAATATATATTTTCCCTTAAAAGACATAAATATTATTACCAATGGAATAATGCAATAGAATATTTTTTTATATTTTTGAAAAATTTTTTCTAAATGTCCTGAAATAAATAATTGAATTATAAAAGTACTTAAGCATAATATTGTAATACCTAAGTCCGGCTCTAGTAATAATAATATTAATACCATAAATAATAATCCTATTGTAGATATATAATCATGAAAAATATATGGTAATACTATACTTAATGTATCTTTTATAAATAAAGATGGTTGAATAGAAAAACCAAAAATATTTAACCATCTTTTTGAACCATTTATTCTTTTTCCTAAAAAGATTACTAATAAGCATAGGAATAAAGAAAAAATAAAAAAAATTTTTATAAATTTTATATTTCTCTTAAAAGAAAATGCACTTAATAAAAGCATAATAGTAATACCACCTAATGTAAATATTAGATGTTTTTTAAAAAGTATTAGGCTATCCATTTGTAAACGATTACTAAGGATAGGTATACTATTTAATAGATCAAAACATCCAATAGCAAATAAAAATAAAATAATACTTAAAGATACACTATCAATACACCATAACCAATAAAAAAATTTTTCTTTTAATCTTGAAATTATAATACTCATGTTAAATTAATTATATATAAAATTTTATATTTACAATAACGAGAATGGGGCTCGAACCCATGACCCAAGGATTATGATTCCTTTGCTCTACCAACTGAGCTATCTCGCTTTTTATTCAAATATACAATAATAGATCTATATAAACAAGCAACAAACATATAGTTCTTATAAAAAATTTTTCATTTTCTAAATATATATATATGTGCAATAATTAAAATTATATATGTTCGCCTATATTACAGGAAAAATAGAAGAAGTAGAAGATAATCGTGTTTTAATAAAAAATGATTTTTTTGGGATAGAAGTTCTTGTAGTTTTCGTACCAAAAATGCATGAAAATATTTCTTTATATTTACATTCTATTTTATCTAATGAAGGTATTTATATGTTTTATGGTTTCAATACAAAAAAAGAATTAAAAATTTTTCAAGAATTAATTAAAATTCAAGGTTTAGGAGGTAGAATGGCTATCAAATTATTAAACAACTTGGGTATTAGTAGTATTGCTACAGCTATTTATAATAAAGATAATAAAACTTTTGAAAATATTTCTGGTATTGGAAAAAAATTAGCAATGCGAATTATTAATGATTTACAAGATAAGGTAATAGATTTTATGTCTACTACAAGTTTTCATAATGAAATTATTAATATTCTTATTTCTGTCGGTTATAAATTAAAGGAGATTTTTTCCGTAATTAATCACTGTGATAGTAATATGTCTATAGAAGAAAATTTAAAAATTTGTATGGGAAAAATGAGGCAAAACAATGATAAAAAATAATCGTCCTAGTTCATTAGAAGAATTTATTGGTCAAGAAAATTTAAAAACTAATTTAAAAATTGCAATAAAATCTTCTTTAGTTCAAAAAAAACCCCTTAGTCATATTTTATTGTATGGGGGACCAGGAAAAGGAAAAACAAGTTTAGGTAAAATTATTAGTTTTGAAATGAAAACTAATTTTCGTAGTACATCTGGATCATTACTACAAAAAACCACAGATATTACTTCTTTATTTGCATCAATAAAAGAGAATGATGTGGTTTTTATTGATGAAATTCATGCAATTAATCACTCTTTAGAAGAAATGTTTTATACGGTCATGGAGGATTATATGATGGATTTAATTATTGGTGAAGGCTCATCCGCTAAAATAGTGAAAATTTCTATTCCTCCTTTTACACTTATTTGTGCTACTACAAAATATGGTCAATTATCAGAACCATTCCGTCATAGATTTAATTTAACTTTTCGGCTTGAAGATTATAATATTTCAGAATTATCAAAAATAATAAAAAATTTTTTTTTTCGTAATAATATTAAAGTAAAAGAAGAAGATTTATTTTATGAAATTGCTATTAGAAGTAAAAATACACCTCGTTTAGCTCTCACATTATCTTCTCGTATACTAGATTTTTTTTATGGAGAAAATCATAAACTATTAGATAAAGAATTAGTTATAAAATCTACTAAAATTATTGGTATCGATAATAAAGGTTTAAATATTTTAGATTTGTCTTATTTGAAACTATTTATTAAATACAATGTATTAGGCATAGAAACTATAAGTGGATATCTTCAAGAATCAATAAATACAATTGAAGAAACTATTGAACCTTATTTAATGCGTATTAACTTCATAAAAAAAACCCCAAGAGGTCGTGTTCTTACAGAAGAAGGATTAAAACATATAAAAAATATTATTATTTAACAAAATTTTAATAAAAATTTTTCATTATTCATTTAAGAATGAATCAACAGGAGGAACATGAAAAAAGAAAATTATAATATTGGTTTGAAATTATTATTACTATTTTGTAATTTTATACAAACAATGGAAGGTGAGAAAAAACCTCAAAAATATAAAGAGTTAGAAACTTTAGACGCTTCAGAATTAAACAAACAAAACACAATAATATTTTATTTACCTTATATGACAGATAGTGGTCTTTTACTTTTTCATGTATGTGAAATTAACACAAATAATCTAAAAGAAAAAAATGATATAACAACACTTTCAAAAATAATTGAAATATATAATGAAATTATTGAAATTTCTATGTCCGTAAATTTTGCTGACACTGCAAATTTAGAAAAAATATCTGAGAAGATTGTTTCTTTATCTTTATCTATAAATGAAATAGTAGAAGAAAACCCTAAAATAGTAGAATATATTGAAAATAATGCACCAAATTGTAATCAAGCTCATTTTTTAATCAATATGATACTATTTGCATCAGGATATAATAGAAATATTGATAATGAAGAAAAAATTGATGAAAAAGAACAAATTAATTTAAATGTAGATTCAAGAGTATTAGAAGCTGTAATTTTAACCCAAGATAGTTTGGAACTTTTTATGAGTATGCTTGAATACATTTCACAAAGATATGATATTTATATGACACCAGAAAAAGGTTCAAAAATTAATACTGAGTTTAATATAGGAAAATTCTTTAAACCAACTAATAAAACTAATGAAAAAGAGGAGAAAAATAATATTAAAATAGCTATGAATATTGATAATAAAAATCATTTTTTTACAATGAAAATGTTATCAAATTTAGTTTATTATTATGGTCAGTTAAATAAGAAAGTAGAAATTATATTTTCAGGAACTGTTCATTATACAGAAAAATTTTTAGAAGTTTTAGAGGAATATAGAAGGTTAGGTATTCTATCTGCAAAATTAAATGATAAAATGGGAAACATATATGTAGATATGCTCACCCTTCCAAAAGATGGTGTTTTTAAAACAAATATAGGATTTGAAAATCAAAATAAAAATAAAGAAGATCCAAAGAAAAATAAAGAAGATCCAAAGGAAGATAAAGACAATCTAAATAATAGAGTTAATGTAAAAAATCTACATGTTTTAAATTTTTCTGAATTTAAATCAACTTTAATAAAACCCATAGATCCCTCTAAACTTTTCCAAGACTTTGAAATTGAAAATATTGTTTTCAAAGGTGAATTAGAAGGTATTTTGAGTAATTTTAAAAATTTTCTTTCTGAAAAACCAATATCAAAATCTATGACTATTTTTGCAATGATGCATAATGAAGATGTTATTAATTTATCCAAAAGGATTGAATTAATAATGAAATGTGTAGAAAAAGGTTATAATTTAAATTTATTTTTTTATTCTGAAGACACTGAAAATGTTAAGACTTTTGCAAATACAATAAAAAAAATAATACTTGAGGAAAAATATACTAGTAATGTTAGAGTTTTTAATTGCAAATCAAATAAATATTCGTGTTTAGATAATAAAAATAAATTTAGTGAAAAGAGAGTAGAAAAAACTATAGCAGAATTTTCAAACCAACAATCAAAAGAAAAATACACATACATGGAAATATAATATTTATTTATATAATAAGAAGTTAAAACCTAAAAATTTTTTATTTTGTGTTATTATTATATAAAGTCTCATTCGTCTAGTAGTTAGGACATCACCCTCTCAAGGTGAAAACGGAGGTGCAAATCCATCATGAGATGCATAATTATAGTAATAAAATAGTATGAGTACAAAATTTAAACGTAAAAAATTATCTTCTTCTTCAAAAAAATGGATTACAAGACAAAAAAATAATATTTTTACAAAAGCTTCTAAAAATTTAAATATAGTTTGTAGATCTTATTTTAAATTAAAGGAAATTCAAGATAAATATAAAATAATAAAAAAAAATCATAAAGTAATAGACATTGGTTCTGTACCAGGTGGTTGGTGTCAATTTGTAAAAGAAATTACAGAAGAATTACACGCCTGTGACATTGTAAATAATATGGAAGTATCTGTGAAAAAATTTATACTTGGAGATTTTTGTGATAAAAAAATACAAGAAAAAATGGAAAATTATGATTGTATACTATCAGATATGGCAATTTCTTCAACAGGTATAAAACACATAGATATAGTTCTTAACCATAATTTACTCGTTAATGTTTGGAATTTTGCAAAAACTAATTTAAATAAAAATGGTTATCTTGTAATTAAAATTTTTCAAAATGAAGAAACTAATAAAGTTGTGAATGAAATACGAAAACAATTTCATAGAGTTATAAGATTTAAACCCAAGTCTAGTCATAAAGAATCTCAAGAAATGTTCTTATTAGCTTTCAAAAGACATACAGTTCTATAAATAGATTTTTTAAAAATGCCATTTCCATTTTTTTTCTTTTATAGAATTAATAATATCTTTACTAAAAAAATCATTTAATAAATACTTTTTATTTTTTATAACTAAATTAATCCTAAAATAATTTTCTTTTAGAGTTGTATTTTTTTTTAAAATATTTGCCATATTTAATAAATTACTTCTATTTGGATATAAAAACAAATAATTTTTATTTTCATGTAATAAAGAAATATCATAACAAATACATTTAATAAGTTTAGATTTTTTTTCATAATTAATATGTACAACTACAAATTGTTTTTCTTTAATAATGTCTATTTTTTTTTCAATTAAGTCTCCAAAAAATGTAACTTCTAATAATCCTGTACCATCCATTAACTTTACAAACATATAGGTTTTATTAGTATGATGACTTTTTTTTTTTATAATACTACGAATTATACCTGCTACTTTTGCTTGTCCTTTGTTTTGAGGGTTTGTAATAATTTCTTTAATTTTTATTATATTTAAATTACGAATATTAAAATATTTAAAAGGATCATCCGTAAGAAAAAACCCTAAAGATTCTATTTCATCGTATATACTTTCCTTTAAGGTACGATGCTTAAAATTATCCATATAAATTAAACTTTCACCACGAGTAATAGATACAAGATTATCTAATAATAAATCTTTATTATTATTTAGTTCTTTTAAACTACCACTATATATTAAATATTCTAATTGACGTTTGTTAAGATATGATAAGTTTCTATAAACAAAATTTTCTATATTTAAATATAAACCATTGTTTTCTCTTTCTTTTTGAATATTTTTAGCAAGATTTTCACCTACATTTTTAATTGCACCTAAACCAAAACGTAAACTATTACCTTCTACAGAAAAATAATAATTAGATTTTTGTATGGAAGGAGGTAATAATTTTTTATTAAGCCCTATTAAGTCATTTACATATATAAGTAATTTATCCGTATCATGTTGATCCAAACTCATTAATGCCCCCATAAATTCAAGAGGATAATAATTTTTTAAATAAGCAGTAATATAAGAAATATAAGCATAAGGAGCCGCATGTGATTTATTAAAACCATAACCAGCAAAATCACTAATTTTATTAAAAATATTTTCTGCAATTTCTAAAGAAATATTATTTTCTATACAACCTTTTAGAAATTTATCTTTTTCTGCTGCCATTTCTTTAAGAATTTTTTTACCCATAGCACGACGTAAAGTATCCGCTTCTCCAAGAGAATAACCACCCATTTTAACAGCAATTTCTAAAACTTGTTCCTGATATACAATAATTCCATAAGTATTAGATAAAATTTTTTCTAATAAAGGATGTATATATTCAATTTTTTCTTTACCTTTTTTTCTATTAATATATTTTGGTATATCTTTCATGGGACCAGGACGAAAAAGAGAAATCAAAGCAATAATATCATCAAGACAATCTGGTTGTAAATCATAAATTATACTTTTCATACCAAGACTATCTATTTGAAAAACACCCGATAATTGTAAATTACATATAAATTTATAAGTACTAATATCATCTATAGGAATTTCATCAATATTTATTGAAATATTTTTTGTTACTTTAAGAGTTTCTTTTACTTTTTCTATTAATGTAAGAGTTTGTAATCCAAGAAAATCAAACTTTACAAGACCTGATAGTTCTACATATTTCATACTAAATTGCGTACATAAATCACCACTAGATGTACGATATAAAGGTAAATATCTATTAATATTTTCTTTTGTAATAACAATTCCTGCCGCATGGGTAGATACATGACGTACAAGACCTTCTAATTTTAAACTTATTTGTAGAAGTTTACGAGTTTTTGTATCCTCTTCAAACATTTGTTTTAATTGATGATCTAGCTCTACTGCCTTTCCTAAAGTTACAGGATTTACTTGATCTTGAGGTACAAATTTTGCAATTGAATCAATTTTACCCAAAGGAATACCAAGTACACGACCCACATCTCGTAATACCATTTTTGACTTCATAAGATTAAAAGTAATAATACTTACAATATTATTTTCTCCATATTTTTTCTTTAACCTGTCAATAAGTAAATAACGTTTTTCTTGACAAAAATCTATATCAAGATCCGGCAAAGATTTTCTCTGAGGATTTAAAAATCTTTCAAAAATTAAACCAAATTTTATAGGATCTATATTAGTAATATTTAATGAATAAGCCACTAATGAACCAGTTCCAGAGCCTCTTCCTGGACCTACAGAAATATTTAACTTTTTTCCTTCATTTATAAAATCACTTGTGATTAAAAAATAATTAGAAAAATCTTTTTCTTGAAGAATTTTTAATTCTTTATTAAGACGTTCATAATATATATAATGATTTTCTTTAGGGATATTTAATAGTCTTGCTTTTAATCCCTCTAATGTTTTTTCTCTAAGCAACTCATGAGAGTTATATTCTGTAAATTTAGGAATTCTAGGAGCATTTTCTTTTAAATAAAAATTACATCTTTTTTCAATATTAATAAGATTATCTATACCTTCTTGAAATAAAAAACGTTTTTTTATATTCTCTTTCGATAAAAAAAAATTATTCTTCTTTGAAGAAGTATTTAAATCATCTTCATCATATATTTTACTTTCTGAAATACAAGTAAAGGCATAATATGCTTCATAAGAATTTTCACAAAAATATACATTATTTGTAGCTACAATAGGTATAGATTCTTTTAGAGAAATCTGTAAAAATAAATTATTATTTTTATAGTTTTGTACTTCTATGTAAAGGTTTTCCTTAAAGATATTTTTTAAAATTTTTGTATTATTTAATACTTCTTCATAAGAATTACAATAAGACTCATTACCACCATATAGAATAATAATATCGTTTTTTATAGGAATAAATTCATTAATATCTAAATATTTTTTATATTTACTATAAAAATTTGTTAATAATGTACATACACCTTCATAACCATTTTGATTTTTTATAAGTACTGGAAGATAACCAAAACCATCAATATTCATTAAACATCCTAAAATAGGCTTGATTTTTTTTTTTATGGCCATAATAGAAAATTCAAAAGCTCCACACATATTCATACGATCTATTAATGCTACGGATTTTTGTTTGTGTTGTAGTGTTAAATTAATGATTTTCTCTATTGTTAAAATACTTTCCCCAAATGAATAATTAGAAAAAACCCTTAAGTTAAACATAATATCAGTATAGTATAAATCTTTTAAATATACACCTAGTAGGACTTGAACCCACAACCCCCAGATCCGTAGTCTAGTACTCTATCCAATTGAGCTATAGGTGTGCTATATAATACAATAATAATAACAAATTTAATAGATATTACAAAGAAGTATAAATAAAAAAATTTTTAATCTTTTTTATTTTCTTCTCTTTGGCAATCCCAGTTAGGATTATTCATAATATCCATACAGGTTTTAATACATATATCACATACATACTTAAAATCTTCTTGAGTTTGAACTGTCTTATCTCTACCACAAAAACAACAATAAATTTTAAAATTATTCATAACCCTATTTTATCATAAACTACTAATATTCTAAAGAGAATTACTTAATATTTATTAATAAATTATTGACTTTTAAAGAATTTATTTAATTAGTATATATATATTTTTTTATAAGTTAATAAATATTTTAAATAAATGTAATGAATTATTTCCTGTAAAATACCTGCAAAAATTAAAAACAAATGTATAGACATACTCATATTACTAGTAATAAAAAACATAAATATAAAACTAATATACATATTCATATTATCTACAACACGATACTGATATCTTGTTCCTAAATAAGTTAATAATATACGAAAAAAAAGAATTTTTATAAAATTTTTTGATAATAAACTAGGAATTATAGATATATCTTGTATCCATAAAAATTTATACTTATAAAAAAATATAAAAGAATTAATAGCTTTATTAGTAAAGTATATCATTACAAAAGTTATCATATAATCAAATGAAAAATAATTTTTATTTACATTATATTTTCTATAATAATTTTCTAAAGCACTAAAATCATAAGTGTTAGCAATCATATCTTTTTCTTCTAAATGATGATATATTTTGTAATACTCTTCTGTACTTTTAATAATAAACCATATTTTAATTAAAATCATAATTAAAGCTAATAAAAATAACGATATAACAGGATTAATATTTTTGTTGTACATAAAATAAAGAAAATTAGATAAAGTTTTACTTATAAATTTAAAAAACAAACCATAATTAATTATTTCTTGAAAATTATATTTACTAAGAAGTATAGGAATTTTTTCTATTAATATTATTCTATAACTAACATCATTCAACTTATTACTATCCGATAAAAAAAATAATTGTTTATCTTTGTTTTTATTGTTTTTATAAAAAAATTTTCCTTCTATATTCTCAATGTTATTATTATATTCACAAAATAGTCCTAAAAAATTATTTGAAATACCCATCCAATTTACATGATCAAGTGAAGGAGTAATTTTGTGATTGTTGATTTGACTAGTAGGTGTATTAAATAATTTATTATTAGCAAAAACAAATAAGTTATTATCTACATTATCTTTATTAACGGATATAACTGTAAAATATTGACCAGGAATTGAACAGTTTGTATATTCTCTTATTAAAACTTCATTAGATTTTAATGTAATAATTTTATAAAATCTATTTTTTCCTATATCCGTAAAAATAGTAATAGAGTTATTATTATAAGATTCAATTTTCCATTGCGTAAAACGATTAGGTACTAAATCAATATTATTATTTATCCATCCTGATTCAAAACATTCATTATCTTCAAAAGAAGTTAAAATTTTTTCCTCATAAGTTTTTAAATTAAAGTTATCTATAAAGCCACCTTTTAGGTGTAATAAAATACTTATTTTATCATTTTTAATAAATACTGTATTATTGTTATTTTCTAACTTAAAATGATTTTCTACTTTTTCATTATTATTAAAATAATTTAAAGTAAAAGGTATAATAAATAAAATTGGTAAAACAAATTTTACAATATAAGATTGTAGTTTTTTCATATAAATGAATTATAAAATATTTCCTAAAAAAATGCAATTTTTTCATATCTTTTTAAAAAAAATAAACATTTTATATAAATTTCTAAAAAATATATTGCAATAAAAATTTAATTTTGATAAAATAAAAAATGAGAAGTGAAGATTCTCAGGGGGTTTTAATTTTATTTAAATAATAAGAATAAAAAACCTTTACATTATTTGTTTAAGAAAAATAATAAGAAATATAATAATAAGAATCAAAAACAAATAGTGTTTGTTTATTTTATAAATTTTAAATTATTCTATTAAAATGTATAGTATTTTATTTTTAATAACAAAATTTTTATAATAATTCTTTTAAGTATTCTTTAAAATCAAATTTATTTATAATACAATTCATTTAGAATGATTAAAAATCTATATAATATGATTATTAAATATATAATAAACGTATATAAAAATCCATTAGAAGTAAGGACAAAAAGAAATAAAATTCAAAAAACTTATGGTTATTTTGAAGAATTAATTCGTAGCATTGTATTACCATATGAATCTCAAAAAGCACTTATTGAAACATTAAAAGAAATGTTATTACTTTGGATACCTATATTAACATTGTTAGTAATGTCAATGACAGTTATATCTGGTTCGATGTCTCCTACACTAGTAAAAGGTGATTTCCTTGTTTCTTCTAGTGCCTATTATGGAGGGTCTCTATCTTCTATTCCTTTTAATAAATATTTTTTTACTAATTATCGTATTTTTAAATTTTCAGAAATAAAAAGAGGTAATGTCGTAGCCTTTAAAAATGAGATAGACATGAATAAAATATTCGTTAAAAGAGTTATCGGGATTCCTGGTGATTCTATTCAATTAAAAAATGGTCATTTATATATCAATAAAATACCCGTTGAATTAAAAAGAAAAGAAAACTGTTTTTATGAGGAAGATGGAAAAGATTTTGGTCCTTATGATACATATGAGGAACTATTACCGGGGGAAAAAGCACCACACACAATTATCTTCCAAGAAGGAAAGGGTATGGGATTTTTTGATGATACAGAAGAATTTATAATCCCTAAAGATTGTTATTTTGTAATGGGTGATAATCGTCATGATTCAGCGGATTCTAGAAGTTTAATGGGGTTTGTGAAAAAAAAACATATTATTGGTCGTATTATGTGTATTATATTAAATCATCAACATGGATTACTAGGTTCTTTATTTGGTAATCCTATTTTATGGTTAAAAGGTTTTAACTTTAAACGTTTATTTATAAAAATTAAATGATTTCTATTTTAAATTATAAATTTCAAAATCCAACATTTTTAAAAGAAGCTTTATTACATCCTAGTAAAAAAAAAAATATTAATTTTCAAAGAATGGAATTTCTTGGTGATAAAATTTTATCTTTTGAATTATCCACAACTTTATTTAAAAAATATCCAAATTTTACGGAAGGTGACTTATCTAATATGTTATCAGATTTAGCTTCTGCAGCTACTATTAATGAATTAGTCAATACTTATATAAAAAAATATATACAATACACAGGTGATATTAATGAAAAAATTATTGTTGATACATTCGAGGCTATAATCGGTGCTATTTATTTAGATGGTGGTGATTATAAAAAAATTATAAAAAAATTATGGATAAAAAAATTTTTTTTTATAGAAAATTCTAAAAAAAATGTTAAAAATCTTCTTCAAGAAATTGCTCAAAAAAAAAAATACAATCTTACGTATGAATATGAAAAGATAAATAATCTTTTTTATACAACCGTAAAAATGAATAATCATATAGCTAAAGGATTTGGAATTTCAAAAAAAATATCCAGTAGAGAAGCCGCAAAAAAATTATTAGAAGAGATTGCTATAGAAATAACGCATTATTAAATCAACTTGATTTATAAAATATTTAATGATAGAATTGACATCAGTACCCTATGGAAATATCGATATTTCTGTATTTTATTAACAAAAATTTAAAAGGAGGGTTGTTAATGATAAAAAATAAAAAAAAAATAGATTTTGTAATAGTTTTTAGTTTTGTTGTAATGTTTTTATATACTACATATTATTTATTTACAAGATCTTTTACACCTGTTTTACAGGATTATATAATGGAAGATATGCGATTAACAGCATTTGAGTGGTCCAGTTTAACATCTGCATTTTCTGCTGCTTATGGTATTTTTCAAATTATTGGTGGTTACACAATGGATAAAATAGGTTTAAATATTCTATGCCCATTACTACTTACAATAGGATCTTTATTGAACTATTATTTTGCTATATCTACAAATTTAAATTTAAGTATATATTTACGTTATGGACTTGGTGCTACATTTTCTGTAGCAAGTACAGCACTATTGAAGTATTTAAGTATAGTAGTACCTAGTCATTTATTTTCTAAATTTGTGTATGGGATTTATGCATTAGTTAATTTTATATGTATGATGACAAATACAATAACTTTTAAAAATATGATTGGTACATTAGGTTGGAGAAAATTTTATTTAATCTATACAATTATAGGTGGTATAATATCTCTTCTTTTATTAATATCTTTAAATATGTTTTACAAACAAAATATTAATAATCGTGAATCTGAAAATAAAAAAGATGAAAATGTATGTTTAATAGAGGGTTTAAAATATTTATTAAAAAGTAAAAATTATCTTATCAGTTGTTTATTTAGTGTATTCATATCAAATATTTTTTATGTTGCTTCCGATGGTTGGTTGAATAAATTAGTGGATGGTTTAATGCCAAATTTATTAGAAAATCAAAAATCATTTGCATGTGTAGGTTTATATGCGGGTGCAACTGCCGCTAATTTTATTGGTATTGCTATTAGTTTTTGGTTACTAAGATATCAAATGTTAAGTTATGTAGTTCTCTTAACAGCAGGTTTAAGTTTTATTTTATACTCAGGATCTACATCTATTTTAATGATGATGATTGCTTGTGTATTAATAGGTCTTACTTCCTCTGCACAAACTGTTTCTTTTGATTATACGGAAAGATCTATACCTAATAAATATTTAGGTTTAGGCTTTGGTGTTTTAAATTGTTGTGTTATGTACTTAGGATGTGGATTACCACAAAAATTAGCAGGTTTATATTTAGACATAATAAAAGGCACTTCTAGTGTATATCTAACTATTCACTATGTAAAATTATTTCGTTTAGGTTATTTAACTATTATTTTGTCATTAATATTTTGTTTAATTTTTACAGGTGACAAAGAAAAATATTCTAAGTAGTTTAAAAAAAATCTTGAGGATTAATATCAATTTTGATATTATAAAACTTTTCTTTTATTAGCATAAAATGTTTGTATGGTATTTTTTTAGTATTAATTAAAATAAAAAAACGGTATTTATCTTTAATTTTACTAATTTGATTATTTGTAGGTGGAAATACTTTCATATCTAAAGAAAACTTGATAATTTCTTCATATACATTTTTAATAAAATTACTTGCTTTAATAGGATTTTTATCTTCATGAGTAATTAAAATTAAATTAGAAAAAGGTGGTAAATTATTTTTTTTTCTATTATTTAAAATTTTTTCTAAAAAATACAAATAACGGGATTCTTCAATTTTTGTTTTAAAATCATTATCTATTTGTATCATTACTTTTCCTTTTATACTTCCTCTACCACAACGACCAGAAACTTGAATAATTGTTTGTAGAAGTTTCTCTAAACTTCCTGGATCAAAACCTAAAAAATTATTATTTAAAATTGCTACTAAACCAATATTTAAAAAATTATGACCTTTTGCCACTAATTGTGTACCAATAATAATTGAGTATTTATTATTCTCTACATCTTGAATAAACTCTTTAATTTTTTTACTGCTATTACAAAAATCACTAGAAAAAATTCCTACATTTTCATTTGGAAAAATTTTTTTTATATATTCACTAACACGTTCTACACCATATCCATATACAATAATTCCACCATTTTTTTTACAACTTAAGCAATTATTTATATACTCCTTACCACATAAGTGACATATTAGTTTGCATTTTAAGCGATGAAAAATTAAATTACTATCACAATGTAAACATTTTTGTAAATGTTTACATATAAAACACATAGAAATAGTTCCAAAACCTCTTTTATTAAGAAAAATTAATACTTGTTGTTTTTTACTAAGAGTAATTTTGATATTTTGTAAAATCTTTTCATGAAAAATAATATTATTTTTATTTTTATGACTTATCATATCAATTTCTGGTAATGAACGAGATAAAAATCTTTCCGTTAAAGAAAGTAATTTATAGTTATCATTTTGACACTCATAAAAACTACTACTAGAAGGCGTAGCAGATCCCATTACCACAGGTATATTAAAAATACTTCCTAATAACTTACTCATTTCACGGCCATCATATCCGCCAACTTCTTTATAAGAACTATCATGTTCTTCATCAATGATTATAATACCTAATTTTTTAAAAGGTAAAAAAACACTTGATCTTGCTCCTATTACTAATACTGCCTCACCATCATGTACTCTTTGCCATCCACTAGAGGTTTTTACACCTGAAAACCATCTTATAGGTAAAATACCTATTTTTTCTAATTTTATTTCTAAACTACTTATAATACCAATTTCTGGCATCATAAATAATACTTGTTTATTTGATTTTAAGTTATCTTCTATAAGTTTTAAATAAATTTCGGTTTTTCCAGCACCAGTAAGACCAAAAAGTAAAATTTTTTTATGAGTATTATAATAATTTTTTATACTTTCATAAACATTTTTTTGAGATAAAGTTAATTCATTTAATAAAATAAAATTATTATTTATACTTTTAAGTTTTAAGGGTTTTTTAGGAATTTTATACAATAAATACTTTAAAGATACACCAATTTTTATAATATTTAAATAATGAAATTGTTGAATGAAATTTAAATTATTAGAAAATAATTTAAATTTTGTAATAGAAATAATTTCTTTTCTAATATATTCTACATTAGTATTATTATCAATAATATCTATTATTAATCCAAAATATATTTTATTTTTTACAGGCACTTTAACTATAGAAAGTTTTTCTATTAAATTAGAAGAAACATATTCATATATATTATGGTTTTCTACCAAAATCTTATATATCATATTTTTATTATTATTTAATAATATTTAAGTTATTTAATAGCTTTAGAAACTCTTCCTACTAATTGAAGATATTCTTCAATTAGACCTTCTAAAACTTTAGCCTTTTTCTGAAGACGAGCATTTTGTATTTTTAATTCTTTATCATTAGATGAATTACTATTTTTTAAGTTTTCTATTTCTTTTTTAAGATGATCATTTTCTGTTTTTAATTCTTTATCTACATTTTTATTAGATGAATTACTATTTTTTAAGTTTTCTATTTCTTTTTTAAGATGATCATTTATTAGATGAATTACTATTTTTTAAGTTTTCTATTTCTTTTTTAAGATGATCATTTTGTATTTTTAATTCTTTATCATTAGATGAATTACTATTTTTTAAGTTTTCTATTTCTTTTTTAAGATGATCATTTTCTGTTTTTAATTCTTTATCTACATTTTTATTAGATGAATTACTATTTTTTAAGTTTTCTATTTCTTTTGTAAGACGATCATTTTCTATTTTTAAACTTTCATCGAAGTTTTTATTAGATAAATTACTATTTTTTAAGTTTTCTATTTCTTTTTTAAGATGATCATTTTCTGTTTTTAATTCTTTATCTACATTTTTATTAGATAAATTACTATTTTTTAAGTTTTCTATTTCTTTTGTAAGACGATCATTTTCTATTTTTAAACTTTCATCGAAGTTTTTATTAGATAAATTACTATTTTTTAAGTTTTCTATTTCTTTTTTAAGATGATCATTTTCTGTTTTTAATTCTTTATCTACATTTTTATTAGATAAATTACTATTTTTTAAGTTTTCTATTTCTTTTGTAAGACGATCATTTTCTATTTTTAAACTTTCATCGAAGTTTTTATTAGATAAATTACTATTTTTTAAGTTTTCTATTTCTTTTTTAAGATGATCATTTTCTGTTTTTAATTCTTTATCTACATTTTTATTAGATGAATTACTATTTTTTAAGTTTTCTATTTCTTTTTTAAGATGATCATTTTCTGTTTTTAATTCTTTATCTACATTTTTATTAGATGAATTACTATTTTTTAAGTTTTCTACTTGTTGATTTTTATTTAATATAATATTACTAATATCTGCTGCTGATTTAATACGTTCTTTTTCTCTTATCATAGAATTTATTTGATCTTCTCTTTTCATGTTCTTATAGACATTAAAATTATTCATTCTATATTTTTCCATTTCTTGTCGAAATTCTAATTGTTTACGTTGTTCTTCTAATTGATGTCGAGCTATATTTTCTTTCATAGTTAGTTCATATTCTCGATCCTGTAATTTTTTAGCTAATTTCATTTCTTTCATTCTTTCTTTATAATAATTCTCTAATTCACTTAAGCCTTGTATTTTATTATTATCTTCTTCAGAAAAATCTTCAATTTCTTCCGTATCATATAAATCATTATTATAATAAAATAATTCTTTTTGTTTTTTCAATTTTTGTTTTTTTTTCTTATTTTCTTCTTCTTGTTTTTTCTTATTTTCTTCTTGTTTTTTATTAGAACGTATTTCATTTAATAAATTCTTTAAATCATTAGATAATGTTAATATATCATTATTTGGTTTGTTATTTAAATTTTTTATCAATTGAATTAAATTTTCCATACTTTGTCTGTTACTATTATTTATTTGATTGAAATTAGAACATAAAGCATTCATTGTATCATTAACATTTTTTAATCCATCATTAACACTATCAAAAGAAACTCTACGAATTGCTTGTTGACCTTTCTTGTTGTTTTCAACAACATAAAAGTTGCCGTTAATATTTTTGTCTTTTCTATGTGTTTCACACAAACCTACTTTTATTTCTCCAGTAATATTATAATGATTGATTATTAAAAACAAAAAAAAAATATTACATTTTGTACTTATATTGTATTTCATAACACTTAATATTATAATGTAAATCTCACAAAAGACAAATAAATACTAAATAAAAATTTTATTTATCCTTAAAAAATTTTTTTACAAATATTAATTTTGGTAAAATACCATAATATTTAAAATAAAATACTAAATTATTTAATAGATATAATTTATAATCTGTGTTTAGTTTAGTTTTAGAATATATATAAAAAATAGGATAATCTCCATTATTTTTTATTTTTATACTTATATTATATGAGGTACCATTAATAACAGGTTTTTTGATATTTTCATACCACTTATCCAACTGATATTGAGATATTTTTTTATTTATCGACAGAAAAATTTTATTAATTTCTTTAAAAATAGATTTAGTATCTTTGTTATATAATGTGGAAAAAAAGATGTATGGTATATAATTTTTAATTTTCCAATATTTAAAATCATGATGGTGATTTTCTTTATTTATTAAATCTTCTTTATTAAATATAATTAATAAACCTTTATTTTCCTTTTCTACTAAACTTATCATCCATTTGTCCCAATGGGTAAAACCAACAGAAAGATCAACTACTAGCACACATATTGTTGATAAATTAATAATGGTTTTTGTTTTGCGCATACTAATTTTTTCCACATCCGTATTGATATGACTAAAACCAGCGGTATCTATAAAATAATAGTCATTTACTATTTCTTTAACGGGATCCCTTGTAGTAGCAGGTGTACTACTAACTTTTGATCTATTTTTTTTGCATATTAAATTCATAAGAGAAGATTTACCACTATTAATACGACCAATAATACTTATAATAGGGTATTTATTTTCCAAATTATTAACACCTAAAAAATTTCTTAATTCCTTAATTCCTACGTTGTTTTTAGAAGATACATAAAATACAGATAATGCACCAGTTTTTTCCCAATTCTTGTAAGAATAATTTCCCATATCACATTTTGTAATGACAAGATAAAAGTTAATTTTATGTCTTCTTAGTTCACGAAAATTATTTCTATCATATTCCTGTATATCATTCCAGGGTAATGCGTATAAAACATATGTAGCTTTTTTTAAATTATCACTTATTGTGTTTTTATGGGTACCTATATTATCTGTAATTACAAAATTTTCCCCCCAAAAACGCACATAGTCACGAGTTGTATCTTTAATAGAAGAAGTTTTAACAACCCTATCTGATAAAACAATTGATATTTTTTGACGTAATAAACTATTAAAAAGGGATGACTTACCAACAGCTGTTCTTCCTATTATTTCTATAAAATTCATAATATAATCTTATTATATAAAAAAATTTGTTTTTTTTATAATTTTAATGATAATATTATTCTTAGTTAATGGCAAATTATAATTTTATTCTTACAAAAGATTTTATTTATACAAGTAACAGTAAAGTATTTGTAGAACATAATTGTATAGAAAATGATGAAAAACAACTTTCTATAGGTATAATTTTTTTACCTCCTAATCCCGAATGGGAGGGATCAGAAAATAATAAAATTTTTAATGAATTATTTTATACACTAAAAAATGATTTTAGTATAATAAAATGTGTATTTCAAAAACACAAAATTGATAATTTTAATAATATGTATAAAAATAATTATAAAAATTATAAAAATTTATTATATGTTCGTGATGCATCTGTTGTAGTTGATTTTTTTTTTCAAAAATTTCATAATATTCATAAATGTTTTATAGTTGGATATTCATGGGGTTGTCAAATTGCTATGAATATTATCATGCGTAGACCTGAACTTACAAGTTTTATTCTCATATCACCTACATTGTCTTTAGCGGATTGTGATTATAGAGGTTTTATTATCTCTAATTTTAAAACAAACGGTATGATTGTATATGGAAAAAATGATTCTTTATCTTCTAAAAATTATATAGATTCTTATAAACAATTTTTAAATAGTAAAAAAATAAATGTAAATATAGAATCTATTGATACAAATCATTATTATAACACTAATAATGCTATTGATGATTTAAGAAAAGTAATACTTAACTTTATAAACAATAATTAAATTTTTGTAGTCAATATAAATTTATTCATAAGATATTCTTCTTCTAACTCCATAATTAATGCCTCTTCATTTACTATGTGATCATACCCTAAAAGATGTAAAATACCATGTATTAATAAGTATAAAGTGTGAGTTTGAAAATCTCTCTTCCATATATTTAATTCTTCAGTAATTTTTCCATAAGAAAGAATTACTTCTCCTAAAATTTCCTTATCTATAGGAAAAGATAAAACATTTGTATCATAATTTTTTTTTCTATAAATATTATTCATATTTTGCATATAATTACTATTTGTTAATAAAATAGATAAAGTAGTTTGTTGATACTTTTTAGTTAATACAAAATTTGCTAATTTTTTTATGACTTTTATATACTTTATCCATTGCTTATTATGATGTAAAATTAAAATATTATTTTTTTTCATTTTTTTATTTTTCATATTGATGTGACTCAACTGTTTTTAAAATCTCATGGATTAATTTTGTTTTCCAATTAAATAAATTGTTATATATACCTACCCAACTATTAATTTCAGAAAATATACTACGATTGTTATTAGGGCAATTTTCACATTTTTTTTGACGACATACTAAAAAAAAACTTGGAAAAGAAGTAATAGTAGGTAATCTTCTTTTGATATCCTTTAAAGAATTTATATTTTCTTCATAATTTATCATAAATACTAAAATTTTACGATGAGATTTTTTATCATGGGAATTTTTATAATTTTTAAAATTTTTATTTAGTTCTTCTACTAGTATATCTAATATACTTTTATGCACTTCCTTTGTTTCACCTGTTTTTTTATCTTCTTTTAAGGAAATATTAAAAGTACTTATTAATCTTCTACAAGGAGGACATTCATGATTTGTAAATATAAATAAAATAAATGGAAAAAGTATTCCTTGTGCATCAACTGTATTAAGATTGTCTAATGTTTTTGATTCTATTTTTGATACAGGTTGTTTCATAAATTCATCTATAATTAGTTTTTTTTCTTCTCTTGTCATAATAGGACTTGTAAAAGTAAAGTTATTAAAAAAAATAATTAGTAATATATAAAATTTCATATTAACTATATATTATACATTAAATATATAAGAATAATTAATATTTGTTTATTTTTAAAAAAAATATGAAATATTTAAATAATTTTAACTTACATAAATATTTATGTAGTAGAATTAAAAATAAAATATGCAAATTATATATGGTTATCAATCCGTCAAAGAGGCGTTAAATAATAAAAACAGAAAAAAATACAAGTTATTTTTATCCACAAATAAAATTTTTAAATATGATAATATTATTAAAATCTCTAAAGAAAAAATGTATAAAATATGTCAATCTAATGATCATAATGGTGTAGCATTAGAAGTAGATCAATTTTGTCATTTTGCATCTTTAAAAGATATGGGTTCTAAAATTTTAATTATTAGTTCCATGGAAGATGTAGGTAATATGGGGGCTATTATAAGATCTGCGGCGGTCTTAGGATATAATGTTTTACTAGGAACAAAGAATACAAGTATTATTAATGGACGTATGGTAAAAAATGCTTCTGGTGCTTTTGAGTTTGTTAAAATACATATATGTAAAAATTTGTATAGTAGTATTATTGAAATAAAAAACCAAGGTTATAAAATTTTTGCAATGAGTGAAAAATATTTAAATAAACCTTATAATAAAGAACAAAATTATAATAAAATTGCTCTAATTATAGGTGGAGAATCACAAGGTATAGATTCACAACTTTTATCTAAAATAGATGTATTTTTTAAAATACCTGGTACAAAAAAATTTAATACATTAAATGCTAGTGTTGCAGCTGCAATAGGTATGTTTAAATTTGGAAATATAAATTTATGAAAATATGTATTTTATGTGGTGGTATATCTGATGAAAAAAATATCTCTATTAGTTCTGGAAGGAGTATGTATCATATTTTATCAAAAAATCATCAAGTAAATATTATTTTTATAAGTAAAGATTTAAAATTTTATTTTCTCAAAAAAAAATTTATTTATTCTAATACAACAGAAGATTTTGAATATTTTTATAAACAACAAAAAGAAATTTCTAACATTGTAGATACATTAAAAAAATATCATAAAGTTTTCCCAATCTTACACGGTAATTTTGGAGAAGATGGACAAATACAAAAATTTCTTATTGACAATAATATTCCATATATTGGTGAAGACGTTAGTACTTATATAAATACTTTTTTAAAGAATAAAACTTTAGATTTATTGTGGAAAAATAAAATATGTAAACCTTGGTTTTCAGAAATATATGAAAATGATAATCAATTACAAAATGCTATAAACAAATATAAAACTCTTTGTATAAAGCCTAATAATTCTGGATCATCAATAGGTGTAAAATTTGTAAATAACTTTAAAGAAGCAAAGGAACATATTAATTTTTTATTACAAAACGAGTACAATTATCAACCTTTAATAGAAGAAGTTCATAAAGGTAAAGAATTTGCAGTAACTGTTGTAGGGGGGAAGGTATTTACACCTATCGCAATCCTCACAAATGGTATTTTTGATTATTATAAAAAATATTTTCCTAGTAATAATGTAAAATTTTTATCTCCTCCACATTTTCCAAAGTTAATTATAGATACTATTAAATCCTCTTGTGAAAAAATTTATAAAATATTTAATTTTAAATATTTTTTACGTATTGATGGTATATATATACAAAATAAAAAAGAAATTAGATTTACGGATTTAAATTCTATTCCTGGTTTTGAAATTAATAGTATATTTTTTAAGAATAAAAACCATTATAAAATCATCAATCAAGTTATTTCTTCAGGTAATAGTCGAAAAATTTATAAAAATATTATAAATCTTTTCATTATATTTGGTGGTGAAAGTTCTGAAAAGAATATATCTGTTCATAGTGGTATTAATGTATTTTTTAAATTATATGGTGATAAAAATTATAATATAAGAATTTTTTTTATGAAAAAAAAAAATTATATATATGAATTAGATTATGAGGAAGTATTTCAAAACTCTGTAAGAGATTTTACGTCTATTATTAATAATAAGAAACCTTTAAATTTAAATGATTTTATACTTTTGTGTAAAAAAAACTCTTGTATTGTATTTATTTGTCTTCATGGTGGTTTTGGAGAAAATGGTAAATTACAAAAAATTTTAGAAAATAATAAAATTGATTATACAGGTAGTTGTAGTAATATAAGTAAATTATGTATAGATAAATACAAATTAATTGAAATTTTACATAAAAATATAAAATGTAAAAGTATAAAGTTTTATAAAATTCCTACTATTTATATTAAAAATATTTATAAAATTTCCAACAATGAAATTATTGAAAACTGGAAAAAAATAAAAAATTATGGAGATATTATTATTAAACCTAATAATGATGGGTGTTCTGTTGGTGTTTATAAAATTAAGAATTTAGAGGATTTACAATCTTATATTAATAAAGTACAAAATAATGAAATATTAATATATAATCAAGAAGATAATAGTGATATATATTTAAGTCAAATATCAAAAAAATATCTATTAATGGAATATATAAAAATTGATAAAATTGATTTTAAAAACCTTCAACATATAAAAAAAACAGGATGGTTAGAATTAACAATTGGTACATTATCTCAAAAGGTATTTCATCCAACCGTTTCCATAAACAAAAATAACATACTTACAATTGAAGAAAAATTTTTATGTGGAGGCGGTACTAATATCTTGGTACCATCTCATATTATTAGTAATAGCCAAATAAAAAATATTAAAAATTTTTTTAAAAAAGTTATTAAATTTTTAGAAATTCACACTTATTGTCGTATTGATTTTTTTTATAATACAATTACTAATCAATTAGCAATCATAGAAATTAATACATTACCAGCTTTAACATTTGCAACTGTATTATTTCAACAGGCAATGAATAGTAACATAAATCCAATAAATTTCCTAAAAAAAATAATTTCTATTAGTAAAAAAGACTAAATACATTATAATTCTTTTGAAAAAAACATAATAAAATCTTTTTGAAAAATCATTGCATATATTAAGAACATGAATAATATACCTGATAAATTAATCCATATACTTTTAAAAATAAAAAAATAGGAATGAACATATTTTATTAATAAAAATGCCCATAAAATTTTATAAAAAATATTTAAAATTAAATCATAATTTATAGATAATATATTATATATATGACATTGATATAATAAATATAAAGTTCTTGCAAAAATACCTAAATTTAAACTCCATACACAACCAATAAAACCATATTTTAATAATTTTACAGCCGTACATAAGTATGTAATATTATAAATTAAATATCCTATATTATAGGAGTTGTTTTTAAATTTAGTTAATAAAAATGTTTCCAATAAACGTGTTGAACACCAAAATGGAATAGCAAGAGAAGATATTTTTAAAGATTGATTAATCCAAATTATATTTGTATTTTTATTACTACTGTATAGTAAATTAACAATCATATCACTTTTAAAAAACATAAATATAGTAGGAAAAATAAATGCAAAACTACCAAAAAAGAAAAATTTTTTTACATACTCCTGAAATTTTTCACTGTGTTTATTTTTTGCTAATAATGGAGATATAACACTTGATAAATTTGCGGCCACAAGCATAAATACAAATTGTGTAATTCTTTCTCCATATTCTACATATGAAAAATCACCACTTTTTAAACGAAAAAATAAAAAATTAAATAATAATGTAATTATTTGATTAATAAATTGAAAAAAACCCATAGAAGATATAGATTTAAAAAATTTTTTAGAAAAAAAATAACCTGTAAAGAAATTATATTTTTTTACTAATATAAATAACATATATAAAACATGTAATAATTGATAACCAATAGTACCTATTACTAATGGAAAAAATATAGTTTTTGTTTTTATTCCTAAATAAATGCAAAAAACATTAAACATACTGCCTAATACTAAACTAAAAGAAGAATGAAAAAAATGCTTATTAAAATTCAAAATAGCCGTTAAAAAACTAGACATAAACATTAAAAATGCTAAAGAAAACATATATTTTGCATACTTACTAACTAATAAAATTTTTTTATTAATTTTAAATGAACCCATACAAATTTGCGTAAAAAATACAGGAAACAAACAAAATAATAAAGTAATAATAGAAAATATACTTGTAAAAACTATTAGTACACCTAAACTAAAACCCCATTCTTTATTTTCTTTTTTGTATTCCGCAAAATATGTTGTAAATACTCCTCCAAAAGAACCATCCGTAAATATACGTCTAAAAAACCCTATTAATCTAAATGCTAATAAAAAACAATCGGACTCAAATGAAGCTCCTATAAGTTTTTGAGTCAGATTTGTTCGTAATAATCCAAGAAATTTAATAATTAATCCAAAAAATGTTACCGTAAAAAAATGTCTCATGGTATTATAATAACAATAAAATATATAGATTATAAGTATTTTAAAGAAAAAATTTAAAATACTTCATTAATAATTTGATAAATAATATCTTTTGTTTTAAAATTAAAATTAATATATATGAACGATAATACAATAGATTATTCAATTTTAGAAGAAATATGTAATACTTATGGGGTTACAGAAGAAGAAGTTTTAGTAATTTTAGAAGAAGTAGTGGAAGAAGCATGGCAAAATACTTTTGGAGATAAATATATTATTAAATTAGAAGTAAAAAATATAAAAAATAATAGATCTCAAAAAACACTTGCATTTCTTAGAGAAATCAAAGTGGTAGAAAATATATTAAATCCAGAATGTGAAATAGACATAAAATCTGCAAATTTTATTCAAAAAGATAGTAATATAGGAGATATAATCTATGAAAAAATTAATCCCTCAAAGATATCTCGTCAAAATTTTTATTTACTAGAAAAAAAACTTCACAAACTTCTTGTTTCTAATTTAAAAAAAAAAGAATTTGAAAAGTTTCATAATCTTGTAGGAACTATTATCTCTTGTACCGTAAAAAGTCAAAACTCTGATGGTATAATTGTAAGTATTGGTGGTGTTTTTGAAGGGATAATTACAGATTCGAGGAATAATTTTCATAGAAATGAAGTATTTAAATCAGGTAGTAAAATTAAAGCTTATTTGTATAAAGTTAGGGAAACAGATAATTTAAAAGAATTTCAATTATTTTTAACACGTCGTAACACAGAGTTTATCACAGGATTACTACAAGAATATATTCCTGAAGTTAAAGATAAAGTGGTAGTAGTAAGAGGAATTGCAAGACATGTAGGATATTTATCAAAAGTATTTGTGGCCTCTAATGATCCTCAAATTAATCCATTAATGGTTTGTATTGGTCGTAATGGTGAACGTATTAAAAGTGTTAACAATGAAATAAAAGGTGAAAAAATTGAAATTTTTGAATGGAAGGAACAACTTTTTGCGCGTATTGCAGCAGCTTTAGGTAAAAATGTTAAAATTCATAAATTTATTGTAGATGAAGAAGATGGAACGATTATTGTTGTTGTAGATAATACAATAGTGAGTAAATTAATAGGTTCAAATGGTATAAATATCAGTTTGATTTGTAGAGCTTTAGATTTAAAAATTCAAATAAAAGGTATAAAAGATATTAGTAGTATGGAAGAAAATACTCCTCAAGATATGGTTGTTAATTTTTCAGAAATTATAGAAGAATTAAATATTTCATATGAAACAGCAGAAATATTTTATCATCATAATATTTATTCTTCTAAAGATATAGTAAATATGAATCTGGAAGATTTTCTAAAAATTCCTAATGCTACAAATACTATATATACAAAATCTTTACAAATACATGGTAAATTATATAGTAATAATAAAATATATGAATATGAAGAAGAAGAAGATATTTAATATAAATAAATTAATAAATTGTTAATTTTAATATTAGAATATATACATTTATATGAATTATCTAAGATTTTTATTTTTTACATGTATTATAAATATAAATACTAATATAGAAGCATGTTGTTTTAATTTTAATGATATATGCTGTAAACCTCATTTTTTGTTTGGAATATGTATTTTTCAATTAATTTTTAATATTGTCATGAATGTATTTAATTTATTAATAATAAAAGCAAATATGGTATTTTATATAATTAGTATTATATTCAATTTTATTTGGACATTTTTTGGTATGATTATGTTTTCTAATTACCCTACAAATAGTTCTAAAATAAAATGTTGTAAAATTTCTATAGTAATGTTACATTGTCTTCTACAAATTACTACATTAATTATGTATGTATTATTTTTATATGATTTTTTCTCAAAAAATTTTTATTTTTATTTTTTGACGGGAGGAAATATTATATACGGATGGATAGGATTTTTTTGGGGTATAGATTTTAATTGTGTAACGAATAATAAACAAGAAGTAAATTGTGGTATAATGGACAAATTATCATCATTTCCTCCTATAGAAGGTGATATGTTTATTATTGTATTATTGGTAATACAAATAATATTATTAATTTTAATGTTAATAGGTTTGGTACCTTATATAAGAGAGGAAAAAGCTACTGAAAGCAAAAATAGTAATAGCAATAATAGTATACAATTAACGGGAATAATTGAAGACCCTAAAGACAAAACACAAAAAAAATCTTTATTAGAGAAAAATTAAAATAAAAAAACATTTCTAAAACTAAAGTGCCTATTAAAGGATTTGCACCTTTGACCTTTTGATTACAAATCAACTGCTCTACTGACTGAGCTAAATAGGCGTTTTCCATATTATATAATTTTTTTTAAATAATTACAAGAAATTG
This sequence comes from Rickettsiales bacterium (ex Bugula neritina AB1), assembly GCA_001730065.1. Lineage (GTDB taxonomy): Bacteria > Pseudomonadota > Alphaproteobacteria > CAJXXZ01 > UBA1459 > AB1-6. The sequence goes on from MDLE01000006.1 coordinate 114,258, forward strand.
CAAGAAAAAAACTATAAGAAAAAAGTTTTAATAAAAATTTAACTATTTATGATTATTTTATAAAATATGAAAAAATTTTTAAATCTATTTAAATGTTTGTGTTGTATATGTTCCGTTAGTACAATGCGTGAGACTTCAAGTCAACAAGCAATATACAATTACATTTCAGGCGAAGAAATAAAAAACGCATTAGAATTTTATTTAATGGTTTTTTATAATTATGATAAAGAAGATCAAGAAAAAACAATGTATGAATTAGCTAAAAATGAATCTTTTCAAAGTTTGAAATTTTTCCTTCTAAACAAATATCCATTTTTAAAAGAAAAAGATCTAAAAAAAACAAATTATAATGTTATTTGCTTTATAAACAATAAATTAAAACTTCTTGTTGAAAATGAAACACTTCATGTTTTAGAAGATTTTATATTTACAGAATCTTTAAACTCTTTAATAGAATTTTTTACTGAAAAGTTTTGTAAATCTAAAAATACACCTTTTAATTTTATTGATTTTCATCTAAATGATGTTTATGAACATCCAAACAACAAAGTTTTAAATGATATGTTGCAAAATTTATTTTACTCTCTTACAGATTTTAATTATCGAAAACATACTCCTCGAGCAAACAAAACAACACCAAAAAGTACAACTAATAAATTAGTAATGTATTTGTCACAAGTAAAAGATTCATTATTCTTGACACCATCTCCTTTATTTGCTTTATATGTTTCAAAACCTGAATTTAATAGATTACAAGAACAATTTTTGAAAATTATAAAAAATATATCACCATCTATTTCTTTTCAAGAATTAATAGATATGATGACAAGATTTTATATTGATCTTAAGTTATATAAAGAGGTAGAAAGAACTACATTTGTACCCTTACCATATGCTGCGCGAGAAGGCGATGTTGAAGAATCTAGTTATATAATTATGAATGCAATATTAATAGAAATGTTTACAAAATATTTTCAATACTTTCCGGAAGAAAAAACAAATCCAGAGTATAGTGACATATTAAATATGTGTAAAAACTGGTTGGAAGTATTGAATCCTGAGTTCGTTTATTCTACATTATTTCCATTTGATGCATTAAATAAAGAAAGATTGATGAAGAGCAATCAAGAAGATATAAATAGTATATACGAAAAAACATCAAACATGCTAGAAAATATGAAACATAATATTTCTTCTTATGAATATCATACTTATTTTAAAGAAAATAAGAAGATGGTAGAACTTAATAGGAAATTACAAAATGTCATGAATAATAAAGATATCATGAATAATAAATTTAATAATAAAATTACATGGTTTAACTTTGGTGAAAATTATAATATAGATTCACATAGTAATAGAATTGAATTCAATGAGAAATATTTACCTTTTTTAGATGAGCAAGAAAAAAAAAAATAAATAAATATATATTTATTTTTTAATTAATATTTGATATCATACTATACAATATGATTAATAAATGTATATTAATAGGTGATATATGGAAATTACCAGAAGAAAAATATATTAATAATAATGAAAATTTAAGAATTTGTACACTTTTTTTAGTAACAAAAGAATATCATTTAGATAGAAGTAAGAATACAGAAGAAGAAAAAGTTTATATAGAACATAAAGAATGGCATCAAGTAACTATTTTTAATAGAAATGCAGAATATGTAATGAAAAATATTAAAATTGGAGATATTGTTTATTTAGAGGGACAAATACAAACACGTATAATTGCCCCTAAAGAAGGTACGGACGAAAAAAAAAAATATATAAAGGAAATTATTGTAAAAGACAGGGGTATTATAAAGAAAATTTATTCAAAAAAACCTGTTATGAATAATAGTTCAAGTAATAATAATGAAGAAGAAGATAATTTTGAATTAGAAGAAGAAGTTGTATTTTAAATAATTTTTTATAGTTATAATAATATATGCATAATATTAATATAAATATTTATTTTTTAATAATTATTATATATTGTACATGGTCGGCATTAGAGCCATTTATATATGGTTTAGTACTTGCAGGAATATTAAAACCTATTTACAATAAAATTGATGATTATTTAAATAATAAGTTTGTAAGTAGTTTTTTATCTGTATCATTAATTATTACTATTATTATGATTTTTACTTATATATTTAAAATATTTGTTTATGATGATTTATTAATATTTTTAATGAATAATAATGATAAATTACTAGCACAATCTATTAATGAAAAACTTATTATTTTAAATAACAATGATAATTATTTAGGTTTTTTTGATGGTATTGTTAATTATTTTACTTTATCTGTTTTTGGAATATTAGAAGGAAGTAATAGTTTAACAATATATCTTTTATCTTATGTTTTTATTATAATTATTTCTAGTATATTTTTTTTAAGTAATCTTGATAATATATACGATTTTATATACCATAAGAAGTTTGAAAAATATTTCAATATTACAAAATTTATAAAACAATCTTTAGATATATTAATAAATTATTACTATACTTATTTAAGATGTATTTGGCATATGGGGAGTTTTTTTTCTATTCTTATAATTAATAGTAGTATACAAAAAAAATTATTATATTTTTATATCACATGGATATTTATTTTTTTACCAACTATATCTTCGACTGTTAATTTATTTATTTTCTTGTTATTTAATACTATTCAACAAAATAATATTTTTTTTCCCCAAGAATTACTTATATTTGTATTTTTTTATATTTATGAAAATTATATTTTTATTCCAAAATGTTTAAATAAAATCTTTAATATTAACAACTTTACTATTTGGTGTTCAATAATAATTTTTGGAAAATTAATGGGATTTTTAGGTATGATTATTGGAATTCCATTAGCAAAAATTTTACTAAATATATACGATGAGAGATAAAATGAATATAAAAATTTTAAAATTTTTATTTTTTATTAAAAATTTATTAAAAATTTATATATATTATTTAATTTTAGATCTTAATATAAAATTTATAAATAGTTATTCCTATAATATATATTATAAAAATCAAATTATTTTTGTTTGTAAAAATTTTCAATTTATGAATAAAGAAAAATTGATAAAAAATATAAATACAAATATCAATACTATTAAATATATACAATATTATTATAAAAATAATAATATAATTATTATTCAAAAATATAGAAAACCCTATATAAAAATGGAAAAAATTATTTTTGATGAAGATTTACAAAGAATGTATTTTAATGAGAATATTCATGAAGTTAATATACATATTAATTATTTTGCAAAAGATTTAGAAATTTATAATAAAATTTACAAAATTATTCATAAATATATAAAAAATTTAAATTTAAATTTCTATCTTATTGATAATCGACGTATAAATATTGTAATTAATAATTCACTAACAATCAAACTTCCTGAAAATGTATCCTTAAAGAAATTAGATATATATTTTAAAAGTTATTATTCTCAAGAACATAAAATAATTGACTTAAGATTTAAAAATAAAATTTTAATAACTAATAAAGATGAAAAAAATACTAATAAATCATAAATTGTTAAGTAGGTATTTTTTATCAGCAGTTTTAATTTTTAATCTTTCTTGTTTCAAATCTTTGATTCATATTAGAAGTATATGTTTTTATAGATCTTAAATTACTTTCTTCTTCTAAAACATCTTCTTTACATCTACGACAAGAAACACGAATAATATTAATATCTTTTTGAAGACTAAGTAATCTCGTAATTTCTTTTAAATTTTTTTGGAGTAAAGAATTATCTACTAAGGATATCACTGAAGTAAAATAATGAAATATGTTTTCCTTTTTTGCTTGAGGTTCCTTCTTTTTTATTTTAAATGCCGTTTCTTTTTTTCCAATATAATGAAGTTTTTCTAAAGTACAATCAGATATTTTGTCAAAGAAGTTATTTAAACAATCCATACATTTTTTTTCATTATTATTAGCTTTGACAATGAAAACATAAAAGTAATATCTTAAAAATTTATCATTATTTTTTTGAATTTCTACCATTATTATAATTATATATCATATTTTATAAATTTAATAGATAAATTATTATGTTTTTATATTTTTTTTTCATTAAATAAATATTGAAATATATATAAACTTTCAAACTCTGGAGGACATTTCAAATAAGTATTCAGATTATTTATATTTAATTTTGTTTTAAGTTTTAAAAAATAATCAATTGGTTGAAGTAATTGTCCACCGTTAATAAAAATTGGTATATTATATTTATATTTTATGTCATGTTTTATAATATCAAAAGAATTAGACCAAATATTTTCTACAAAATTTATATTAATATCATAAATATCTTGCCTTTTCTTATCATACACAAGCCCTACTTGTTTTATTAATTGATAAGCTTTATAAAAAGAAATTTGATATTTTTGGGTAATATATCTTACAAGATTATTTAAACCTAAATTAATTTTATAATACTCTTTTATTTTACCAAATTCTAATAATAAAACATCTATATGATAAAAATCTAAATTAATCAATATAAATGTATCCATAAATTTTAATAAATATTCTATAATAATACATATATTTATATGAATTCTTTTTATATCAATCAAAAATTTTTTAAAAATATTATTTATATTATTAAATATTAAATTAGGTACTTTAAAGTATTTTTTTGTAATTACTAAATTATTTGTATATATATCAATAGGCTTGAAAACACTTATATTGTCACACAAATAATTAGTTTCTTCAAATAAAACAATATTTTTATCATTAGTATGTTTTTTTACATACATTAATAAATGATTAATATGTGAAGTTTTTACAAAATTATTTACTAATAAGGATTTAGTCATATTAAAAAATTCTACATATAGACAATTAATAATAACAATTACATCAATAATTTTTTCACCACTATCATATTCTATATGATAAATAAATTTTTGTAATTGTTGTTGAAATTCTTCAAAATTAATATGATTATTTACTAATAATAAACTTTCTATTTTATAAGAGTTATAAACTTTATAGTTCTGCCACCAATTTTTTTGTAATAATATACTTTTAATATATAAATCATTAATTTCTACAATTAATACTACATCTTCATTCATGTTATTATTTCTTTAATGTTATTTATTTCTTCTTTTAAAGAATAAATTTCTAATTCTATTTTATTTTTTATATCTTCAGGAGGTGTTTGTTTATAAAGCTTATTTTCTAATAAAGATAATTTATTTTTCTGTTTATTGAAATATAATAATAGATTTTCATTATTAATATCTTTACAATAAATTTTTATATCATATATTTTTAAAAATTTACCTTCTTCTTCACTAATATTAATTTTCATAAATTCTAAAATATGTTTATATCTTATATTAGGTGATAACCATACATTAATTTTTAGATTATTTTTAAAACTTCGCATAATTTTTATAATTTTTATTAATATATCTATATAACTTATATCTATTTTTTTTATACTAATATTAAAATATTCTTTATCAAACAAATTTTTTTTAAAAATTTTTGTATAGTTTTGTTCTACAAATTCTGGTATTAAAGGATAAAATAATTTTAATAATCTCTCTAGTATAAACAATAAAGTATATTTAATTTGAAGATTTTTATGTACTTTACTAAATTCAATTAACCAATCACAATATTCTTTAAAGAAAAAATCTTCTAATTCTTCTATATATTTATGAATATTATAATTATCTAATAAAACTCTTTCAAGATTTTCTATTTTTTTAAATTTATTTAAAAAATATATAGAAATTTCATCATCAATATGTATATTCTTATTATCTATTTCAAACCCGTAATTTATTTCAATAAATTTTATAGCATTTTTTAGTTTGTTAATATTTTTTTTAGTGTTTTCTAAATCATGAATAGAAAATTTAATATTACCACTTACATATACTTTTGATAAAAGATTATATCTCAATATATCTACACTCCATTCTTTTATAATATCTAATGGATTAATAACATTATTAAGGGTTTTAGACATTTTATAACCTTTTTCATCTCTAACTAATTGATGAATAAATACATTTTTAAATGGTAATTCATTTGTAAGATTTGTAGTCATAAGTACCATACGAGCTACCCAAAAAAATATAATATCATAAGCGGTAACTAATGTAGTAGTTGGAAAAATACCTGTTTTACTACCAAATGATAATGGCCATAAAGCGGAAGAAAACCATGTGTCTAAAATAAAATTTTCCTCATATATCTCTTCATTTGGGAATTGTTTTAATGCTTCTTCTTTTGTTTTTGCAAGAATAACTTCATTATTTTTTCTACGAAATATCGGCATTTTATGACCCCATATATTTTCTCTTGAAATACACCAGGGATTTAAACCCTCCAACCAATTTAAATAAGTATTTTTCCAGTAAGAAGGAAAAAATTTTAATTTATCTTCTTTTACAGCTTTTATAGCTTCTGCGGTATTTAAGTCTAAGTACCATTGATTACGTAGTATTGTTTCTATAGGTTTTTGACTTTTTTCTCCTATAAATAATTTACGTTTATAATCTTCAATCTTTTCTAATTGATTAATTTTTTTCAATTCTTCAAGAATTTTTATTTTGACTTCTTGAATATTTAAATTTTTATAATTTTCTGGTACATTAATTGCTTTTAATTTTTCATTAAAAATATGTATTTTAGAAAAATTATATTCCTCACAAATATTAAAATCCGTTTCATCATATGTTGGTGTAAGTTTTAGAATACCTGTACCAAAATTATCATCCACATCCTTGTGATAAATAATAGGTATTTCACGATTAATAATAGGTATAAGTACATGTTTTCCTACTAAATTTTTATATTTTTTATTTACCGCTAATGCTACATCCGCAAATATTGTTTCTGGACGAGTAGTAGCTATACTTATATATTCTGTACTATTTTTTATTTTATATTTTATATAATAAATATAATCATCTACTTCCTTTTGAATCACTTCTAAATCCGACAAAGTTGTTTGAAAATAAGGATCCCAAAACACAACTTTTTCTTTTTCATATATTAGACCTTTATTATATAATTTAATAAAACTATCCATAACAAAATTTTTATGATTTTCATCCATTGTGTACATGGTTTTTTCTTCATCTACATCAATTTTTAATAATTTCATTTGTTCATCAATTTTTTCTTTTGAATTATTCGCAAACTGATTAATAATTTTATATTTTTCATCTTTTGACAATTTATCTTTATTATTTTTTAAAGCAGAATATTCTGTAGATATACCACCATGGTCATACCCTGGTAAAAGAATAGTTGTATAATTATTAAGTTTTGCAATTTTTCCAAAAAAATCTTCTATAAAAGCATCTAAACTATGCCCAAGATGTAAAGAACCACTAACATTAGGAGGGGGTAATAAAATAGAAAAAATTCTTTTTGACATTTAATAAAAATTTTACTATATTTTTAATATTTGTAAAATAAAGATTCCTAAGATTTAATCTTATACTTTAGTTTATTTGTAATAAAGTTTTTTTTGTATTGCATGACTCTTCTAATTTTTCTTCATTATTTATTTTTGAGAAATTACAATATTTATTTTCTATGTAATATTTTATTGTATATATATTATTATTATTATTATAATTATTATTGAATTTTTGAATGTCATATATATTAGCAGCAGGTGGTAAATTAAATTCTGTAAATATATCTATCACATTATTCTTAGTATGAGTATTAAATAATCTATCAAAACAACTTTTTAAACATGATAAACATGTTTTGGGTTGAAAATTCATATATGACTTAAGGATCATTATATTATCTTGTTTTGTATAAATACATGTTATTAAAGAATGATTATCATTGAATTCTAAAACACAATTATAATCACTACATTTACAAGAAATACTTATTTTAGGATCTTTTACCTTTAAATTAAAGTAATATGTTTTATTACAGATATCTTTTGTAAAATTGGTAATTTCTACTATATTATAAAATTCTCCAAAAAAAAAAAATTTATATTTTATTTCTTCTTCTGTATCAACAAATGGAAATACTATTTTGTTTTTATGATTAAATATTCCCATAGGAATATAGGGATAACAATATATCAAGTTTAAAAAGATAAATATTTTTAAGTAACATTTCATATTATATAAATTTTTATTTAATAAATTAAAAATCTATTAAATAAATTGTACAGAAGTTAATTATTTTTATTTTTTTTATTTTTTTTATTTCTGGAAAATATCCTACCTTAGTATTATTAAAATAATTCTAATCTTTCTTTTTCTTTTGCTGGTAAATATCCTTTTTTCGTGGAATTAAAATATTTATTTTCTATATACTCTTTAATTAAAAAATATTCTTTCAAAATACCATTTTCTTTTTTTATATCTAAATTGTTATAATATTGAATAAATTTTTTGTTATCTATATGAGTTTTAAAATATTCACCTAAAAATAGTTTTGTATTTAAATTATATTGTATAGTTTCATTTTTTTTAAAACATTTACATAATTTTTTAAAAAAAGGAACAGGTGGTGTAAAAAATACATCACCTATAATATTTTCATAATTATAATTACATTTTACTTGCATATAACCATCTTGAAAACATAATAAAAAATCACTATCAGATTGTTTTATCACTTTCACTACAATATTTAAATTTTTTTTCGTAGTTAGTTCAAATTTATTCAAATCTACTTTACTTTTTATAAATTCATAAGGTAATTGATATCCAAAAATCACTACATAGAAAATGTTTTTATCTGTATTATCAATTATTCCTTCAATCCATAAAGGATTGATTGATAAAGATTTAAACGTTTCTTCTTCGAAATTTTCATATATTAAATCTTCCTTTTGTGAAAAACAAAAAAAATAAAAAAAAAAAATCTTTATTATTTTAAAACAAAACTTCATAAATATAGATATAATAAAATAAATTAAAAATTTATTAATTAAATTTTAAAATATTAAACATAACATAAATCATATTTTTCTTTTAAAGGTGTTGTTATTTGATTTGTTTCTTTTTTATTATGATGCTTATCTATTATATAAGCTTTTATTCGTTTATATTCTTTAATAGTTTTATTTAAATATTGATCTTTTTGTATATAATGATCATTTTTATATTTTTGATTTTTGTTGTTTATTTCCACTTCTCTTAATTCTATGTCATTATGTAAGTTTTTATATTCTTCATCCATTCTATCTTTTGTTATCTCATTTATTCTATTAGTATTTGTTTGGATATAAAATACATTTTCTGTATTATTCCTAAAAAAATTACAAATTTTTTGTAAAAGATTTGGTTTTTCTGTAAAGTTTATTTCACCATTAATATTTAGATGCGATTGTTGTTGAAAATAATTACATTTTATTCGAAGGGTAGAATCATCAAAAATAAGAACAATATTATTATCTTCTTTAATTTGAATTTGAATATTTATATTTTTATTTTCAGGTGTAGTAAGTTCAAATCCATTCTCCAGTTTATCTATTTTAAATGGATATTGTAATTTCAATCCTAAAATATATACATAAATATTTTGAGATGTTTCACTTTTTAGTTTATTAAATAAATCAAAAGGATTAAATATTATATTTTCATCATTTTCATCATTTTCATCATTTTCATCATTTTCATCATTTTTATGATGATATGATATAATAAAAGGAATTATTACTAATTTAGGATTGAAGTATTTTGGTAAAAAAAAAACTCTATTGGGTTTTTTTTCTTCATTGAGATTTTTTTGAGGTGAAGAAGAACAAAAACAAAAAAAAAATAAAAAAATCTTTATTGTTTTAAAAATTTTAAAATAACACTTCATAAGTATAAATATAATAAAATAAATTAAAAATTTATTAATTAAATATTTTCTACATATCTTTTAATTCTAATTGCATATTATCTTTCGTCGTTTTTTTATTATATATTGTTTTATTATTAATATATTCATTATTTAGATATTTTTTTATTGATGTATTATTATTATATCTAGTATTCTTTTCTTTTATACCATTACTTGTTAGATGCATAAATAAGGATACATTTGTGTTAAAATTCACTTTTTTATTCTTATTCGGAAAAAAACATCCACAAAATCTTTCCAAGATAGATAAAATATCTAAAAACTCTACCTCACCTTTAATATTTGAATGAGTAGGATAGATATAATAATTACAATATATTTTCAAGTTAGAATCGTAAAATTTTAATTTAAAGAAACAATCACATTTTGTAGTTTTATAATCTTCATTGTCATGATACTCAATAAAAATTATAGTATCAGGATAATTTTCTGTAGTAAGTTTTAATGTATTAGGAATATTATTGAATAAATCTACAAAAAATGAAATAGGTAATTTACAACCCATAATAACCGCATAAAATCTATCATTATCATAATTTTTTTTAAAATTACCAGTAAATAAATTATAATTATCATGATTATTATGATTATCACTATCACAATAAATTAAGTAAAAAGGAACTATTGGTATAATTGTTTCTTTGTGTTTGTGATTTAAATATTCTTTTATAGATTTTTGTGTAAAACAACAAATAAAAATAAATAAAAATCTTATTGTATTAAAATAAATCTTCATAATTATTAATAATAATTTAATAAATTAAAATTTTATTAAATAATATCAAGACAATAGTTATTTTGTCATCTTTCTGATGCTAATGTATGATAATTACTCTGATTTTCTATAGGATTATTATTATAATTAATATTTGTTTTATAATTTTTCTTTACATATTCTATAATAGGTTTATATTGATTTGGTTTGAAATTTTTATCCATTTTTTCTTTTATATATTCATTTGTATAATCTATAAATCTAGGTGTCTTTGTGTCAGAATTTACATCTTTATTCATAAATAAAGATATATTTGTTTTGAAACTCATTTCTTTATTTTTATTCGGAAAAAAACATCCACAAAATCTTTCAAAAATAGATAAAGTATTTGAAAAGTTAACGGTACCTTTAATAGTGGAACTCCACTGACCTATACAATAATCACATATTATTTTTAATCTATTATCATAAAATGTTAATCGAAAATTGAGGGGTAAATATTTTTCATTATCTATTTCTTTATTATTTTCATATTCAATAAAAATTTTAGTATTAGGATGATTTAACATATTAAATGAAAATTGATAATTATTAAATTTCTCTAATACAAGTGGTATGAACAATTCACAACCCATAATAACTAAATGATATATCTCGTTATCATCTATTTTAATAAGTAATCTATTATTTGAATTAATCAAATAAAAAGGAAAAATTTTAACTTCCGTATTACTTAAATATTCTTTTATAGATTTTTGTGTAAAACAAAAAATAAACAAAAATCCTATTATATTAAAATAAATCTTCATAATTATTAATAATAATTTAATAAATTAAAATTTTATTAATTACATATCATTAAAGATGCTATGTAATATACTTTTTATAAACTCTTTACCAGTGGGATGAATAAAAATAGTTATTTTTATATATTCACTAATAATTATTTTATAATCAGTTTTATTTAATAGAAATTCACTAATAGCCGTATATAAAATAATACTTAAAAGTTTATCTATAGAACCTTCTTGTCTTTTTTGATATTTTCCACAGATTTTCAATATTTTATCTTTTTGTATAGTACAGTTATTTATAATACTATTACTTAAATTTTCATCAAAATTATTAATCTTTAAAGATTCCATAAATAATATTTTAATATCTTTGCTTGTTTTTGTAATATACTGATTATAATTAAAGTATACGGCATAAAATCTACTAAAAATTCTTTTATAACTATTCATAATTAATTTACAACTTTCTTAATAAATAAGGGGCGGATAAGAGGCTCCGACCCTCTCACCTCAAGTGCCACAGACTTGCGCTCTACCAAATGAGCTATACCCGCCATTATAAATCTATTATACTAAAAAATATTCTTTTATCAAATCTTTTTTAAATATTATAAAAAAAATTATATAATTTCTATAAATGAAAATTTTTTATAACTATAAAGAGGCATTAGAAGACTTTAAAGATAAAGGTATAATTATTTTTCCTACAGAAAGTGTATATGGATTAGGAGCGCCAGCACTTTTATCATCAGAAGTAGAAAAAATATATAAAATAAAAAATCGTCCTCGAATAAATCCACTTATTGTGCATTTTTTAAACCTAAAACAAGTGGAGGAATATGTATATATGAATGATTTAGCAAAAAATCTTTGTAAAATATTTTGGCCAGGTCCTTTAACAATTTTATTAAAAAAAAAAAATAACTTGTTAAATGCTTCAAATAATGGAAGTGATATGATTTGTTGTCGTGTTTCAAACAGCAGTTTTTTAAAAAAACTTATAGAAGAAAAAGGTCCTATATGTGCACCAAGTGCTAATTTATCTAGTTTAATAACAATTACTAATAAAGAAATGGCAATATCTCAGTACGAAAATACCAATATAGGAATTTTTGTAGATGATAGTATCATTGGTGGTATAGAATCAACAATTATTACTTGTGAAAACAATAATATAAAAATTTTACGAGAAGGATTAATCTCTAAAGAAGAACTCAGTATCTATGGTAATACAGAAATAATTCATAAAGGACAAAAAGTACCTGGTAGTTATTTTAAACATTATCAAATATCAAAAACTTTAAAAATAGGTACAAAAAATGAAGAGAATTTTTTTATTACAATAGGAGATAATATTGGAGATTTTAATTTAAGTAAACAAAAAAAACAAAAAGAAATATTTAAAAATTTTTTCTATAGTTTTTATTTAGGAGATATATCTAATAAAAAATATGTAGTTTTAGATAAAAATATCATTGAAGATTTACCTAGTAGTTTAAAAAATCGACTAAATAAAATGTTAAATTTGATATAATCATAAGTATGTATATATATTTTATTATCTTTAATCTATTATATATCAATACTACCGAAAATAAAGATGTTACAAATCAATCAATCGGTGCTTTATTACAAGAAAACTTAAATGATATTCGAAAGAAATTTAATGATCAAAATATACCTACAAATGATTTAGATATATTAGAAGAAAATATTAAATTACTATTAATGTCCTATAATAGTAATAGTGATAAAATTTCTCTGAATAACTTAAATATTTATATAATAATTGCAATAATTATGAGTTTATGGACATATATATTTGTTAATATAAAATTTTTTATTAAATATTTTAATACAGATACTACTATTAATAAAGAAAATAAACAAAAAACATCTAAAAATATTAAAACAATTATTTATTAATTTAACTAATCATAACTAATAATTAATATTTATTATGATATTATTAATTAATATATTATATGCATAAAAAGTTAATAAACTTGTTTCGTAAACCTAAAAATCATATTTCCTATATTATAGAAAAAATTATTAATATATTTACAAAGTCTTCTAAAGATTCTTCTTATATGTTAAATAGTTTTATCACTTCCCTTAAAGATATGAATTATATTAATTATAAAGATATAGATATTAATAATTTAAAAAAAAAAATTTATTATGAAATTTCTAGTTGTTATTTACTTTATGAGGATAGTATTGAAAATATTATAGGTATAATTACATATCAAGATTTAGTAAATTATATATTTAATAATAAAAGTAAAAATAAAACATTTAAAACATCAAAATTTTTATTTTTACCTTATATGGCAGATATTAATGATGTTTTACAACAAATGTTAACGGAAGAAATTAAATTTATTATTGCCATCGATACAAGAGGTAATCCTTTAGGTTTTTTTGAAAAATATAACATTATTAATTACTTTGAAAAAAGTATTTTACTTCAAGAAAAGTTTAAAGATAATACTGTTAAAATTAGTGGTGGTACTCTTATAGAACATATTCCTTGGAAAATTTTAGAATTTCAAGTTTGTTATAAATTAGGTATACGTACAATAGGTGGTTTTTTATCCTATTATACGGGATATGTACCTTCTGTAAATGAAGTTATTAAAATTGATAATTTAGAATTTCAAATATTAGAAGCAACAGATCGAAAAATAAATTTAATTTCTATAAAAAAAATTTCTAATATATCTTGATTTTAATATCTATATATGTTATATTTCAAACAAGTGGCGGTTTTATAGTTTATCGTGTACTACCCTAATCCATCTCGAACTAGGCAGTAAAAGCGATAAATGCTTATGATACTGGGTTTCTGGGAAAGTGAGTACTGCCATGTATTTGCAATTTATTTAAATTATAATATAATTTATTTTTATATTTAATTACTTACTTGAATATATTTATCAATTATTTATTAAATAAATTTTGATTATAAATTATCAATAATTTTTAAGAAAACTTGATTTTAAAATATTATAACTATAGTTTTCATATATTTGTACAACTATAACTATAATTGACTTATCATAAAGCTTTTAAATCCATAAGTAAAGGTAAAATATAACTTAAATGTAAGATATAAATATATTATATATAATACTAATAATGAAAAAAATATCATTGGTGTAAAATTATACATAAATAATCCTACTAATGTAATCAAAATTATTTTATGTGTTTTAAAGAAATTATAAGTAGAATTAACACTCATTAAAATGTTATATATATTTTTACCAAAGAAATTCAACAACATAGTATTATAAAGAGTATTTAATTCATTTGTTTTTTTTCTTTCTTCACTTTCTTTTTTTAATGTTTCATCGGTTTTTCTAATTTCTCGAGCTGTATTTATAATACTATTATATAATTTAAATTCTTTTTCTAATGTATCTTTCGTAGGATTTTCGTTATATTCTCTCTTCGCTTTTAAATATTCGTTTCTTTTTTCTTCTGGTACTTGATCTAAGTAACTATTAAAAATTTCTTCACTTAATTTTTTTTCTTTATTTTCTTCTAAAAGATCTGCAATATCTGCATATTCCGATTTTTTTACTTTTGCATTATTTGGTAGTATTACATTTTCTTCTTCTTCAAAAAGATCTGCATATGAAGATCTTTCTACTGTAGGTTTTTCTTCTTTATAGAAATTATCTATTGTTTCTTGACTAAAATTTGGATTATTTGGATTTAAATCAAAAAATTCCATATTCTTAATTTCTTTTAGTCTTTCTTCATCGTCTTCATTAGAACTAAAAGAAGAAAAATCATCTTCTTCATCATTGGATTCATCATCGCTTGTTTCTATGTCTTGGGGCTTTTCATTGTTGTCTTTGTTTGGATTTTTTATAGCTAATACACCTGCTACTAAAGTAGCAATAGTATTATTCATAACACAATTATTTTCTATTCCAAACAAACATAAAAATAAAAATATTTTACGATTATTCATTTATCACCTCCTTAATGGTATTAATATAAATTATACATTATAATTAATATCATTACAATATTATATTAGTATTATTGAAATATTATTAATAATTAACAAAAATTATTATGTAATAAATTATATATCATATATAACAAATTTATATATTAATGATAAAATAATAAAAATATGTATACTTTATTATTAGGTAGTGGTAAAAATGGATTGTATACCTATAATTTTTTAAAAAAACATTCTATAAATATAAAAGTATATGATGATTCAAAAACAAACTATAATCTTTTTTTTTCTCATGAAATATATGAAAATATTAATGAAATAGATTTTAAAACTATTAAAGAAATTATTCCTACACCAGGTGTTTCTCCTAATCATCATCTATTAATAGAATCAAGAAAATTTTTAATTCCCATTTTATCAAATTTAGATATATTATGGAAATATGGTAATAAAGATAATTATTATATAGGTGTTACAGGTTCAAATGGTAAAACTACAACTGTATCTATGATTTCGCATTTTTTAAAAAATAAAAATATTCCTCATTTATTAGTAGGAAATATAGGTAAAGATATCTTTAAAGATAAAACTTTAACCTATAAAGGTAGAAATATTTATATTATTGAAGTATCTTCTTATCAATTACACTACACAAATTATATGATATTTAATATAGGAGCAATAACGAATATTTGTTCTAATCATGAAGATTGGCATGGAAGTTTTTCCCAATATAAAAATGATAAATTAAAAATTTATACTAATAATGATTATCAAGGTTCTTTTATGGGAGAAGGATTAAAAGAAGTTTTTTATAATAAAAAGATTACTAATACATATTTAAACAAAAATAAATATAATAAGGAAATTAGATTAATTGATAAAAAATATGAGATTCATAATATAAAAAATTTTTTTCTTGCTTTTTATATTTTTAATAAAATAACAAATTATTCTATTAATGAAGCGATTAATTGTATTAATAATTTTATAATACCATCACATAGATGTGAAATTATTATTAATAATAATAAATATATTGTTATAAATGATAGTAAATCTACTTCTATTACAAGCACTAATGTTGCTATTAAATTTTCTCAAAGTTTTAAAAAAAAAATCTTTTTAATAATGGGACATAATCTCAAAGGTAATATAAATATTCTAGACTATTATAAAATATCAAAATTTTATATATTTGGTAGTAAAAGAAACCTTATAAAAAATTTTTTATTAAAAAAATCTTATAATAATTTTGTAGAATTTGAAAATCTTAAATCATGCTTAAAATATTTAAATCAACAATTTATAGAACCAGGTATATATGTTTTTTCACCAGGAGGATCTTCTTTTGAAGAATTTAAAAATTATGAAGAAAGAGGAGATTTTTTTAAGAAAGAAATTTCAAAAATATTTTAAAATAAGATATTTCTAAAGTATTTTTTATATGATATAAATAGTATTATGAAAATAAAAAAAATAAAAGGTTTCATGGGTTTTGAATTGTTATTATTTGCAACAATAATTTTATTTACAATAAAAATTTTTGATTGTATAGTAACCATTACAAACAAAAATATTAAATTTTTAGAGGAACAACAAAAACTATATTATTTAAAAAATATATTATTAGATTATTTATTAACAAATAACAAATTACCACTTCAAGAAGAAAAAATTAATCATGATATTTTAAAAATACCATCAAGTTATAATTCTATTATAATAAAAACAAATAATACAAATATTTTTATTAATGAAAATAGTATTGGAGATGAAAGAGAAATCTTTTCTTTACACTTAAATAATCGTTCTTTAAATGTATATGCGGGAGAATTGCGTTTATTAAAAAAACAACATAATATAAATACTTATAATACACATTGTATAGAAAGCAAAAATAATTGGCAAAAAAATAATTGGCAAAAAATTAAAATTTAATATAAAAACAAACTTAACTAAGTTGTTGATTTTATTTTAAAAGTATCAAAAAAATTGTATTATATGAAAGGTATAGCAGATCTATATAGATAAAAAACTTAAGCCGGCTGACTCTATGAGACTTCACTTTATGTTATTTTGCTATACCAAAATTTTATTTTCATTTCTTAATTATTATATTTGTTTTAAAATTGCAATAATACCTCCCATTCCCACAGAAACAGATAAATTTAAACTACGGGCATTTACAAACATTGGAATTGATACCAATGCATCCATTAACCCCATATTTTCTGTTTCCATACCATCCTCTTCACGACCAAAAACTAAAATATCATTTTCTTTAAAAATAAAATCCTTAACATTTAAAGATGTATGTGGTGTAAAAAGAACTTTTCTTTGGTCTTTTGTTTTCTCTAAAAAATCTTTAAATGAATTATGTTCTATATATATAGGTTCATAATCTAAAGAAGATCTACCAAGATTTTTTTTATTTTTAAAAATAAACCCTAAAGGATGTATTATATGTAAAATAACATCAAAAACAAAAGTTGTTCTCATAATAGCCCCTAAATTTAAAGGAATCTGTGGTTCATATAAGGCAATTTCAAAACGTTTATTTTCTAAAAAGATACTCATTTTTAAATTATAAACTAATATAAGAAATATAAAAATACTTATTTTTTATTATAAAAAAATATATGTTTTTTTAATTTTAATTTTATTATTTCTTCGGAATGTTTACTAGATAATCGACAATATTCTTCATGACGCTTTATATACGTTTTATTAATTAAAGTCTCTTTACTTTTATAATAATTATTAATAATTTGTTTTAATAGACTTATTTCTTTTTCTATTTGTTTAAGACGTTTTTCTGAAAAATTTTCACTAATTTTATGTTCTTCAAAGAATATTTTTAAATTTTTGTACATCTTTTGTTTTTCAAATTTATGAATAATCTTTTTTTGTTTAAAATTATAAATAGTACGAAATATTTCTCCTAAATCAAAATTAACACTAAAATTAATCATAGAATTAGATAAATCTACTCCACTTCTTATATTCAAAGGTACATTATTAGTAATATAATTATATTTAAAATTTTTAGGAGTTTTTATATGAATTACAGGTATTGATTCTTTTAAAGCAATAAGTGCATCCTCTTGTTTTTCTAAATAATTACAAAAATTATGTAGTTTATCTATAGTATTTTCATTAATTACACCATTAGAATCAATGATTATTAGTGCAATTTTTTCTTCAGTATTTAATATGTTATCTATAGCATTTATAATATATTCATATAGTAAATATATTTCTTCAATATTTTCTAAATCTTCTTCTTCTAATAAAATTTTAAAATTTTTTTGTTTTTTTATTAATTCTTTTAAAAGAAAATCTAAAAATTTATAATTATTCCTAATATTTGATACTAACTCTATTATATTAATTAAAAGTTTATGGAATTTTAAAATATTTTCATTAATATTTATATCCATATTCCACATAAGTTCTTTATATTCGTTGCTTTTTTGAATTTTTTTTAAAATTGTTAATTCTAATATATTAGATATGTTCCAGTTAATAGAAAAATTATAACTGTCCGTCAGGCTATTTTGCCATGTTAATTCTGGTATAAAATTTATAAAATCATTTTGTTTTAACAATAAAATTTTAATTTTATTTTTAAATTCTATAAGACTTATATCTACATACTCTTTCGATAATTTCAAAACATTTATAAAATCCTTATCTTGAGTTTTAAAATTTTTATTATATTTTTCTAAATATTTTTCTGCTTCTTTGAAGATAAATACTTTTTCATCACCATAAATCTTCAAAAAAAAATATAATATTATTAGATGCATTGATATATATTATAGACGTCTTTTCAAGATATTTAAGTGATATTTATTAATAATTATTTAAAAATTTTTTTCTATAAATTTCCCCAAATAAAAATGTTGATATTGTTCCTATAGTTAGTATTATAATCTTATATTTTATATTTATATGAATATAATTCATAATCCATAAAATAATATATGTATATATATGTTTCCACATATATATATATTTTAAATATTCTATTGGTATTGTTTTTGTAGTATGTATCACTAATAAAGGTGAAAAAATAAAATAAAAATTATAAACACTAATAATAAAAAAAATAACAAATAATTTATTATTAAAAAAAAGAATACTTAATGATATACAAATAAGATTAAATATTAATACTTTAAGATTTTTTTTTAATAAAATACCTATAAAACCTCCAATAATAAGTGGTAAAATTTTATAGAAATTGTAGGATATAAAATTTAATAAATATTTATTATATATAACTACTATTGTAGATACACTAACAGCAAATCCTAAACTTATTCCCATAACATGACTATATCTAAAAAATTTTTTATTCTCTAAAAAATTATAATTTTTTTTTTTTAAATCTATATCATTTATGAAATATATAAGAAAAATTAATATAAATATTAAAATATTAATAAATATTGTAAAACACTTAACATTAAAGATATAATAAAAATAACTTAACAAAGGTAATAAAAATGGTGTTGTATTATTAAATAGATTAATTTTTGATTTATCTTTATCAATTGTATAGATTATAATACCTTCTATACCACCAAAACAAAATCCCTGTAATCCTCTTAATATATAAAAAACATATATATTATTAAATTGCCAAATAAAAATATTAATAATATTCAAAAATACTAAAAATATTAATAAAATATATTTGATTTTTATTTTAAGTTTTTTATGTATTAAATCTATTATTATATTATTAAAAAAAAAAAAAAATTAAAAATAATAGAACTAACCCATAAATGATTACTACTTATGGATATTAATTCACTTATATCATTTGAAAAAAATACAAAAATCTTACTGGATAAAATAAAAATTGATTTTTCCATTATAATAAATATACTATTTATTATCCACATCTAAAGCCTCTTCAAACTGATATGTAGGTAGTTTTTTTGTATTTTTATGACAAGTGGGACAGTAATCAAAAAATGTAAAATAAGACTTAAGAATACAATACTTATCAAATTGTAAAAGAACTAATCCTAAAAATTCTCCATGATCACATTTATAACAGGAACTATACATAAAAACATCATTACCACACCCATCATATTCTATATATTGTATATTTAGTTTACCTATTATTTCTCCCATTGTATATACTATATTACGATTTAAATACATTTCATCATTTGTGACACTACCTTTTTTAGACAATAAATAAAACATTTTATAAATGCTATATTCCTTAAAATATGGGGGTATATTTGTCATCAAATAATAATCAGGTGCAAAATTTATATTTATAGATTCATTAAAAACTTGAAATAAAGTAATTAATCTATTAAATAAACTTTCAGTTGTAAAATATTTTTGTTGATTGTTTCTATTTTCCACTAACATCATACCGAACAAATTATTCTTGTTAGGTGCTTGAAAAAACAAAACTTCTAGAAGAATATTTAAATATTTTTTTTTAAAAATAAAAAATGGTTTACCTTTGATAGAAGAATTATTACTATATTTACCTGTAGCAATAATTTTGTCAAACATATCTAATTTTACTACGGTAGGAATTATAGATTTGTTTTTCTCTTTTAAAACTATAATTTTTGTATCACAATTTTGATAAAAAACCCCAATAACATGATATAAATCTTGATATTTCTTAAAAGATTGTCCTATTTTCAAAGTGGATATAGACAATACAAAATAACTAGTTATTAAGATTTTTTTTATCATTGTATTGATTTTTTGGAGGTTTTACAAAAACATTTTTATAAAACCCACATTTTGTGCATCTATTTTTAGGAATAATAATATTTTTACAATTATTACACAAAACACCTTGAGTTTCCTTTAATGCATCATGAGACTTTCTCATACCTTTAGCGGATTTAGAGGTTTTTTTTTTAGGTACTACTGACATTTTACTTACTTCCTTTTTATTTAAAATGTTATCATATAATTATTTAAAATAAAAATACAAAGAATAAATTTTTTTTAATCTATATTTTGTATTCTTTATTTATAAATTTGCAATAATTATTATCTAAAAAGATATATTAATATGAATTGTATAATAAAATTATTTCTTTTATCTATTCAAATATTTTATCCTCAAAGTAATAGTATGCCTTTAACATGTTGTGTTTGTGATGAATGTTGTGGTTGTGTTTGTGATCATATAGTAAGATACGAGTTAAAACAACAATGTTGTAATTATAGTAGTGCTATATGTTGTTTTGGTGTAATAGCATGTTGTAATACTAGAATATTTAAATGTTTAGGTTGGGCGGTATTTAATACGGTTATAATTATAGATTTTATTTCTAATATATCAGTATTTATTTTAAAAATGATTAACTTGAGTAATTTACCTACTATTAATAATTTATCACCCATATATGAAATATGTTTAGGAAATACGTTAATAGGAAAAATTAATTTTACGGTATTTGCTACTCTTGTATTTTTGAGTAAAAACTTTATACTTTTTTCTAATTTTTTTCGTGGTAAAGATATAAATGGTTTTCTAAACAACAATTGTTGTTGTAAAGATATAATGTTAAAAATTTTCACCTGTTGTAATATTGATAATAATAATCATAATTCCCATAGATATATACTAACAACTTTTATTTATTTTTTAATATCTTTATTTTTTTGTATAGGAGATATGAATCTCATCTATAATATGTATAACAATACAAATAGTTGTAACTCTACAGTAGTTTCTTCAATTTCTTTAATGGGGTTAACGGAATATGGTAGTATTATGATTTTTTTTGGAATAAATAGTATTTTAACATTAATATTTTCTTTTCTACAATTATTTTTTATGATTACCACACGTTTTTAATAAAATTTTGCGGCGGTTATTCACCCATGGGTGAATATGATCTTTTCTTTTAATCTATTATAGACAAATTAGCTCCTAACTTAATTAATTTATTAATATAATCATCATAACCTCTAGATATATGATATATATCATCAATAATAGTAGTACCTTTTATAGATAAAGCAGCCATTAATAAACTCATACCACCTCTAATATCTGTAGATTTCACTATACTATTATTAGATACATATTCTTTTATACCATCAATAGTAACTTCATAGTTATTGTTTTCTTTTACATCAATACCTAACTTATCTAATTCTTTAATATATTGAAATCTATGAAATATATTTTCTTTAAATACACTAGTACCTTTACCTAATCCTAATAAAGTAACTAATAGTGGACCACAATCTGTAGGAAAACCTGGAAACTCTTCTGACTCTACAAAAGATATATTTCCTATATCTTTACTTCTTTTTATATTAACAAAGGAATCTTGAAAAGTAATCATAGCACCTATCTTTGACAACAAAGAAATTCCCTTACCACATAAATATCCTATATCATCACATTTAATAGTTATATCTCCATTAGTAATTAAACCTAAACATAAATAAGTAAATGCTTCTATCCTATCAGGAATAATATTAATAAAATAATTTTTATTATTCTTAATACCTTTACCATTACCATAAACTACAAAGGTAGTACCATATTTTCTTATATCTACTCCAAAAGTTTTTAATGTATTATATATAAATATAACTTCTGGTTCTATAGCACAATTATGAAAAATAGATTTACCATTTACAAAAACAGCTGTAATTAAAGCATGATAAGTTGCTCCTGTAGAGACTTTTGGAAATATATATTCTATAGGTTTTAAAATACTTGCTTTACCTATAATAAAACCATTTTCTATTTCTATAGATGCACCCATAGATTTCAATATATCTATATGAAAATTAATAGGCCTTTCACCAATTTGATCTCCTCCTGGTAACAACATTTTAACACTACCATTAAACAAAGCTAATAAAGGACCTAACAAATAAATACTCATTCTTAACTTTTGTACTTCTAACATATCTAACAATAGATCATTATTTATACTTATATTATTATAATCAACACTAACAGTTACATTATTATTATCAATATTGATAATAACTCCTATATATTTCATTACAAATACAAGACTTTTTATATCTTCGATCGAAGATATAAAAAAGGAAACACTTCCACCATCTAGAACCAAACAAGAAACAAATAATGGGAGAATTGCATTTTTACAAACGGAAATATCTACATAACCCTTCAAAGGCTTTCCGCCTACAACTTTTAACTTCATAGTTATCTTACCTTTCAAATAATTCTTATTACTTATTTATATTATATATAACAAATACTTGGTTGATTACATTTTCCTAAAAGAAAAAAAAGAGAAAAAAAGAAAATTAAGTTTTTTTATTGGAGACTATTTTGTTTTTTTATTGGAGACTATTTTATTGGAGACTAGACTATGCACCGGAAAGAGAAGGATTCGAACCTTCGAAGGTTTTAACCTCGCTGGTTTTCAAGACCAGTGCTTTAAGCCGCTCAGCCATCTTTCCTTTTTATGGAATTTCCGTTTTGTATAACAATACTATTGTACAGAAAAAATTTACAATTATCAACTTGTTTTTAAAAAATATTTTTGTTATAATAGTAAAAAATATGTCTCCATCGTCTAGTAGTTAGGACAACAGGCTTTCAATCTGTTAACACGGGTGCAATTCCCGTTGGAGATGATAATAATTTTTTTTTTTTAAAAATTTTGAACTATGAGTTTTATTTTTGTAAAAATTATTGTACAATTATAATTGTTTGTCTTTATAGCTCAGTAGTAGAGCATTAGCCTGAAGAGCTAAGGGTCGTTGGTGCGATGCCAACTGAAGACACACACAATTTTTAATTTATAATCTATGATTTATGATTATTTTTTAATCTTATTTATCACTAACATAATAGATTTATATACATCTTCTATGTTTTTATTTGCGGGAATAATATTTGTTTTATGAGGGATTAATTTTTGAAAAGATTTTACAATACTATTAGTTTCTTTGAGGTTATTATTTAAACGTGTTTTAATAATATCAATAGAAATATCATCTTTTCTTTTTACAGTATATTTATTGCAACATTTATACAACTCTTTATAGGTGGATTGACAATCTTCACAAAACCATCTATTTAAAATACGTTGTATTAATTCATCTTCTGGCATATCAAGAAATATAACTGCATCTATAATATCTTTTCCAAAATGATCAATAAAACAATCAAACTGAGAGATAGTACGAGGAAAACCATCTATAATAACATTATCTTTAAGTTTATCTATTTCCTTAAAAAATAGGTTTCTTGCTGTTTCATCATCAATAAGTTTACCGGAGGTAATAATGTCACGTATTTGTTTATTTGTTTTACTATAATTACGTAAAAAATCACCGGCCGCAAAATGATTAATTTTTATATTTTTTTGAATATTTCTAGACTGAGTACCCTTACCAGCACCAGGAAGACCAAGAAGTACTAAAAACATCAATGCATTTTCCAACTATTTATCAGCAGTTTAACTCCAATATGTAGAGATAATATGACTATATAAGTTGCAAAAATTCTTAAGAAATTAGAATTTTTCTTTTTACTATTTAACAAAGGTACATTTTTACGTTCTTTATTTAGAAATTCTGTAAAGTCTCCATATAACGCAAATATTTTATTAATTTTTTTTTTCATATTCATGATATTATATCACATTTTAAATTGAATTAATTTATTATATATATCATTTATAGAGTAGTTTGTAATAGTAGAAATGATTTTCGCTAAATCTTTTTTATTAATATGAGAAAATTTTTTTTGTAAATTAATTATAGTATCATTAGAAATTTCAATATTATTTTTAGGAATTTCATGATTTTTTTCCATTACAACTACAAACTCTCCCTTTAAATTTATTTCTGGTATTTCAGAAATAGGAAAATAATAATAAGTTTCAAACTTTTTTGTTAATTCTCTTCCTATAAAAAAATAACTATTAGGAAAATATATTTTAAGAAAATTTAAAGTTTTTAGAATTCTTTTAGGGCTATCAAAAAAAACAATTGTATTTATAGAGTTATATATATCTTTTAATTTATAGTTGTAAAAAAAACCTAAAAAAGTAAAACTACTTCCATTCATAGGTGCAATAGATAAACAACTTGTAATCGCTGATACACCAGGAATAACTATAACTTTAATATTATTTTCATGTGCAAGTTTTATAATACGAAAACCAGGATCTGAAATTAAAGGCGTACCTGCTTCAGAAACAATTCCTATATTTTTATTAGAATTATTTTTAATTTTACTAATAATTTCAATACTTCTTTGTTTTTCATTATTATCTTCATAGGAATAAATATTTTTGATTTTGATATTATGGTATTTTGCAAATTCCCTAAAACTTCTTGTGTCTTCCGCGTAAATATCTGTGATAATTGAAAAAGTTTCTAAAGCTCTAATTGTAATATCTTTTTTATTACCAATAGGCATACCAATTATATATATACTCATAAATTTTACATAATTCTTATAGGCATGATAACATGTATGATGTCATTATTTCTAAGAAAAAAATGAGATAAATTTCCCGTATAAATTAATTCAAGTTCTTTATTTTTTAAGGTTTTTATACTACTTATTAAGAAGTTACAATTAATAAAAATTTTTCCTTCACAAACACCAGAAATAACTTGAATACTTTCCTCACCTTTACCTTTGGAAATATCACTACTTTGAAGTAGAAGTGTATTACCTTGAAAAGTTATTTTAACAACTTGACTAATAACAGATGCTAAAATAATAATACGATTTAAAATACGTAAAAAGTCATTTGTGTTAATTAAAATTTTTGTGCCTTCATCTATTTTTCCTAGAATTCTTTGATAATCCATAACAAGATGATTTTTTAAAAGTTTTACAAATAAATATACATGTCCAAGTTTAAAAAGTATTTGATGGTTTTTTTCATACATTTCTATTGTATCACAAGCACTTTTTAAAATAATATTAATACTTTTATGGGATAAAAAATAATTATAATTGTTTTCCTCGTTTATAGGTAGTTTTGTATATATTAAACGTTTTTTATCACTAGCAATTATTTCTAATAAATTATTAGATAATTTAAGATTAAATGTCCATTCTTCCTGAGTAATACTCATAAAACTAAATAATTCTAAAAATTGTTTTTGAGATATAGAAAATATTTTTTTAAAATTTGTGATATCTAGACTTGGAAAATCCTCTTTTAATATAAAAAAATTAAAATTACTTTTACTTTCCTTCTCAAATGCATCTTTGATTTCTAAAGTGTTATTAATAACAGATAATTTTATAGTGTGGTAGTTAATTTTTTTTAAAAGTTCTAAAAAATCTTTAATTTTTACAATGACACTTCCCTCCAACGACTCTTGTACATCAATTTTACTCATGATATGATGATCCATGTCTGTTGCCTGTAATATAAGATTATTATTTTCTACTTTCATATTAATACTAGCATGTATTAATATAGGTGATTTAGAATTTGTTACTTTACTTATATAAGAAACTTCTTGAAGTAGTAGCTTTGTAATTACTTGAAATTGCATATTAATTCCATAAATTATATCATATATATAATATTAATAGATAAAAATAATATATAATTTATCAGGAGGTATAATGTATAAAAAAAATAATAATAACTTTGATGGTTTTTTAATAAGAAGTCTTCAAAGTATTTTAAACAAAGAAGTATCTATATTTTTAACAAATGGTGTGAAATTAGAAGGGATATTAACATTTTTTTTAGAAGGTGAGTATGTAGTTATTTCAAAAAATCAACAGCAACAACAAGTTATTTGGCAGGCAATTGCAACGATTAATGGAGATATTTCTTCAGAATCTATGTCAATTGATAAACCATTAGAGTTTAATTCTATGGTGGAGTTTTTAAATACAAAAATAAAAAAAAATATATATGTATTTCTAGAAAATGGTATTAAATTATCAGGTCAATTATTGCAATATCAAATTTATGAATATTTATTTATTTCTAATCAAAATAATGTACAAATTATTTTATGGAATTCTATTTCTAGCATTCTTGAAGAAAGTGATAATAATATAAATGATAATTTAAATGAAAACTATAGTAATATTTTTTTAAAAACAGGTATAAAATTAATAGGAAATATTACCGATTATAAATTTAATGACTATTTAATAATATCTAATAAGAATTCACATCAAATTGTTTTTTTTAGATTTATCGCAACTATCTCTAGAGTATTAAAATAATAAAATAATAAAATAATAAAATAATAAAAATAATAAATTTTAATAAAAAAATACAGTATTTATTCTAATAAATTATTGATTTAAATTAGAAAAACTCATATCAAATACTTTTATAGAAGGTGTTCTTATATTTTTTTTTTCTAAATCACCATCATTAGCAATTAAAACATTTTTTAAAAGTTCCTTAGCATTACCACTAATAGTTCCGTTAACTGGGTGTTTTATAGCACCATCTTCCACAAAAAATCCTTTTATACCTACACTTATAATGCCATTTTGAAAATTAAATCCACTACCTAAAATTGTGTCTACTAATAAACCATTTTGAGTATTTTCTATTAATTCTTCAAAAGTATAATTACCATTTTCCATATATACATTTGTAATACTAACATCATAACCAAAACAATTACCAGTAGATTGTTCCTTCAGACGATAAGCATACTCACTATCATATATAAAAGTTTTTAATACACCATTTTCCACTAAATATTTCTTTTTTGTGGTAATAAAATCATCATCCATATAACTATCACTAAAGGTATTCATATGGGGATTTTCTATAATATTAATATTTTCAGAAAATACTTTTTTTCCTACACAATCTAAAAGAAAAGTATTTTTATTATATACATTTTTACTATCAATAGCTTCTAATATCATATCTAAAAAATTATTTACATATTTATGAAAAATCACATCATATTTATTATTTTTGATAGATATTACATTTAGTTTTTTTTTAAGCACGTCACTAATTTCTTTTATCTCTTTTTCTAAATTTAAAGAATCATTAATAGGGAAAAAATTAGTACCATAATTTTCCTGTTGATTATTATCATCTTCAATATTTAAATCTATATATAGATATGATATACTTTTTTTTTCATGGTTATAGTTGTTTCTATTATCAAAAGTATACTTTTGATAATTACGATTACATATATATGTAGAGGATTCTAATACCTGGTTTTTTTTTATTTCTTTATGAATATTATCCATTAATGAAAACATTTGTGATTCATCCATATTAGTACCTTGATAATTTAAAAAAAAGTTTTTATTTTCAGAATTAGGTACAAAATAATAATCACTATTCTGTAAATAAATCAAAGAATTTTCTAAATTGATAATAAAATTTTCTAAATCTTCTATACCTATTTTTGTAGATATATATTTTTTACCATCATGGAAAATCCTAAAAATAACCTTATATATTTCTGTGTTTTCACAAGATTCAGTTTTAAAATTTGAAGAACTAATAATTTTATTATTTTCTTTAATTAATATACATGTATAATAATCTATCTTATTCATTAAATTTTTTATTTTTTCGATAATTTCCATTAACATTAGGTAAATTATACAATTCTTTTGATAAAATGACAATAAATGGAATGTATAGATGAAAGTTATTTTAATAACTTAAATGAATATCAAAAAAAAGCTGTATTTACAAAAAATAAATATGTATTAGTAATTGCTTCTGCAGGTACTGGTAAAACACGTGTATTAGTAGGAAGGTATTTATATTTACTTAAAGAAGTTAATTATAATCAAATAATAGCTTTAACATTTACAAATAAAGCTGCAAAAGAAATGATAAATCGTATAGATATAAAAGGATCACTTTTTGTGGGTACTTTTCATAGTATTTGTCTAAGATTATTAAGAGAATATGCAAATATATCTCCTACTATTATTGATGATGATGACATGAAAAAAATTCTTGAAAAACTTGAATATAGTGAAAATTTAGTGACTTCTATTAAACACATACAAGATAACTATATATCAATAGATGATATTAATGATAAAAATCATATATCAATTAAAGAAGCGTATATTAAATATAATAAAGAATTGGAAAAAAATAATTTAATGGATTTTAATACAATTATTTTAAAAACTATAGATATTTTAAAAAATCCTTCTATAGGTGATAAAATTCGTGAAAGATTTAAATACGTTTTAGTGGATGAATATCAAGATACAAGTACCTCTCAAGAAAATTTACTTATAGAACTTACAAAAGAAAAAACATCATTATTTGCAGTCGGAGATGATGATCAATCTATATATCATTGGAGAGGTGCTAATATTCAAAATATCTTGACATTTCAAGATAGATATCCTAACAGTGAAATTATAGAACTACAAAATAACTATCGTTCCACCAATGAAATATTAGACTTTGCAAAGGCTGTTATAAATTCTAATGATGATAGATATAAAAAACAAATATCTGGAATTAAAAATGGTAATAAAGTACAAATTTATTCTGTTCCTACAAATAGACAAGAACCCGCAATAATTGCTAGTCAAATTCAAGAGATTATATTAAAAGGTAATTATAGCTATAAGGATATTGGTATTTTAGCAAGATCAAATCAAACTTTAAGATTTATTGAACAAGAATTAAATATAAATAGCATTCCTTATCGTCTTTTTAGTGGTATAAAATTTTTTGATCGCCAAGAAATTAAAACAATTATAAGTTATTTTCGTTTGATTTTAAATAATAATGATTGGTTAGCATTTGAAAAGGTTATTTCAAGTCCTCGTCGTGGTATAGGTCTTAAAACTTTAGAAATTTTAAAAAAAAAAGAATATTTATTTGAAAATTTAGAAGGTATTTTATCAAAAAAACAACAGGAAGAAATGGAAAAATTAGAAAATTTACTATTCAAATGGAAAAAAGACCTAAAAATCATGGATTTATCAAGTTTTTTGTTTCGTGTTTTAGAAGAATCAGGTTTAAAAGATTTCTTCAAAGAAAAACATCAAATAAATAACTTAAAAGAACTTTCAGTGGTATTAAGTACTTTTAAAAATTTACAGGAATTTATAGATACTTTTTATTTTATTATAGATGAAAAAGAAAATAATAGTAATTATGTATCTCTAATGACATTACATATGGCAAAAGGTTTAGAATTTCCAATAGTTATTTTACCTGCTTGGTCAGAGGGTTATCTTCCTCATCCTAAGTCCGTAGAAGAAGGAAATATATCTGAAGAAACAAGATTAGCTTATGTGGGTGTTACTCGTGCCAAAGATCATTTGTATATATATTTTTACAATAATAATCCCTCAAGATTTTTACGTAAATGTGCACCATATGCAGATATATTTATGTATAATAATTAATTATTCTTGTTCTAAATCTTCATTTTTATTTGTGTTAAAAAACCAAGACCAACCGGTTTTTGTTTTTTTTTCTTCTTGAACTTCTTGATTTTCTTCTATATTATTGTCAATAGAATCATTTTCTATATTAATAATTTTTTCTTTTTCTTGAGGTGTATCTTTAGGAAAACCTGTGGCAATAAAAAGAACTTGAATAAATTTTTTTTTTTCTTCTGAAGAACTGGAGTTACTAGTTATATCTATAAAACCTGTATTTTCAGAATAATTATTATCATCAGGATTACTATTCTCTACAATAGTTGTGCCTATTTTTATACAACAATTAGACTTATCCGTATATTGACAAATATAATTTACAATTTCATCAATTTCTACTAAAGTTAATCTTTTATCACCAGTAATATGTATTAAAACATTTTGAGCACCCATTAAACGATGATTATTTATAGGCTCTAATAAAGGATTAGAAAGAGCTTTTTCTGCGGCTTTTATACCACAACCATCTCCCTCTGCTTCTCCAAAACCAAAAACCGCTAAACCCATATTTTCTGTCGCTTTTTTAAAGTCTGCAAAATCTACATTCATTAGATCAGGAAATTTTAAAATTCTAATAAAACTTTTTATAAATTCTGTAATTATACTATCAGCAATATTATAGGCTTCAATAATAGGAGTATTAGAATTTATAACATTAAATAATAATTGATTAGAAAAAACTACAATTGTATCTGCTACATCTTTAATATTTTTTATACCTTCTTCCGCTAATTCCATCTTACGATCTCCTTCGCATTTAAAAGGTTTAATAATAAAACATATTACTAATTTTCCCATTTCTTTAGCAACATTTGCAATATAGGGAGAAGAACCTGTACCTGTACCACCTCCAAAACAAGATACTATGATTACAATATCACTATCTTCAATAGCCTTTTGTATTTCAGAAACACTAAATTCAGCTGCAGCTTTTCCCTTTTCAGGGTCGGAACCAGCTCCAAGACCATCATTACCTAATTGTATACAAGTTTCTACTAAATTACAGGAATACAAAGATTGATGATCTGTATTAGTAGCTATAAATTTAATACCACCAACATTGATAATATCTTCCCAACTAGATTGATTATAGAAAGAAGATATTATTCTGTGAAGACTACTACAGCCACCTCCACCTACACCTAATATAGAAAAAATAGGTCTTGTTTTTTTTACATATTTTATTGGTTCTTTTTGTGCATTTTGATTATGCATAGCTATATCTATATTTTCATTGTTCATTTTATATTCCTTTACTTTTTATTTTTTGTGCGAATAGATTAAAAATATGTAAAAAAAAATTTTTTTTTATATAATTTGTAATTTCCATATAAGATATTTTTGGTATTGATTCATTTAAAAGTATTTTTTTTTTAAGAATAATAATACAAGGTTCACCACTATTATCTATTGTTTCAATTCCATAATTCAAATCTGCAAATAATAATCTATTATAATTATTATTTGTATTTTTATATATGATATCTTCATGTGTATATTTATTTGAGTCTAATAAATTTATTTTGTTGTGATTATGATCTGCTATATCTTCTGATATTATTTTTTTTTTTTCTAGTAATTTTTTTTCAAGTTTTAAAGATGGTATTACTATTTTATCTATATCTTCTTGAGAAAGCTTTTTGTTTTTTTTATCTATAATCTTTGTAACAATAGTTCTAACGTATTCACCATTATATATATCAAAATTTTTTCCTAAATTATCATTAAAAATACATTCAGAATTCATGGATATTTCTTGAGGTTCTAAATATTCTATCTTTAAAAATTTTTTGTTATTATTTTTTATAGCAGAAGAAAAATTAGTTCTTTTATAAATATCTTGTAAATTGACACTTTTATTAAAATTATTACTTTCATCAATTACTTTTTCCATAAATATTTTTAAATGATTTTCATTAAAACTTGATCTTTTTTTATTTATGTATAAATTAACAACTTCTGATATTTTTTGAGAATTTTTATTTATTGGAATACGAATAACAAAACCTGCCCTTTTTTCTTCTGTTACATATATATGTCCATTTTCTTTTTGTTTTTCTTTTATAAATTCATTAATTTCTTTTTTAGAGGGTTGGTAATCTTCATTATTTTCTTCTTTTAAAGAAAGTTTTAAGGCATGAATTTCCATTTCTTTTATCCTTAAACTTTTTATAATATCGTCACTAATATTTTGTACGTTTTCATCAATAATATTCTCTAGTGTTTCAATAGCTATTTTTTCTTTAATATACTCTAGATAATCAAAATAACTAATTTTTTGACCTGTAATTTTACTTAATTTTTCTATATATTCAAATAAAATTTTATCATCAAATTTATTATTAGATGTATTTTTAAATTCTTTTTTATTTTTAATATATTTTTCCGCTTCTTGAGTGCTTACTAGAAGTGTATTATTTGTTTGTGTTTGTAAATAAGTATATATAATATTTATTTCCATTTGTAAATTTTCTAATTCTTGTTTGTTTTTTGGTTCATAATTATAATATTTACGAAATAAGTCATATTTTCTCAAAGATACATTTTTTGTTTTCGCAAATATATTAGATTGTTTATATTGTCCAAGATAAAAAAGTTGAATAACACCTGTATAAGAAATTATTATTATAAGTACAATAATAGCAAATAAACTGTTACTATTTTTCTTTGGTTTCTTTAACATATTGTTTAAATTCTATCATATAAATTAATCCATAAATAGTATATAGATAATTTATTCTTGATTTTTACAAGAAAATTTATATACAATTTTTGCTAAACTTAGGAATTCTTCTGGAGTTATATCTTCACAACGTTTATTTTTTACATATGGTAACAAAAAAGAATATTTGATAGATTTATACATATATTTTCTACGGTAATTAAAAACCTCTAGTAATTCTTTTAAAATAGGTAGTAGATGAATATAATGAATATTTTTCCGCTCCATTCTTAATAAACTTGAAGTAACTTGAGGTGATGGGGTAAAAACACTTGGTGGTAAATTATAAACACATTTACAATTAAAAAAAATTTGAAATAATACACTAATTTTTCCATATTTTTTTTTAGAAGAAACACTAATAATCCTATCTACTACTTCTTTTTGTAAAAGAACATTAATATTCTGTATATGTAATTTATCTATCATATTAACAAGTAATGGAACAGAAATATTATAAGGTAAATTTGCAACTATAGTATTTATATCTTCAGGAATTGGTGTTTTTAAAATATCCGCATATATAATTTTTAATCTTTTATCTATATTTGAAATTTTATCTAATACTATTGAAAATTTTTTATCTATTTCCACTAAATATAATTTTTCTATTTTTGTTGTTAACAGTGATATCGTTAAAGTTCCTACTCCACCACCAATTTCTAATACTATATCTTTATGAGATAGTTTAGAAAATTTAACAATTTTATTTGTAATATTAATATCTAGTAAAAAGTTTTGTCCTAATTTTTTATTTAGATGTATATTATTATTTGTTAACCATTTTTTTAGAGGGAAAATTCCCTGCCATTTATTTTTCATGTTTCTCCAGTAAATAACATAATTTTTTAAAATCGTATTTTTTTTTCATTGCTGATAGTAATATATTCATAATTTGATCATTTAAATCTTTAGATATATTTTTATTCATATATTTATAGAATATTTTTTTTTTTATAGTTATAATATTGTTTTCAACAATAAATGGTTCATGAATATTTTTTTGAGTTAATATTTCTTGCAAATGTATATCCAATTTACTAAATTCTAAACATTGATGAAAAACTTGATGTTTAATATTACGATTTATTAAAATATTTATAATAATATCTTTATTAATATGGATGGAATTTTTTATAAATTCTATTATTTTATAGGCATCCATTTCTTTTTCAAATTTTATAATTTCTACTTCATATAAAATTTGAAAATCCTTCATTTGGTTGTTTGTAATTAGTAATGAAAATTCTTGATCAATTTCATTAATTACAACTGGTGGTATATGTGGGTGTGAAGATATTTTTATTTCATAATTACAATTTATAAAATTCTTATTAGCAGGTAATATATTACTCTTTTTGCATTCTTCTTTAATTTTATACCACCATTTTAATGGTTTATGTTTTTTATATTTACCTTTTATATAACAATATTCGTATATATTTAAATTATTTACGGGAATATATATTTTATTTTTTAGAAAAAATGCACTTATAAGATATGATAATTTTTCACTAACGAATAAAATATGTTTTAATATTTCTTCTTCTTTATAATTAGGATTTTCTTCTTTTAAACTATTATCATTGATATTAAGAAAGTATTTTAAAAAAAGATATATAAATATAGCATTTATTATTTTACTTTTTTTAATAGAATATTGATGACATAATTCATTTATTTTTTCTTCTGTTATTAATATTTTTTCTAAATTAAATGTTTTACTATTAGTATTTATAGCTCCAAAAAGTAAAAATAAATAAAACATTATTGAAAATTATATCAAATATTTATAAAGAATTTTTTATAATTTTTATTAAATTAATAGACATAGGGATATTTTTTGTGATAAAGAACAAATTAAAGACTTTTTTCATTAGTAGTTTTTTTTCACTTTTTTTTGATAAATTTATGAGCATTTTAATAATTAAGCCTCTTATACTTTTCAGTAATAAAGGAGCTGGAATATCTTTAATATTATTTTTTTCTATATTTTCAATGTATTTATCATAATTATAATTATTATTTTTATTAACATATCCTTTTAAAAACCAAGTATTTTTACATAGAATAAAAAATTTGTGATGACTATAAATATTCTTTGATACAAAATAAATGATTTGTTTTTTTGGATATACTAAATAAAAAATCAAAGGATCATTTTCTTTTAATAAATTTTCTAGAGAAGAAAATTCTTCTAAATAAATATTTGATTCCTTTTTATATTTTTGGAAATTATCGTAGTCTTTTGATAAGAATATATTATTGTACATTATATATATGTTAAAATAAAATATAATGAAACTCAAAATATATAGTAGTTTATCAAAAAAAAATGAAGAAATTTCTTTTGTAGATGAGAATATTTCTATGTATGTTTGTGGCCCTACTTTGTATAATGCTCTTCATATTGGTAATGGAAGAACTCTTATAGTATTTGATACTTTATACAGATTCTTTTTAAAGTTTTGTAAAAAAAAAATAACTTATGTAAGAAATATTACTGATATTGATGAAAAAATTATTCAAAAATCTCAACAATCTTATAAAACACCTGAAGAAGTGGTGGAAGAAAATTATAAATTGTATAATAAAGATAAAGAAAATTTAAATTTATTAACTCCTAACTATGAACCATTTTTTACGGAATATTTACCTAAAATGTTTGATTATATATATGATTTAATAGAAAAAAATTATGCATATATTACCCATAAAAATAATATATATTTTTCTATAGATAAATTAGAAAAATATGATTTTTTACAAAATATAGAAGATTTAAATACTTCTGTACGAATTAATAATGAAGATGATAAAAACAACT
Organism: Rickettsiales bacterium (ex Bugula neritina AB1); assembly: GCA_001730065.1. Taxonomy (GTDB): domain Bacteria; phylum Pseudomonadota; class Alphaproteobacteria; order CAJXXZ01; family UBA1459; genus AB1-6. The sequence goes on from MDLE01000006.1 coordinate 150,601, forward strand.
CAAAAGACTTTGCAATTTGGAAAACTACTGATGGTTTTGGTTATAATAGTCCTTGGGGAAAAGGAATACCTGGTTGGCATATGGAATGTGTAGTAATGCATCAAGAATTACTAGGAAATTCCTTTACACTTCATGGTGGTGGTATTGATTTATGTTTCCCTCATCATAATAATGAAATTGCTTTGTGTTATGGACGTAACAATACTTTGTGTACAAATATATGGGTTCATAATGGATTATTAAATATTAAAGAAGAAAAAATGTCTAAGTCTATTAATAATATTATTTTAATGAAAGATATTATAAAAAATAAATTTGATGGTGATGTTTTTAGATATTTATATTTATCTACTCATTACAGAAGTCCTTTAAATTATTCAGAAGATAAATTAGAAAATTCTCTTAAGAATATAAAAAAAATCCGAGAATTTAAATTCAAATATAATAATTTTTTAAATAAATTTTGTGAATCCGTTTATAGTGATCATTTATTAGAGGATTTTAACACACCTAGTTTATTGAATTATTTACATAATAAAATAGATGATTTTATTCAATCTATAGATTTAAAAGAAAAACAAATTATTTATACAACTATTTTAAATACTTTATATATGTTAGGTTTTAATTTATCAATACGTACAAAGTTATCGGAAAAAGAAATTAATAAATTAACGGAACAAAGATGGAATCTCAAAAAAAATAAAGAATTCGCAGAAAGTGATAAAATTCGTACTTTATTACATAATAATTTTATTGAAATAGAAGATACAAGTTACGGATATATATGGTTTTATGTGTAAATTATCTATAAGTATTGCGACAATTTTTCCAGAAGCTTTTGGTATTTTAAAAATTGGTATTGTTGGAGGTGCTTTAAAAAAAAATTTTTTTAATCTTAATATTATAGATTTAAAAGATTTTGATGATAAAAAACGTGTAGATGATAAACCATTTGGGGGTATACCTGGCATGGTAATAAAAGCATCTGTAATAGAAAAATGTGTGGAATTACAAAATTGGACAAAAATTTTTTATACAAGTACTAGAGGTATAACTTTAAATCAAAGATATTTTTATACTTTAAAAAGTAATCTTAATGAGAATGAAAATATTTTAATAATTTGTGGAAGGTATGAGGGGATAGATGAGAGAACTATTTATCATTATAAAATGATAGAAATATCTATAGGGGATTTTATTTTAGCGGGAGGGGAAATTGTAGCTGCTGCTTTTGTGGAGGCACTTATCCGTTTATTGCCAAAAGTTATAGGAAATCAAAATTCTTTAGAAGAAGAATCTTTTATAAATAATGATTTACAATATTGTAAATATACACGTCCTCGTGTTTGGAAAAACTATAAAGTTCCTGAGGTGTTATTAGAAGGTAATCATAAAAAAATAGAAGAGTGGAAAAAAAAAAATCGTATATATAAAAATGATGAAAATAAAATTTCTTAATATTTTTGTAAATTTATTATGATTAAATTTTATATATGAAAAATACATTTAAAACATATTTATTTTTATTTTGTATATATTTTAGTAATAATGTTATTTCCGTAGGTCTAACGAAAGAAATCAAAGAAAATGCATTAATGATAAGTAAACGTGCACTTTCTAAAACCGTTAATGATACTTTTATATCACCCGTTAATAACTTACTCTATTACTTGATAAGAAAAATAACATGGTTTTTTAATGATTTTATTAATATAATATGGAATACTCTATTTAAATAATTTTTTTTTAAAATTAATGTATTTAAGTTTAAAATATAGATAAATACGATTGTATATTCCATTATTTGTTACTCCATCTTTTACATCAAATAAATACTCCTGTTGTCTGAATTTAGAATAGAATTCTCCAGATGGTATGTTGTTTTCAAAAAAAACTATATCATCTTCAAAATTAAAAGCTCCTTCTTTTTTTCCATCTATAAAATTTCCAGATATTATTTTTTTTGTTTGTGGGTTATATTGAGTAAAATGACCATGTAATATTCCTTCTTTCATATGAAACTCAGATATTTTAATATTATTTTCAAATATTTGTACAAGGCCATTCATCTTTCCATTGATAATACTTTCAATTATATAGTCTTTACCATTATTATTAAATTTAATCATCAACTAAATTTTAAAAAAAAATTCTTAAGAAAAAAATAATATTTTATATTAATTATTATTAAAAAAAATATATATTTATTTGAATAAAAAAAATTTTTTTGTATAATTATATTAAAATTATGAAATTTAAAAATTTAAGAAAACAAAATGAATTAAAGGTTTTTTCAAAAGCTTTTCAAAAACATGATAAAGATGTAGGGTCAGTAGATTTTCAAGTAGCAGTTTTAACTCATAAAATTCAAGAGTTATCTGTACATTGTAGTAAAAATAAAAAAGATCATAGTGCTTCTTATGGATTAAGACGTATTGTAGCACAAAGAAAAAATTTATTAGGATATTATAAAAAAAAAAATTTAGAAGCTTATATTGAACTTAAAAAAAGTTTAAATTTAAGATAGTATTTCATTTTTCATGACAGAAATTAAAATTAACAATAATATATTTTCTTTTGATTATAGTATTTATGATAACTCTGTACAATTACGGGCTTATTGGGGATCAATTGTAGTAGGTGCTTATATTGTTGTAGATACACTAAAAGAAAACAAAAATTCAAAATTTACAGTATTTTATAAAGATACACCTTATGCAAATACAAAAAAAAAAGATTTTAGGTATGGAGACAGAGATATTATTACAGGAAGATCTATTGATAGATCTCTCAGGCCTTTTTTAAAAAACATTAATCAAGATGTAACTTTAAATGTAATTTTATTTCAAAATACAAAAAATGAAAGTATTTTTTTTCCTACAATAATGGCTTCTATTCTTGTAGTTTATTTATCTGGTGGTAATGTAAAAAATATGTATGCTATTCAAAAAATATCAGAAACTATTAAGTTATTGGCAACTTTAAAAAAAACAGATGTTGTTATGATGGAGGGTTTTTTTAATTGTGTAGATCATATGGAAATTATGAATATATTAGAGGATAATAGTTATATAGATTTTTGGCATCAAGTAAATGAAAAAATATCTATTAAAAATCCACCTTTAATTACCTATAAAACTCTTGTAAAAGAAGAAAATACAATAGTAAAAAATATCTTAAAAAATAAAAGGCGTTTAGATAATAGAAAATTTTCAGAAATTCGTTCTATAAAAGTAAAATTATTACCTTTAAAAAATACTTTAAGTGTTATATTTTCTAGAGGAATTACAGAAGTCATGACAGTATTAAATTACTTGGGAAGTGAAAAAAATGAAATTTTTTTTCATTATAACTTTCATCCTTTTTCCGTAGAAGAATTAGGAGATACTATAGGTACATCTAGAAGAGAAAAAGGACATAGTTATATTATTACAAATACCTTGAATTCTTTAATAAAAAATATCCCTTTGTTATTTAAGTTATATGGAGAGGTTATTAGATGTAATGGTTCTTCTTCTATGGCTTCTATTAATGGTGGTAGTATATGTTTAAATCAATTGTTAGGTATACCTTTAATTAGTGGTGTAGCATTGGGTTTAATAGATAATAATAATAAAAAACAAGTTATTATTGTTGATTTAACTAGTGACGAGGATGCATTTTCAAAATGTGATTTTAAGGTTACTAATAACAAAGAAGGTAAAATATTTAATATATTTATGGATTCAAGTTTAGGAGTTATTTCTTTAGAGAATATCAAAAAACTTTTTGAAAAAGGTATAAAATCAAATATTTCTATTATAAAGAAGATGGAAAAATCTTTAGTTTCTGATGAGGTTAATAAAAAATTTTCTAGTTTTTTATTTATAAAAAAAGAAAAAATACCTTATTTAATTGGTAGTGGTGGTAATAATATTAAAGAAATTATGGATCTTACTTCTTCTTGGATTAGGGTGTTTGATAATGGATTAGTAATTATAAATTGTAAAAATAAAAACAATGTTAATATTGTTAAAAGTATTGTTAATTCCTATAACACTTTAGTAGATAAACAAGAAGTAACCTGTATAGTGAAAAATAAAAATTTTAATAAAAATATATTTTATATTAACTTAGGTATTTTTACATTTTCTACAAATAAATTTAAGTTTGATAAACAAACTATTATTCGAGGTCATGTGGTAATTAAAAATAAAAGTATTTCCTTAGAAAATATTAAAAAAATTAAAATTAAAACAAACATTTAATAATGATTATAATGTTGATAAAATTTACTATAAAAAACCCTAAACATGTTATAATTAATATAAATGAATTTATATCATGATAGTATCTTAAAACTTCATAAAATGTCAAAAGGAAAAATAATTGTTTTTAGTAATATTAAAGGTGGTGCAGGTAAATCTACACTTTCTATTCATGTTGCTATTGATCTTATGTTTCGTGGATACAAAGTTGCAGTTATTGATTTAGATGCTAAACAAGGTACTACTAAAAATTTTTATAGGGATAGATTAAAAAATTTAAGCTCTCACAAACCAACACCTTATTGTACTTTTTTGCATCTTAGTGATATTGATAGTCGAAAATTTGCTTATGAAGAAGATGATGATAATTTAAAAAAAACTTTTCAAAAACTATCTAATTATGATGTAATTATTTGTGATACTTCTGGAAATAATGATAATAATTTTTCGCAATTATCCTTAAAATATGCAGATGTTGTTGTTTCACCTCTTAATCCTAGTTATGTGGATCTTAGTTTGTTTGTATATATAAACAAAGAAAAACAAAAAATTATTCCTGGAGAATATGTAGAATTTATTAAAAAATATACAAAAGAAGATTTAAAATGGTATGTAATACCTAATCGTTCTAGTTTTAATAATACAAATTACGAGAAATCTATTGAAATTCTTAATATGATAAAAAATGATTTTAATTTTAAAATACTTTCTTCTATATATGATCGTTTTATTTATCAGCAATGGTTTAAAATTGGTCTTAGTTGTTTTGATATAAATATTAAAAATTATAAAGATCCTAATAGTATTTTAAATGCACGTAGAGAAATAAATGTAATAGTGGATGAAATATTAGATGAACTCCATTAATATCAAATTTACTTCACCTCTTTGTGTATTATTTAAGAAAAGAGAAAAAAGATTTTTTAGTTATTTTCAAGATATAAATGATAATATTTACAAAGCTCATTGTATTAATACGGGGAAAATGGCGGATATATTAGTTGAAGATTCTAATTCTATTATTACACCTAAAACAACTGGAACACTTTCCTATCAATGGGAGGCTATAAAAATAAATAATACATGGATTGGTGTAAATACATGGACACCTAATAATATTGTAGAATTAATGATTAATAAAAATATGTTAAAAAAATACGGTATAAGTGGAAATTTTAAAAGAGATAGAAAAATTGGTGATTATAAACCAGATTTTATTAATGAAAATACAATTATAGAAGTAAAGAATGTTCATTGGAAAATAAATGATACATTTTTTTTCCCTGATTGTCCTACGGAAAGAGGTCTTAGACAGCTAAAAAATATGATTCATTTAAAGCAAAAATATAATAAAAATATTATAATAATTTATATTATACAAAGACACGATGGAGAAAAAATGACTATATCAAAAATCCATCAAGAGTATTATAATAATATTATTATAGGAAAAAATTTAGGTATAAAAATATTAGCTTTTACTTGTAAAATTGAATTAGAAGGTATTTATTTCCATAAGGAAATTGATTTTTTTATATAATATAAAAAATTATATTTTTTCTAAAAAAATAAATTTACTATTAGCAATAATTTTTTCTCTCAAAAGTTTTAAAGATAAATTTTCAAGTTTACATAAAGGAAATTTATATTCCTTATGTGTTTCAAGTATTATAATAGTTTCAAAAGAAATCCATTGATTTTTTATAAGATTTCTGATTATTTTATGCCATAAAAAACTACTATCATATGGTAAATCAATAAAAACAACATTAACGGGTTCACCTTTAGGTGGTGTTAATGCATTTTTATTATAAATAATAGCTTGATTATGAATATTAAATTTATTTAAATGATTTTTTATGGATAAATATAATTCTTTTTGAATTTCTAAAAAAAATGCTTTTGTAGCACCTCTAGAAATAGCCTCAATACCAAAAGCTCCTGAACCTGCACAAACATCTAAAACTTTTACTTCATTATTGTTAAATATAGTATTAATTAATACATCAAATAAATATTGTCTACATCTATTCAGTGTAGGGCGTACATTAAATTTAGTATTTAAGAGAATATTACGATTACGTAAAAAACCACCAGTAATTCTAATTTTTATTTGCATATTATATTTTTACGAGATTTAAAGATGTTTTTTTATTATTTAAAAATTTCAAAAATCTATCTTTTTTATTTGTTTTTTTTGAATCTTTATTTTTTAAACTATCATTTTTTAAACTGTTTTGGGGTATTAAAATTTTTTCATATAGTAATTTTTTTATTACCATACTTTTTTCATTATTATTATAGTTATAGACAGTTGCCCATAAATTCTTAATATATGTTTCCATATCACTTATAAGTGTTGAAAGTTTTTGATTATCAATATCTTTATCTTTTTTATGTTCTACTAATACTTGACGTTTTATATATTCCATACGGATTGTGTATAAAGTATCTAAAATAGTAATAGGCGTGTTATAGGTTACTGCATGCACAAATAACAAAAATACAATATTTTCTACATCGCTATGGGAAAAGTTATCCGTAAATTGAATAATATAATCTAAGTAATTTTTTAAATATTCAGAAATATATACATTTTTATATATATCCTTACGACTATATTCTCTTATATAACTTATAAAAACCATAACCCTAGTACTAATACTTGGGACTGCAAAATTAATAGAAATACATCTACGAGATATATTACCATCTACATTATCACCATTTCCATGGTTTGTAGAAAATATTATCAATCCCATACCATGCTTTCCTTTTCCTAGAAGACTATTTTCATTATTTAATTTATCTAAGTTAGTAAAGAATGCTTTGATTATTGTAGAGTATTTATGATGTAAATATATCTCTCCTTCATCACAAACCATTACAAATAAATTATAAGGATGATTACGTATATATTCTAATAAATTATTCAACATTTTTTCTAGAACTACTTGTGCTTCTTCTTCTTTATATTCATTTAACATAGAACCAGAAGTATATATGATCCTTATATGTTCATATTTATGTATAAAAAACAAACTACGTATGATTCTTGGTATAAATCTACGTATAGTGTTTTTCCAATTTTTAAATTTTTTAGAAGATTTATAAGTTGTTAATATTTTGTCTAAAATCGCTAAACCTATAGAAGTTTTTCCTGTACCTGAAACACCTTCTAAAATTAAATTAGTAACATGAATTTTATGATTTTTAGAAATAAATTCTACAAGTTGTTGAGAAAAAGCTGCTACTTCTGTGTATTTTTCCGTATCTAAATTTAAATTTTCTATAGAACGAATAGAAATACCCGATAAAAAGTTATAGGTATTTTCTTCAATATTATTTAAAAAAAAATGAATACGAAACTTTTTTATTAAGTAATTATAGGCATCACTAATTGGGGCTTCAATTAACCCAACAATAATAGATCGTAAAATGAAATCTATAAGAATACGATTTTTAGTAGAATGCATATTATAGAAATCTTTTTCCGATTTTTCTTTTTCCATTTTATTTTGTGCAAATGTAACAAAAATATCTAATAATTTTTTCCCATATTTTTCACGTTCTACAGTTGTTATTTGAGGGCAAAAAACTTCTATAAATTCTCGAATTATCATTTGGTGTGTACTACTTGCTAAATCCATAACATCTTGTGATATATTATCTTTTTTAAACCAGGAGCTTGGTAGTTTATCTGTGAATTTATCTATTAAAGATTTTACAGTTTTGGCATCTGGTGAATTATTATGTGCTTCCATAGCCTTTATTTGATGTCTAACATTAGGATTATTACTTAATTCCTTTTGTTGTTTTTCTGTAAACATTTTATTTGGAATATGAGAAAAATTTTGAGAATTCACATTTAAAGTATAAAAATTCAAAAAAAGTATAAAATTAATAAACAGTAATAAATTAAATTTTTTTAATTGATAAGTCATTTTCTTCATTCATTTTATCATATCTTATAAAAAAAACAATTAATAATTGAATTGAAAATAATATTATTCTTCATATAATTTACATAAACTATTGTTTTTTATTAAATTTAACATTTCTGTATTTTTTTTTTTAGATAAATTTAAAACTTTTTTCAATAAAAATAAAATAATATCATTTTTATCTATATCATAATATTGATTAACTAGTTCTAAGATATTATTATACATTTGTTCTTTATATAGGGGTTTTGTTTCTTCTGTTACAATTATATTTGTATCATTCTTTTCAGTATTTGTATCATTCTTTTCAGAAATATTATTTTCTAATTTTTTATTGTAAATTTCTTTTAAATGATTAAAATAAAATTTAAAATAATTTATATTTTCTCTCACACTTATTAGTGAATAATGATCATTAATATTTTTTATATACATTAGTATTTCATTTAAAAGATCCAAATTATAATTAATATTATTAATATCAATATTTTCTGAATGTGTAATAGATTTAGAATATTTTTGTGTATATATTTCCTGATAATAATCCTTAAATATTTTATTTTTTAATAATTCAAAATTATCAAACCAAGTAGAAAAATTTTTATTTATCCAATCAAAAATTAATAATTTATCTTTTGAATAAGCATTAGGAAAGTTTTCTATAATTATAAATATTATTTCTAAACCATTTAATGCTCCTTCTAAATGATAAGTTTTACATAAAGCTTCTAATAAATATGCAGATAATGTAAGATCTTTTGTAGTGTTATATAAGTTTTCTAAAATAATATCAATAATTTTTTTCCATTTTTCTATATCTTCAGATTTTTTTATTTCTTTTATTTTTTCATGAGTATCATAAACAGTATTTATACCAATATCATTAGGAGGGATTTTTTTTAACAATAATTCTTTATTGTATAAATTATTATTCAACATATATCAATTATACTAAAATATAGTAAAATAAATATTAATTTTATCTACTCATTTGTTTTTTTGTACCTTTTGGTTTTTTTACACCAACATGAGATCTACCTTGATTTCTTACAACTGTTGGAGGTAGAGCATCTCTTGGTCCTCGAATTATTTGTCCTCCTGAAACACCTGGTACATCTTGTGGGCCACCATTTTTTATAAGTACTTTTGCGTTTGGTTTAATACTATGACCTTCTCCATTAATATATGCTGTTTTTTCTACAGTTTTAATTACGCCATATTTATTTTTTACACGTACTTTACCTTTTGCTGCTTTTCTATTAGCAGAATTAGGTTTTTTAGGAGAAAGAACTAAAATTTTTGTTACAATCATTGCTTTTTGTGGATGACCTTTAAATATTGTATTATTTTTATAAACTTTTTTTTTCCTAGGATATTTTACTAATTGATTAATTCTTGGCATATATGTTTATATTATATAATATTTTTCCAAAATTCAATAATATTTTTTATTTCATTATTAATTATATTTGGGATATGTATACGAGATATATTGTAATTTTTCTGTAAAATTAACAAATCATTGTATTCTAATAAGTTTTCTGCCATTGTAGATCTAATAATATATTTACTTTTTAGTTTATTAGAGCTTTTTAGGGAGCTTTTTAATATATTTTTATTTTTTAATATATTATTAATTTGTTCATTAGATGGATCTTTTATTGTAAATATTGTAAAAACACCTACTTCTTTTGAATATTTTATAATATCATAAAATATTTTTGTGACATCAATATTTATATTAATAAAATCATCAAAATTATTTATTATTAATACAATATATGGTAATGATTTGTTTTTTTTATATTCATAAAAAGATAAATTTTGTTCCTTTAAAATTTTATGTCTTTTTTCTATTTCTTGCTTTAATTGACTTAATACATTTATTACATCTTTATAAGATTTGAAAATTTTATGAACAATATGATTAGAAAAAGAAAAAACATCTAAATCATCTCTAAGATTAATAATAATTAATTCTACTTCTTTAGGAGTTTTTGTCATTAAAAAACCACAAATTATTACTTTTAATAAATTTGTTTTAGAGTAGTCACTCTCACCACTAATACAAAAATTTTTTATATATAATAAATCATATACAACAGAATTTCCAAATGTATCTAATCCTAAAAACACCTGTAATTTATAAATTTTATTCTTTTTATTTTTTAAAATATCTACAAAATTAATAGTACTTTTTTTAATGTTAGGTATTTGGAGTAATAATTTTTTATCTTCTTCTTGAGGAAAAAATAAAATTTTTTTTTTCAAATATTCACTTAGATCTTCTAGGATTATTTCTAAATGATTAATAGTTAAATCATTTTTATAAGTAATATAATAGTTAATAACAATAGGTCCTTGTATTTTTTTATTAATTTTACAATCAAGAGGAAAATTTTTTAAAGATATATTATTTAAAAAATCAGGATTATTAATAATTTTGTATTTGGAATTATTTAAAATATTTAAAGAAGGAAAAATTCTATTATTTTCTAATTTGTATTTTCTTAAATAAAAATTAATTAATAGATAAATTATAATATTAAGACTTAAAAGTATTATTTTTTTTTTTTCTTCATAAAAAATATAAAATATAAATTTCTGAAAAATATTAAATTCTATTAAAAATGATATAAAGAATAATAAAACTCCACTTACAATAGCCATATAAATATTTTTTATAAAAAATAAAGAAATGAATATTAACCATAAAATGATTATATCTCCACCCGTATAAAAATAATTACTATAGATTATATTCTTCTTTATTTTATAAATTACAATATAAAATATTATTGATATAAAATAAGAAATTTTATTTTTTTTTATTTTTAAAAGATATATTTTTAATAATATTAAAAATACAAATGACACTAATAATATATATAAAAAATAATTTTTGTTTTTAAAAACAAAATCAATTTGAATTGTTAGAGAATATAAATATATTAATAGACAACAAAATAATATAGTGATTAATGATCTTTTATTACACATAAACTAAGAGTTTTTGGTAGAAAAGTTGATATTGTATTAAAGACATATAGTTCTTTTTCGTTAATAGATAGCAATTCTTTAAAGGATGACATGATTATTTCCACAATAACTATATTTTTTCCAAAATTTGTATTTTCTGTGATTTGTTTTTGTATACCTCTACTACGACGATATATTATTTCTTTTACCTTGTCTTTTCCAATAATTTTACAGTTTTCTATCCATTTAATAATATCTTGTTGGTTATTATTTATATCCATTTCTACTAATAAAAATAAACTAGTACTATTAAAAATACTCTCATCTAATGTAATATGAAAAAATGACTGACTAAATTTATTATTGCCGACAATATATTCATTATCATCTGATAATTGAAAAAATATACGTTCACCAAGTAATTCAAACTCCTGTAATATATTATTTATGTCATTTATTAAATTTTTTATATCTTCTAAAATATTATAATGATTATATTTTTTAATCATAGGTAAATTTGTAAGTTTTAAAATTGACAAGGATCCAAAAATTTTATGTAGTGTCATAAAAACTTCAATAGGTAATAATACTTTTGATAGTAATTTAGATTCTAAAACTAATACATCTGGAAAAAAGCTTTGATATTTTTCTACTACTAAATCTTTTTTTGTTTTATCTCTCAAATATTGGGATGTAATATTAGCAGCACTAACACGCATATTATTAATAAAATCTACTATGTATTTATATATAACATGTTCATTATTTATAACTACAATAGGGTATTGATAATCTTCGTCTATTACAAAAATATTATTTTTCCATAAAACCTTTCCTATTGGAATACCTATATGATTTCCCGTTAAAAGGTAATCTGGTACAATTACTAAATTTTCTACATCTTTTAGTAGATTTAAAGATTGTGTGTTGTCATATTTATCTACAATATTTTCTTCTACTGTTGTTAATTTATCCGTCAAGCATATATATAATATTATTTGGTTGTTAATATGGAATGCACTACTATGTTCTTGTAAATCAATAGATAAATCGTAATTATCATTTTGATTAGGTAACATACAATTATAATTTACATATTTTCTATTTTTTAAAATTCCTATAAATTTTTGTATTTTAAATATACCCTTACTTATAGCTAAATTATCTATTTTTAATTCTAATACCGCTTCGTAATACTCACGAATATGAGTTGTATTTATTATTGTATCATCTACATAGTCTTGTAATTGTTGTAAGTGTTGTGGTGTTAAATAAATACCTTCACTCCAATGAATTTTTTTTCCTTTAAAAAAGTCTCCCATATTTTTTTCCTATTATAAAACATATATTATGAATTAATATGCATTTATTAATGACATAAAACACTCATGATCAGAAATTGCCATTTCGCTAAGTGTTTTACGACTAATATTAATATTTTTTTGTTTTAGTCCACCTATAAATTTAGAGTAGTTAGTATTTAACTCACGACAAGCAGCATTGATGCGAATTATTGCTAAAGATTTCATGTTTCTTTTACGTTCTTTACGACCAATATAAGCATCTCTTAAACTATTTTCCATTGCCTGCATTGCAATTCTTTTACAATTTTTTCTTCTATTTCTAAAACCTTTTACATATTTCAATATTTTTTTTCTATAATTAGTTCTTTGACTACTATTAGCGGATTTTATACGCATTTATATCTCCTTAAAACACTATTCTTTTGAGTAAATTCATTCTGGATTTACTAATTTTTTCACGTCCCCTTTTTTGTAATCTTCTTTTACTTTTACGACTAGCTAAGTGACGTTTAAATGGTACTCCACTTGTGGCAACACCATTTTTTGTAATCTTAATTCTTTTTGCACAACTTTTTTTTGTTTTTTCTTTAATTTTTACTTTACTCATACAGTTTACTATAAATAGTAACAGATTTTTTGAAATATTCATACATATCATAAAAATTTTTATTTTTTTTATGATATTATAAAAATAAAACAGTATTGGCGGAATGGTAGACGCGCTACCTTGAGGTGGTAGTAGGTAAAACTGTGGGGGTTCAAGTCCCCTGTACTGTATTAATACTATTTTTACTATTTTTTATTTTAAATTATTTACATAAAATATTTCTTTAAAAAAAATTTTTAAATCTTTTTCTAAATTATTTTTTTCTCTTTCCTTTAAAAAAATACTTATTAGATCTTGAAAGTATTTTTCTTTATATAATAATTGTATTTTTTTATCAATTTTTTTTTTCTTTAATATATACTCTTTTTCTAAAGATAAAGATTGTACTTCTTCAATATTTATTAATTGATTTTTTTCTATAATAAGTTGATTTTTTTGTTTTTCTTTTATATCTACAATATTATTATATTCTTGTAATAGTAAATTTAATTCTTCTTTTTTAGTTACTAATTGATCACTAATATTGTTATATTTATTTTCTAAATCACTTATAGATTTTTTTTTTAATCCTTTCATTGTATCTATAAAATTATATATTATTACTATAATACTTAAAAAAAAAGCCATTAATTCTATTTTCATTTTATATCCTTCATAACTTCTAATATTTCTTTAGAAATAACAATTTTTTTATTTTTTAGTTCATCAATAGATTTTTTTAAATATATATCTATATTTTTTTTTAAATTATTTTCCATATTTTCCATATTTTTATGATGAGAAATATAAATATTTTTTTTTGTATTAGAAATTTCCTCATTTGCTTGATTTAAAAAAACTTCTAATTGATGATTGGTGTATATAATTTTATTTTCTATTATTAATAATTCTTCTTTTTTATAGTTTATTTGAGTATTTATCGAAATATTTTTATTTAAAATTTTCTTGGTTATAAAATTAATTGTAAAAATGATAAATAAAAATTGAATAAAATAAATTTCTCCAAAAATTTTTAAAACATTATTAAAATAAACTTGAGGTATCATTTTTAATATTTTATCATATTTTTATAGAATTAAATTAGTGTTAGTGTTTTTTTATAGGATTATTTTTTATTGATTTTTTTTGAGGAGGTTTTGATTTTACTGATGTTTTTTTTTTAGGAGAAGAATTTGTTTTGTTTTTTTGTATACTTGGTTTTTTTTTGGAGGAATAGATTTTTGGTTCATATTTTATAGGGGCATTTTCAAATTTTTTCTGATTATTTATAATATTAATTAAGGGATCTTTCATAAATTCTAATAATACTTTTTGTTCATTATTTTTTGTAGTTAAATAAATTATTTCTAATAAAAAATTTACTCTTTGTTCTGTTAAAGGAACATCATAACTAATATTACTATGAATATAAACTAATGATGTATTGTTAATTATCAATTTTGAATCATCTATAAAACCTACAATTACTATTGATAGATCCGAATTTTCTTCTACATATTTTACATGTTTAGTAAGTTTATATACTATTAAAAAAAAAGCATTATTAGATTCTAATAGTTCTTCTATAATTTTTTGATCTTGAGTGTTTTTAAAAGATTCCAATATAAAGTTCATGAATACTTCTTCTTCGTGTTTATTAATATCTGTACTATATAAATTTATCAATAAAAATAAATAAAAATAAAAGAACCTCATATTTAACTTTTCATAATTCTTTCTATTTTTTCTACAGTACTATCAATATCATTATTCTCTATAGTATATTGAAATTTATCCTTATAGGATAACTGATGTTTAATTTCTTTTAATTTACTATTTATATCCTTATCTTCACGATTATTTAAACGACGTATAATTTCTTGCAAACTAGCAGTTAAAAAAATAGTAATAAAATTTTTTCCATTAAGTATTTTTAAAAATGTTTCAATAGAAGAGGCGGTAACATTTAAAATTGTATTTTCTTTTATATTTTTTCTAGGTGTTGCATATTTATTGCCATTAAATTCTATTACTTCTATAAAAAAATCTAAAGATTCCAGTTCATTAAATTGTTTTAGAGATAAAAAATCATATTCTACACCATTTTTTTCTTTTGACCTTATAGGTCTTGTAGTGGAAGATTTAGATAAAGAAAAATTACTATTACGTTTTAAAATTTTATCAATAACTGTTGTTTTACCAACACCTTGAGGACCAGAAATTACAACTATCATTTATCTATATTATTAATTTTCACTTCTTCTTTAGAAGGTTCTGTAAGAATATCATTATTACTAAATGTAGGTAAGAATTCTTTAACATTTTCATTATTATTGACTTTATTATTATTAAAATACATATTTGATTCATATTCATACAATATGTTATTGATAATATTTACAAAATTTTTTAAAGATAAATTTTCCTGTTCAAGTTCTTTATCAATATACTTTCTCCAGTTTGGATAGTTATTTAACAAATAATTATCCGTATAAAATATTTCTATTAACATAGATTTGATAATAATTTTTTCATACGGATTTAAGATATAATCTTCTATTTGAAATGTTTCTAGTTGTTTTTGTAAGTTTTCTATTTGTTCTTCTGGTATTTTTGTCATATATTATATAAAAATTATAACATGTTTTAAAAAAATATGATATTGACAAAATTAAAAAACTTGATTATAATTATAAATATTTAATATGCAGGTGTGGTTTAGTGGTAGAACATGACCTTGCCAAGGTTATAGCGGGGGTTCGATTCCCCTCATCTGCTCATTTAATTTTAATGAATTATTCTATAATATTTTATATTGCTTCTATATTTTTTAAAATCTTAATTTAAGGATTTAATAATATAAATAAATTATAAAATAATAAAAGTAAAAAAATTTTGTTTTTTATTTGCGTGGCGACAATGGGAATCGAACCCATAACCATCCGGTTAAAAGCCGGGAGCTCTACCTGGTTGAGCTATGTAGCCAATACATTTTAGATTTTATATTATTTATGAAAAAAAAACAATAGAAATATTATAATTAATTTATAAATATTTATTATTTATTTTGATATTTTCATTAAATTTATGATAAGAACACCATTGATTTGTAATATCTTTTAAATGTATATTAAAACTTAAAACTTTAATTAATAAAGTTCCATTAGTAAATTTTATACGAATTTGATTGTTTTTTTCACAATGAATAGATTGTATTGTAAAAAATTCTATTTTACTAGACATTCTAGTAATTTTAGCATTTTTAACATTATCTATAGTAATAATACTTAATAAACGATTATGTTCAGATTTATGATTTTTTTCTTCCCAACAGACTCGATTAATTAATAATTTAATTTGTTGTTTATTATAAATAATCCATAGCTTACAAGTAATACTATCCTGTAATAAACTTGAAATAAAATGTATACTTTCTTTGTCATTTGCGGAAATTTTTGTATAATGTTTCATTACAAATATAATACATTATATATATTATTAATAAATTAATTTTGTTTTATAAATATATTAATTTTTATTTTCCTAAAATACTTAAAGCAATTGCATCATTAATATGACTACTATTTGTTTTATAATTAGTAAGACTTTGAATAAATAATTTTATTTTTTCTTTAGAAGCAAAACCACTACCTGTAATAAATTTTTTTATTTGATTAGGAGAAAATATCTTAACTTCTATATTTTTTTTTGCTCCTAATAATAATATATTACCTACTACCATATTTAATTTTAAACTTGTAGAAGGATTGATATTTACAAAACTTTGTTCTACACATAAAATTTTAGGTTGATATTTATCTATTATGATTTCAATTGAGTTATATATATATAATAATCTATCAGATATTTCTTTTTTTTTTTTACTATTAATTTCTTCTGTAAATACAATTTTATATTCATTATTTTCTAAAAAACTTACGGCAACTCCCGTAAATAATAAACCTGGGTCTATTCCTACAATATACATTACATTTATTATTGAATTAAAATACTAGTTCTTGAGAAGCTTTCTCTTCTTCTAATAGAATATTATTATATTCTTTTAATTTTTCATTTAGTTTTTTGTTTTCAAAAATTCCACTCATATGAACTTTTGGTTTTGAATTGTTATTTTTACTAATTCCAATGAAATTTAATATTATCATATCAAAAACATATAAAACAGAGTAAGGAATATATTGAAAAAAGTTTTGATCATTTAATCCATTTCTTAATCTAGTATTATTAATACTCATTAAAGCTATTGAAAACAATATCAATACTAATATTGAAGATAACAATGTACTTAATAATGATACACTATTACTAATCCAACAGAATATTATAACGATTATAACAAAACTATTCAAAATATATAAAGGTATTTTTAAATTATTTTTTATTGGAGCATTAGTGAGTAAAGAAGATTTCATATATGATTCTAAAAAACTATTATTTATAATATTTTTATTATTATGAGAAATAACTGAATAAATCAATAGACCATATTTTATTAAATATATTAAAAAAATAGAATTTATATATTTATTACTAAAGGAATTAATACGTGGAAGCTTAGTTTGCATTAAACTTATAACACTCATATGTTTTTTAACACTATCATTTATTTTATTTTTATTTTTTTTTTCTTTTTCTTGTGATTTAGTGTTCTTAAATTTAGTATTCTTAGCTATGGTATTATTTTTATTCATAACTACTTGAGGATTTAGATTATTTTCTATTTTTTTCTTACCTATCTTACCTATAGTAAACGGTGTTGTAATAACAATAAATAATAATTTATTATCAATAAATCTTAAAGTTTTTTTCATATTCTAAAAATTATTATACATTAAAAAATATCTTTTGTAAATATTCATATATGATCTTTAAACATATCTAAAAAATTTTCTTTAGGTATTACTTGTGAATTAGTTAATATTTTATGACTATTATTATTTTTGTTGTTATTATTATTTATAATTTTAATATTTTTTTTACATTTTATACAATTTATTGTCATTTCTAATTTATTTACAATAAAACGGGTATTACAACTTTTACAATGTATTTTTTCTTTTCTTTCCATATATGGGTATATAATACTACAAAAATCTATAAAAAATATAAACATTTTTATTAATCTATTTTTTTTTATTTTAAAGATTTTGTTATAATAATTATTAATATGAAATGTCGTAAAATATTTTCTTCTTTTTTATTTTGGAATGTACTTAGTTTATTTATAGGTTTTGTGTCTTATATAGGTGGTGTATGGGGACGTTATAATGATAGTTTTGATTGTTTTTTTTTATTATCAATGTATTTTGTTCCTTTTTCTTTAATTACTTATGTGTCGGGAATATTATTTTCCTATTATCTAAGTAATCAATATAAGAGTTTTTTTATCACACATTTATTAAACAAAAATTTTTTTACACTTAGTATCACAGTAGATAATATTCTTACACAAACATTAATGTTTTTTATTTTTAAAACAATTATGATTATTATATATTCTTTATTTTTCAAGAAAATTTATGATTATTTTTCTAGTAATAAATTTATTATTATAGTTGTTTTATTGATAATTTTTGGATCTTTATTAATGTTATCAATAAATATTTATGTAGACTTACAAAAATTGTTTAGTATGTTTGTTATGAAAAAAAATACTTTATTTTATAATATTTTCTATAAAATTAAAATTATAAATAATTATAGTGGAATAATTTTAAAACAATTTCATAAAATGTATTTCTCTAGTTTTTTAAATATTATTTTACAAAGTTGGAATTTAGGTATGATATTATTTTCTTTAGGAATAATTTTATTTCATTTAACGGTATTAGCAGGTATTTTTATTTCTTATATTGATAAAAGTAAAATAAAAATAATGTTTTTAAGTATTGATAATCATCGATATTATTTGTATTGGTTATTATTTTTATTCAGTTTAGTATTGATATTTTTTTATATATTTAAAATACATTTTATATCATACATATTACTATCAATTATAATTGGATGTGGTTTTGTATTTTTTTTAGTAGGTAGAGATATTTTATACTTTCTTATAATTAGTGTTGTAGGTGTTGAAAATTTTATTGTTGTACATTTATTATTTCGTTTAATTATTTTAGCAGTTCCTTCATTAGTTTTAATTTTAACTATTTTAGGTTTTCTTGATGCATTTTTTAATATAAAAAAAAATGTTTTATTTATTTAGTTTTAATATAAAATTTACAATGTACATTTGCCACCAAAATATTAAATGTAAAATTCTTAAATTATTTATATCATTTATAAAAGTTATAGATAAATTTTTATACATAAGTAATTCTAAAGTGAAATGTGTAATTATATATATAATATAGATTATATATGCATATTTCTTATTTAATAATCCTATACATAATATAAAAATACATGAATAAATAAATAAAGATTTATTTTGATAAAAAAGATAAAGAAGTATTAAAACAGATAGAAATAAAAAACGTTCTTCTTTTATCCACATATATAAATTAGAAATTTGAATTTGATTATTATTTAGATATTTTAACATCATTTGTGTGTATATTATATCTAGTAATATAAATATCATTATCGTTGTTAAGCATTTTATAATATTACAATTTATAGAGAGATTATATATATGTTTTAAAAAAATCAACTTAAATGATAGTTGTATCAACCATATTAATAAAAGATATATATATTTTTTAATTTTATTGTCCATTTAATGATGATTATACATAAATAAAAATAAGTATGCTAATATTCTTATTAATGCAACATTTTATATATTTAATATTATTTATTATTATATTTTTTTTTGTTTGGAATATTTTTGTTATTTTTTTAAAAGTCTTATTTACGGGATTAGTTTTATTTACATTTTTAAGTTATTTAATTCCTACTAATAAAAAACATACAAATAACTTGGTTTATTTTAATAGTTTTAACAAAAAAAATTATTTAAAATACTCACCTCAAAAAATTTTAATCTTACAAGATAATCAATTATTAAATGAGGATAATATTTCTTTTCCTATTGTAAATATTTGTAATTATAGTGATGAAGAAATTAAAAATATTATCTTTGAATGGCAAAAAAAACAAAAAATAAAAACATTTTCTATATTAATACCAAGATTTTCTGCATTTCGAATAATGATAAATATGAATTTTAAGGATAATAATATTTTTTACATTACTTATTCAGATACAAATAACCCCTTATTAATATTTGATGAGTTTTGTAATTTTTTATGGGTATTAATTCTTAAGTCCCAAAAAGTGTTTCTAAAATGAGTCATATTTGTGTTTTAAAATCAGAAATCACAGAAATAATAAAGGAAATATCTCCAAAGTTTTCTTTAGATTTTACTTTTGGTGCAGGTGGGCATACAAAAATTATTTTAAATAATTCTAGTAGTATTGTTTATGGATTTGATAGAGATATAACCACTAAAAAATTTGCTAATCATCTCCAGCAAGAATATCAAAATCGTTTTTTTTATATTAATGATATTTCTTCAAATGTAAATGAATATAATTATATTAAAAATATAGATTTTATTTTAAGTGATTTAGGATTGTCTCAAATGCAATTAAAATCTAATCGAGGTTTTTCCTATTTAAGAAATGAAGAACTTGATATGCAAATGGGTATCAAATCATTAGGTAAAATTAGTCATATTATTAATAATATTAATGAATATAAATTACAGGAAATTCTTCGTTTATATAGTGAAGACAAACACTGGAAAAAAATTACTAAAAGTATTATAGAAGAAAGGCAAAAATATTATATAAGTACCACGTTTCAATTAAAAGATATTATTAATAAAGTGGTAGGAAATAAAAACTTATATAAAAGTTTATCTAGATGTTTTCAGGCACTACGTATTTATACAAATAATGAAATATTTATTCTTCAAGAAACACTAGAAAAGTCTTTTAATATTTTAAATAAAGGAGGTTGTATGGCTTTTATTGGATTTCATTCTATAGAAAATAAAATAATCAAAAATTTTTTTAAAATATATTTAAAAAATATCAAAACATTTTCTCCTACATCTGAAGAAATTGATAGTAATTCTCAAAGTAGATCTGCTTTTATGCGTATAGGTGTTAAATAAATTATAAAATTCTATATTAATTTATACTATATATTTTTACTAAAATAAAATCCTTCATTTCTGGTTTTTCCTTTTATGGTTTATTAATTTAAATACCAAAAATTATTTCCAACTTTAATGATTTTATAGAAATATTGAAGATAAGCTTTCTATTTTTAATATAATGAATAAAAAAAAGCTAAATAATAATTATAGTAATAACATTTATTTATAATACATCATTTAAATATATTTATATTCAAATGTATCCTGTTGTGTTTCAAATTGATGATACTTTTGTTGTGTGTTTTTGGTTTTTTTTACTTTTTCTTTCTATTAGATTTTGTTATTTTCCTTTTAGTTATTTTTATTTTTTTATATTTTTGGTATTTATTTTATATCAATAGGGTTCTAAATATATTTCTATTTGTTGTTCTATTCTATAATAAATTTTTTTTAGTGTTATTGTGTATTTTTATAATGATTTAGTTTTTAACTCTATCAAAACAATATAAAAACAACAAACTTAAAAAAATATTTTTAATATCTATATAATTTTATATATATCATAAATTTGATTTTAATTCATAAATTAAATATTTAAACTTTAATAAATTTTTATAATTTAAAAATTTATCATTTCATAATATACGGGAGGAGATAAATTATTAATACGTTCTTTAAGAATTTCTCTTATAAAAGTATTGTATTTCATTCTAATATAAAATTTTTTTATTTCTTCATATTGATTCCAATTAATATCACCACAATAATCTAAACACATTAAATGAAAAAATAAAGATATTTTAAAGTAAAAAAAATTATTTATTTTATTTTTTTGTAAGTATTCTTCAAAAAAGATTAAATATTTTTTTAAATATTTCATACCTTGATGAATATTCATAGTATTTGGTGTTATATTACTGGATTCTAAATATTTAAAAGTTTTTTCATAAACAATATTTTTATATACTTCATAATAAAAACCACCGTCTAATAAATTTTCTAAAAATCTTTCTTCCATTGTTTTTTGATAATCTTTATATTTCATATTAATGTAATCACTAATTAATGGACCTTTTAAATAAATATTATCTTCTACAAGAACTGGTAAAGGTGATATACCAATTATTTCTTTAATATTTTTAAAATCGTTATTATTATTTATATATATAACTTGTGTAGAAATATTAAAATGATTTAATAAAAAAAATACTTTTTGAGAAATAGGACAAAGTATATACTTATATAATATCATTTATATTTTTTGGGACTCCAATAATATACGATTAATAAAATCTCTTAAATCTCCATTTAGGATTTTTGGTAAGTTATGAAAAGTAATATTATATCTATGATCTGTAATACGATCCTGTAAAAAATTATAGGTACGTATTTTTTCACTACGTTCTCCTGTTCCCATTTGAGATGTTTTTTTTTGAAAACGTTCATTGTTTTGTTTATCTTGTTCAATTTGTAATAATCTCATTTTTAAAATTTTAATGGCTTTTTCTTTATTCTTATGTTGAGATTTTTCATCCTGTTGTTGAACTATAATACCCGTAGGAATATGGGTAACACGTACAGCACTATCTGTAGTATTAACGGATTGTCCACCTGGACCACGAGCTCTAAATACATCTATTTTTAAATCATTATCTTGTACATTAATATCTATCATTTCTTCTTCCGGTAAAATAGATATAGCAATTGTTGATGTTTGAATACGTCCATTCTTTTCTGTTTCTGGTACCCTTTGAACACGATGAACACCCGCTTCAAATTGAAAATACTTTAATACATCTTTGCCTTTTATACTAAAAATACTTTCTTTTAAACCTCCAAATTCATTAGTAGAAAAATTTAAATCTTCCGTTTCGAATTTCATTATTTCCGCATATTTTTTATACATACGTACTACATCTGCCACAAACAAAGTGGCTTCATCACCACCTGCACATGCACGTACTTCCATAACAATATTTTTATTAAAACTTTCAGCTTTTTTAGAAATAATTAAATTCTCTATATCTATAGAAATATTTTTAATACATTTCTCTAATTCATAATAATAGTCATTTTTCTTTTGGGTAATTTCCATTAATGATAATATTTCCATGTATTCATTTACTTTTTCATATAAACTTTCATTATCCGACAAATCTTTTTGAATTACTCCAATTTTTTTATAATCATTACAATTTTGTAGTTCTTCTTGTAATTTTTTATATTTATTAAAAATTATAAATACTGTATCTTTTGACATATATTCGTTATATAGAATAAAAATGAAGATTTGAATAAGGATATAACCCTATAAATCTCAAAAATTTTATAGTTTTTTCAAGCTGTTTTCTTGAAGATTTATCAAATGATGTGTTTCTACACATTTGACCATATCCATTATCCACTAAAATTTGTTGAATTTCCTTAGGAATAACATAAGGTACAACTTTTATTTTAGTTTTTTTTTTATTGTTATCTTTGTTCTTTGATGTATATTTCATATTTAATCTAAATTATATGATAAATTTCCTTTAATTTCAAAACAATATTTAAAATTATTAAGAAAAATTTATTAATATATAGATTTTTTAAATGTGTAAAAAAATTAAATATTTTACAAAATTTTCTAAAAAACTTCTACGATTATTAAAATAATCAGGATAATAAACATGTTCCCATAAATCACATACGGTAATAAATTTATGATTACCAAATAATAAACCTAAAGGAATATCACTATTATTAGTGGTGGTAATATATGCATTATTATCATCGTCTTCTAATAACCATATCCATCCACTAGCAAAATGTTTAATACCTTTATTTATAAACTCTTCCATAAATAGTTCATATTTTTTGAAATGTTTTATAATATACATTTCATGTTTTTCTTCAATTTTTTTAGAAGGATTAAGACTTTTAAAAAACATTTCATGGTTAAATACTTGACTACTATTATTAAATAAATCATTATTTTTTTCTATATAACTAATACGTACAATATCTAAAATATTGTCATTGGATTTATATTTAGAATACAATTCTTGAGTTTTTTTTTTATACCCTTTATAGTGATAATTATAATGTAAATCCATTGCTTTTTCCGAAATATAAGGTGTAAACGCTTTTAAATCTATCATATACATTAAATTCTAACATGGTTTTTGTAGGATTAAAATGTATAATTATATATAATGTATGGACAATGGTATTATAAATTTGTTTTAAGAAAAGCAGTAAGGGATTTAACACCTCAACTAATGGAAAAAGATTCCATGAAGTATTATCTTTTTGCACAAGATAATAATCAATTTTTTGAATCCTTAAAGAAAAAATTATTAGAAGAAGCCCAAGAAGTAAATGATGCAAAAAATTATGAAGAATTAAAGGAAGAATTGGCGGATCTTTATATTGTTATATTAGAAATTCTAAAACGTAGTAATATTAATTTAAAAGATATAGAAGAAACAATGAATAAAAAAAACCAACTAAGAGGTGGTTTTAAAGAAAACTTATTTTTAGATTATGTTTTAATTCCTGAGTATAAAACAAATTTAGTCAAAGCACATCAAAATTCTTCTAATGTATTATCTTCAGGTATTATATATTTTTAATTATTATGCTAAAATAAAATATATAGGACGGGTGGCTGAGTGGCCGAAAGCGCATGATTGGAAATCATGTATACAGAAATGTATCGGAGGTTCGAATCCTTCTCCGTCCGGGTATGATATATGATAATTTTTTATGAAAAAATTTATAAGTATTTATGGACCTACCGCTAGTGGAAAAACAGATTTAGGAATAGAAATAGCCAATAAAACCAACGGTATTATTGTTAATTTTGATAGTTGTCAGTTTCGTAATCATCTTCATAGTTTTACTATGTGCCCTATAGATTTAGTAGAAAATAGAGATTTTTTATTTAATTTTTTAGAACCAGAAGAAAATTTTAGTTGTGGTGATTTTTTAGAAAGATTAAAATCTATTATAGATACTTATAAAAATAGAACTATAATTTTAGTAGGAGGGACAGGTTTTTATTTGTTTTGTGCATTACAGGGAATTAGTAAAGATAAATCTCATAATTGTTCACAAATTATTGATCCTAACAAAACATATGAGGAAAAATTTCAACTTCTTCAGTCTTTAGAGGGTAATGTCAAAATTCATAAAAATGATCATTATCGTATTGATAGACATTTAAATTTTTTCTTAAAATATGGATATAGTATAAATAATAGAACATCTGCACCTTTAATTTTGAAAAAAGATATGATTAATATTTATCTAAAACCTAACAAAGAAACTTTAATTACTTATATTACAGAACGTTTAAAAAAAAATTTTTTTTTAATGATAAAAGAAGCAAAGATTGTAAAATATCATAAAAAATTTTCTAGAATTATAGGTTACGATGATATTATTAAATATATAAATTTTGAAATATCTTTTGAAGATGCTTTTAATAAAATAATCCAGAAAACTTTAAAGTATTCTAAACAACAAAAAACATTTTTTAATAAAAAGATACAACATGATTATATATTTGAAGAAAAATGTGAATATATGAAATATATATTGTATAATTAATATTATATGAAGTACTAAATACATAAAATATTTTGTTATCATAATAAATTTGTGCTATAATTAAGTTCAATTATGAATGTTAAAAACATTTTTTTATTTAATACTATTATTTTTTTTTCTGTGAAAACAGAAGTAGAAATTTATCCAATAGCAGTACTATCTAATGAAACAAAAAGGGAAAATCATCTAATAGAAGTACCATTCCAAGAAAGTAATTATTACTGCACCATCAATTACTTCCCATTTCCTCTACAAATAAAAGTACTATCTAATAAAACAGAAGGAAAAATTTATCTAATAGCATTACTATCTAATGAAACAAAAAGGGAAAATCATCTAATAGAAGTACCATTCCAAGAAAGTAATTATTACTGCACCATCAATTACTTCCCATTTCCTCTACAAATAAAATTACTATCTAATAAAACAGAAGGAGAAATTTATCTAATAGCATTACTATCTAATGAAACAAAAAGGGAAAATCATCTAATAGAAGTACCATTCCAAGAAAGTAATTATTACTGCACCATCAATTACTTCCCATCTCCTCGACAAATAGAATTACTATCTAATAAAACAGAAGGAGAAATTTATCTAATAGCATTACTATCTAATGAAACAAAAAGGGAAAATCATCTAATAGAAGTACCATTCCAAGAAAGTAATTATTACTGCACCATCAATTACTTCCTACTTCCTCTACAAAAAATATCAGTAATATATAATAAAAAAACAGAAGTAGAAATTTATCCAATAGCAGTACTATCTAATGAAACAAAAAGGGAAAATCATCTAATAGAAGTACCATTCCAAGAAAGTAATTATTACTGCACCATCAATTACTTCCTACTTCCTCTACAAAAAATATCAGTAATATATAATAAAAAAACAGAAGTAGAAATTTATCCAATAGCAGTACTATCTAATGAAACAAAAAGGGAAAATCATCTAATAGAAGTACCATTCCAAGAAAGTAATTATTACTGCACCATCAATTACTTCCTACTTCCTCTACAAAAAATATCAGTAATATATAATAAAAAAACAGAAGTAGAAATTTATCCAATAGCAGTACTATCTAATGAAACAAAAAGGG
>MDLE01000007.1 GCA_001730065.1 Rickettsiales bacterium (ex Bugula neritina AB1)
AATATTATTATTATCAATACTATACCTATATGTTTGTATTCATATAATAATGTTTCTTCTTCTTTTTTTTCTTCTACTGGTACTGGTTCTCCTCCTGTTTGTTGTGGTTTGTTTTCTACTGATTCTTCTACTCCTGGTTTATCGTTGTTTTTTATGAATTTATATACATCGTTTATAAATTGCTGAGTGTTATCATATGCTTCTTTTATTTCTTGTTTTTCTTCTGAAGATAGATCTTGTAAAATTATTTTTCCTTTTTCATTGTCATATTTGAAGTATTGATTATCATTTATATTACTTATTCCTTCTATTACTTCTTTTAGTAGTGATAATCTATCATAAGTATATAATGCTTGGAGTTTATCTTTATCAAGTTTATTTTCTTCTAACAAACCTAATTTAATGAGTGATGTTATAAGAATATCTTCATATTTTTCTTTATTTATTATTTTTAAATTATTTACATTATTTATAATCGGTGATGTTTTATTAAATAAATCAAATTGATCTTTTATAAATTCTAAAACATTTTGTAGTGTATTAAATGCTTTTTCTTGTTTTTCATCAATTAACAATTGATGAAAATTTGGATATAATAAATTATTTATTTTTTGTACATTATCTATAAATACATTATCTATAAAATTATTTTCTTTATCTTCTGAAAGAATTAAACTTGATAAGTTTATATCATTAATTTCTTGTGAAATAATTTTTATTTCAAAAATTAAATCATTAATTTTATCTATTTTATCTATTTTATCTATTTTAAAAGATTTTGATAAAATATTAACAAGATAATCTTGATTTTTTTTAAGTATTTCTTTTTTAAATATCTCTTGTAGGAAATTGGATACTTGTATTTTTGGGTAATTTGTGTCTGATGTGATTTTTTGATTATTTGTGTCTGATCTGATTTTTTGATTTTTTACATCATATAATAATGAATTTGCATGTAAAAATAAATTTTCGATTATGTTTTGTTGAAATTGAGGTTTTATAAATTCATCAAATATTTTTTGTATTATTGATTTTATTTTTGTGTTTGTGGGAAATGTAATATTTATTTTTTTCAAATCTAATACTATTTCTTTATTATCATTAAATTTTAAGTATTCTTTTTTTACTAAATTTATTATTTTTGACGAAAACGATAATTTTTCTACAACATCTAATTGACGAAAAAAATATTTATCAATATCAATATCAATATCAAAAGCAAAAGTCATATTTAATACATTGATATCCTTTAGGAAAACAGAATCAAAATCATTGTAAAGTACCAATAAATTTAGATAATTTGATAAATCATTTATTAAATTTTTGTTATTTATTAAATTTTTGTTATTTTCTAATAAATTATTTATTTCTTGTATTTGATATATAATATCTTTGATTCTTTGATCTGATAAAATATATTCCTCCACTTCTTGTGAGCTTGAGCTTAATATTTGAAATAAACTTTTTAATATTTTTTCTTCTTTTATATCTTCTATATCTAAATGATAGTCATTTTTTAAAATTTTTTTAATATTATTTTTATTTTCTTTCACAAAATTTGATTCTTTATCTTTAGTATTATTTTTATGCAATTTTGTTTGATTGGTTGTTTCGTAATATGTACAAAAAATAATAAAAAAAATTTTTTTAATATTTATAATTTTTATATTCATAATATTTTAATTATAAATGATTTTTTTCTATTTCTTTAACTTAATCACAATTTATACAATTATAATTATTTTTTTCTCTAGAACTCTTAAAAGAAACACTCGAGTTTATTTTTTGATTTTTATCAAGAATATAATTGCTCATTTTATTTTCCTTTGATGTATATGTATCTTCAATTTTAATGTTTTGAGAATGAGTACGTAGATAGTAAAGAGACTTTAAATTTTGAGCAGCCATAAGATGTATTTCATTTATTTCTTGAGCATTAATAGGTAAATTAAAAAACAAGTTAATGGATTGTGCTTGACATATAAAATCACTTCTATCTATTGCATATTCAATAATTTTTTTTTGAGACACTTCAAAAGCATTTTTAAATATTTCTTTTTCTTTTTGGTTTAAAATTGATAAATTCTGAACAGAACCTGTAGAAATAATTTGTTGTTTGATAGATTCATTATAAACACCTTTATTTTTTAATAAATTTTCTAAAACGGGGTTTAAAATTTCAAAACTACCATCTTTA
Source organism: Rickettsiales bacterium (ex Bugula neritina AB1) (assembly GCA_001730065.1). GTDB lineage: Bacteria > Pseudomonadota > Alphaproteobacteria > CAJXXZ01 > UBA1459 > AB1-6. The sequence goes on from MDLE01000007.1 coordinate 2,198, forward strand.
TTTTTTGATACACAGCCAGCCATTATTGGTTCTACATTTGGAGAAGAATTACATATTAAAGCTGTACAGGCATCTGGTTTTATAGCTAGTAAATGAGAATTACGATATATTTCTCCCATTTCTTTTGCATCTTCACAAGGACCACGTTCTATACCAAGTTTTTTAGAAGCCTCTAAAGCTTTTTCTTTTATATGTTGAAAAATTTCTATATTTAATTTTTTTGCTTCATCACTTTCAAAAGAAATATCATTTTTTTGAAATAACAAACTTAAACCAAAAGCGCCAATACCTATTGCCCTATCACTTTTTGATGCATATACAGCAGATTTTAAAGATGTAGGTGCTCTTTTTTGAAAATCTTCTAAAACATTATCTAAAAATCTACAAATATCTTCTATGAATAAAGGATTATCCTTCCATATGTGATAATATTCTAAATTTACGGAACTTAAACAACAAACGGAGGTTCTTTGATTACCTAAATGATCAATACCAGTTGGTAGTACAATTTCCGTACATAAATTTGACATTTCTACTTTTAGATCAAGTTTTTTCATATATGAAGGTAGTTTTTTATTTACATTATCTATGAATATTAAAAATGGTTCACCGGTTTCAATACGTGTATTAATAATTTGTCTCCATATTGAACGTGCATCAACTGTTTTGTGTATTTTTCCATTAAATTTTAATTCCCATTTATCATTTTTTTTTACGGCATCTATAAAATCATTAGTAATTATTAAACCATGATGAATATGACGAGGAATTTTTGATTCTTCATCAATTGTAGCATTAGGTTTACGCATATTAATAAAATGTTCTACTTGAGGATGATCAATATCTAAATAATTACACACACTACCAAATTCTCGAGCAGATCCTCCAAAATATCTTGTTAAAAGTCCTTGAGTTTTAATATAAGGGAATATTCCATATGATAAACCACCTTCTAAATTATCTCCGATAGGTGTAAATTTTGACCATAAAGTTCCTAAACCTCCATCCGCAGAAGATACCGTCATTGTTTCTTTCATAATACGTTGTATATCTTCCTTGTTATTCTCACTACTATTACAAAAACAAGAAATAGGTAAGTTAACGGAATTATTATCATCATTAGCAAAGCAACCATTTGCAAGTATGGGTGTAGCAGGCATAAAATGCAAGTTACTAATATAATCATACAATCTTTGTGCATGTTTTTCATCATCTCCATAACTACTCGCAACATTTGCAAATAATTCTTGAAAATTATTATATTTTTTTTTTTTATAACTAGCATTTAACATAAATTTACTTAAATCACTTAATAATTTATCCCTGCTTTCATCAATTTCAATAACATATTTATATTTCTTACATTTCATTTATAGAACTCCTTATACAGTTTATTTATATTACTATTTTTTATAACTTGAAATCAATATGTATTTTTAGTTATAATCTTTTAGAGTTATTACATTAAAATTTAATACTACGGATTTATTGGAAAATATATAAATTTTTTTTTATAAAAAATTTTATAAAAAATCCCTTCAATTTAAATTTATTGATTTATATTATATGTTTGTATCAAAAACAATATTGTAACAAAATAAATTAAATTTTAAATATTGTAACAAAATAAATTAAATTTTGATTATTATTACTCTAGGTAAGTTGTTTAGATCTCTTATAACTTCTATATTTTGAAATTTATTTTTAAAAATATTTAATGTTTTTTCTAATTTTTGTGAACATATTTCTATAAATGCATATTCGGTTATGTATTCTTTTAAATTTTCAGAAATTATTCTATAAAACTCTAAACCGTCATGACCTCCATATAAAGATATATAAGGATCTTGTCTTAAAAAATCATTATTTTCCACTTCTTCTTTTGTTAAATAAGGAGGATTAGAGACACAAATATTATATTTTTTATTAGGAAGATTTAAAAACATATCTGAAAGAAAAAATTGAGATTTAGAAAAATTTTTATGAATACGCACATTATATTTACAAACTTTTAAAGCATCTTTGCTAATGTCCGTAAAAGTAACATGAGTATTGATTTCATTTTGTAAACTAATACCTATACATCCTGTACCTGAACATAAATCAAGAGTTTTTAATTTTCTAGGATCATTTTTATATTTTTTTAAACATTCTTCTATAATTATTTCTGTTTCAGGTCTAGGATCTAATGTTTTATTTGTAGTTTTAAATTTACTTTTCCAAAAATATTTTTCCTTTAAAATCTTTGATAATAAAAAATTTTTTTTTAAACCATTTATAAGATATTGACTATAGTTCTTATAAGCATAATCTACTAAATGATCAGGTAGGTATTTTCTCAAACGTTGTTTTTTTTGTTTTTCTAATCGATATATATGTGTATATCTATCCATTATTTTATTTTAACATATTTTATTTTACAGCTAAAAAATTTTTTTAAAGAATAGCATTATAAATATAATTATTCCTAAAAAAATTACAAATCCCATGTAAGATATATTAATTTGTAAATGTATCATATTTTAATTTTATTTTAATTATTAATAAAAAAATATAAATATTTAGGCTTCTTTAAACTAAAACAATATTGTGTTATTATTAAATTAAGATGCAAATTAAAGAATTATTTTGTAGTTTTGTTTTTGAAATCATAAAAGAAATGTATCAAAAAGATGATATAGAATTAAAAGAAATCATTATTAATGATAATGAAGATATATTTATAGATTTTCTATCTAATAAAAATATTTCCTCTAAAGATTTTTTACAAATAGAAACAGAAATTAATAAAAAATTACAAGAAAATTCTAATATTCAACATATAAAATTTAAGATTCTGAATATATCAGAAGTAAAAAAAGATTCTGTTTTTTGTCAAAGATTAACACTATGTTGTTTTGAAAAAGAAGAAGATTTAAAAATATATTGTGATGAACTTCAACAAAAAATAGCAAATGATCATAGAAATTTAAATGATAAATTAAATTTTTTTTGTCAAATACCTATTAGTAAAGGTAATGTATTGTTTTTAAAAAATGGAGCACTTTTATTTAATAGAATTATAAGATATTTAGAAAATCAATATGAAAAAAATGACTATTATATTGTCAAAACACCTATTATATTTCAATCACAAATGTGGGAAAAAACAGGTCATATGGATAAATATAAAGATAATATATTTATTACAGAAGAAGGAGAAATTATTAAACCCATGAACTGTCCTGCTCATATGGAAATATTTAATCATTTATCTTTATCCTACAAACAACTTCCTTTACGTATAGGTGAAATAGGTTATGTACATCGAAAAGAAGATGTAGGTGGATTGCAGGGATTAAAAAGATGTAGAGGTTTTCATATTGATGATGGACATATTTTTTTAGAAATTGAAGATATTCCCAAAGAACTAAAGTTATTTTTTGAAATGTTGAATACTATTTATGGAGATTTTGGTTTTAATTCCTATGAAGTATATTTAACAACACGCCCAGAAGAGAGTATTGGTGATGATGTTTTATGGGAAAAAGCAGAAAATCTCCTTCAGGAATATTTAGAAAATGCAAATATTCCATATATTTTAGAAAAAGGAGATGGAGCTTTTTATGGTCCTAAATTAGAAATAAGAATTACAAAAAAATTTACACTAGGTACTATACAAATAGATTTTTTTCTTCCAAAAAAACTTGATATTACTTATATTAACCCTCAAAACACACCTACTTATCCTATTGTCTTACATAGAGCAGTATTAGGTTCTTTAGAAAGATTTATAGGATTCTTAATAGAATATTATGAAGGTAATTTACCTATTTGGTTATCACCTATCACTGTATCTATTATTTCTTTAGAGAATAGTAGCTATTCCCAAAAAGTTATAGATAAATTAAAAAAAAATAATATAAGAATAAATGTAAATAATTCTGAAGAACATATGAACAATAAGATAAAAAAAGCATTACAGGATAAAATACCTTATATAATAATAATTGGTAATAAAGAAGCAACAAATAATACGATTACTTTGAGGTTAAAGGATAAAAATATTATTTTAACAATTGAAGATTTTATTCAAAAATATATAATTGATGAAAATTACTATAGATAGCATAAAAACACAACTCTACAAGACTAATATATGTTATTATGCCTTTTAAATATATACTTATAACATTAAAAAAGTGTTAATATACATAAAATTAAATATATTATATCGTAGATATTTTAATGTAAGTATTTTGTGAGTCTTCTTATTAATTCTTCCTTACCAATATATGATAATACATCCCATAAAGGTGGAGAAATTTCTTGATTTGTTAAAGCAATACGTATTATAAGTAAACAATTATTTTGTTTATGTAATTCCATTAATTTCTCTTGTAGATTTTCTTTTTTTTCATCTATATTTTCTAAAAGATGAATTATATCTTTTAAAATTTGAGAATTTTTATGAATAATATCAAGATTTTCTTTTTTTAAAATAGGTTCTTCAAAAATAAATTTAAGGGAATTTTTTAATGCACTTATATTACTATATCTTTTACTAAATTCTTCAATAATTTTTATAAAAAGAGAAGGATTTTTTAGGTTTTCAAAATTATCAACTATTAAATTTATATAATCTTTATAATTATTTTTTAAGTAATAATTTCCTAAATATTGAAGTTTTTTTTCATCAAAAATTGCTGGTGATTTAGAAATTTTTTCTATATTAAATAGATTAATAGCTTCTTGTAAAGAAAAAATTTCTTTATTTTTATAACCCCATCCAAGACGAATTAAAAAATTAAACAACGCTTCCTGTAAAAATCCTTTATTTTTATATTCAAGTACACTTACACTACCATTTCTTTTAGAGAGTTTTTTTTTATCATCACCAAAGATCATGGGGAAATGCCCAAAATTTGGTGGTTTTTTCTCTAATTCTTTATATAACAAAATTTGTTTTGGTGTGTTATATATATGCTCATTACCTCTCAAAACATCTGTAATATTTAATTCTATATCATCTACAACTACCGTTAAATTATAGGTGGGTATAGAATTAGATCTTAATAAAGCAAAATCTTCAATTGTATTTGTGTTGACAGTAATGTTTTTTTTTAATACTAAATCTTCAAAGGATATATTTATGTTTTTAGGAACTTTATAACGTAAAACACCATTTTTATATTTTTCATTTTTACAATAACAAAGTGAAAAATTATAATCTTTTTTTTCTTCTATTAAAAAATCACATTTACAATAATAGGCTTTATCTTTTTTATATAATTCTAAAGCAATATTTTGATAAATTTTTATTCTTTCTGATTGACGTAAAACTAAAGGTTCATAGTCTATTTTCATCCATTCTAATATGTCTTTAATTATTTTTTCATATTCTATTTTTGATCTTTCTAAGTCCGTATCTTCTATACGTAAAAAAAATTTACCACCATTATTTTTAGCAAATAAATAATTAAACAATGCTGTTCTTAAATTTCCAATATGCATAGGACCTGTAGGTGATGGTGCAAATCGTAATATAGGTGGTTTTTTTATAGAATTTACTTCTTTCATATTTACATTATATATAAATATTATTATTTTTTATATAGAAATATTTTTTAGTTCTTTATTTATTTAAAGAAAAAAAGATTATAATATATTCATATGTTAAATAAAATACAAATACCTATGTTTGAAAAACGTATACTTTTAGATCCTTTAAAATATCCATGGGCCTGGTCTTTCCATGAAGTTCAATCGTCAGTTTTTTGGCTACCAGAAGAGGTGTCATTAGATTTAGATTTAGTAGATTATAAACAACTTACGGAATATGAAAAAGGAGTGGTTAATCGTATATTAGGTGCTTTTACAAAAATGGATGAAGAAGTGGGAGCCGTTTATGTAAATTTATATTTACCTCATTTTCAGGCAATAGAAATACGTATGATGTTATTAAGTTTTGCAAATATGGAAACAATACATGTGAAAGCTTATCGTAGCCTACCTATTGCTTTAGGTATATATGATAACCATTCTTTTGAAAAAGAATTTATGGAATATAAGGAAATACAAGATAAATATGAGTATATGCAAAATTTTAAAGATGCATCTTATGAGGATATAGCTATTAATTTAGCGGTTGTATCAGGTTTTATAGAAGGTGTTGTATTATTCGGATCATTTGCAATTTTATTATATTTTTCTAAAAGAAGACCAGAATTAGGATTACGATCTCTTTTGAAGGGAGTTGGTCAAATTGTTGCTTTTTCTATAAGAGATGAAAGTATTCACTGTCAAGGTGTGATTACTTTATATAAACAATACTTAAAAGAATTAAAAGAATTAAAAATTAGTATAGATTTAGAATATATTCATAAACGTATTTTAGAAGAAGGAGAATTAATTATTGAAAATGAAATGAAGTTTATAGACTTTTGTTTTCAAAATGGTGATTTACAAGGTTTAACAAAAGAAGAAATCAAGGAATATATTCGTTATATTTTTAATAGACGACTAATAGATTTGGGATTAGAACCTAAATTTTCTATAAAAGATAATCCTCTACCCTGGGTGGATGCGGCGATTGGAGTAGAAATTAGAAATTTTTTTACGGGGGTTGCTACAAACTATCAAAAAGTAACAGAAAGTTCAGTATCTAGTTGGGATGATGTATCTTATGACATTTAAAAAATTTGAGAAAAAAAATACTAAACTTCAAGATATTATAAAAGTAAAATTATTAGCAAATAGTAAACCTCCTAGGTATTTAAGTAAAAATACTTCATCTATATCTTTATTTTCTCGTGAAAAAGTTATCATAAATAGTAAAAGTTTATGCGTAGTGGCAACGGGTGTTTGTATGAGTGTTAATAAAAAGTGTCGTATTGATTTAGTATCTCCAAAAAATTTTCAACTACCATTGTTAGTAGTAAATAAACCTGCTACAATTGATGTGGATTATAGGGGTGAAATTAAAATCATTTTCTTTAATTTAAGTAATAAAGATATAGTTATAGAAGAACAAAATCTAGTAGGTGAATTATTATTAATAGAACACCAAAAAAAAATAGAATGTGAAAGGAACAAAAATGTGGTATAAAAACAATGAAAATGAAAATAAAAATAACCGCTATGAAGGTGGAAATAATAGAAGAAATTTTAATAGGAATAATAGGAATTTTTCTAATGATAATAAATTTAGTAATAATAGAGATAAAAAAGGTTTTGGTACACAAAAAAGAGAACCTCTTAAAGTTAATGTAGATTTAATGGAAAATGCTATTTTACCCTCATATGCTACTGAAGGTTCTGCGGGTTTAGATCTTTTTTCTTTACAGGATATTACAATTAGTAGTAATTCTTTTGGAGAAGTTTCTACAGGTGTAAAATTATTTTTACCTCATAATAGAATTATTGCAGAGATTCGTTCTAGGTCAAGTTTAGGTAAAAAAGGATTAATTATACTTACAAATCATTTTGATTTTCAAGATAATGGTCAAGAAGTTATTGTTAAATTTTTTAACTTATCCAAAGAAGATATAGTAATTAAAACTAATGAAAGAATTGCACAAATTGTATTTAATAGTCTTTTAAGACCAGAAATAGAAATTAGAGATATGCTAGATAAAACCGTCCGTAATCAAGGTGGTTTTGGATCTACAGGTAAATAATTAATGGAAGAAGACGACAAAAAACGTCTAAAAGAACTTGTATATTTTTTAAGATACTGTGATTTTATGTACTATCTTAAAAATATTTCTGTAGTAACAGATATAGAATATGATAAATTAAAAAAAGAACTCGAAGATTTAGAGATTAAATATCCTGATTTGATTATGAGTATTTCCCCTAATAATTATGTAGGTTTTTCGGATGATAATATATTGGAAGTTAAAAAACATTTATCACCTATGTTATCATTAAAAAATTCCTATAATATTATTGATATTATTAATCATATCAATAAATATAAATTATTACCAGTATTATTAGAAGCAAAAATTGATGGTATATCTTTATCTATTGTCTATGAAAATTTTATTTTAAAAGAAGCATTATTAAGAGGTAATGGACATGAAGGTGAAGATGTTACTAATATAATAGTTGCAATGGATATTCCCTTAAAAATAAACAATAAAAATATCATAAATATTAGAGGTGAAGTATATATTAATCAGGAAGATTTTTTAACTATTAATAATCAACGAAAAAAACTAAATTTAAAACTTTTTCAAACTTGTCGTAATTGTGTGGGGGGGATTTTAAGACAAAAAACCCATGAATATATAAAATATTTAAAATTTTTTCCCTATTATACGGATTTAAAATTTGTAAGTACACAAGAAGAAAATCATAAAATCTTAAAAGATTATGGATTTAAAAATTTACCATATGTATATTGTGATAATATTGATAAGATTAAAGAAAAAACTAAATTATTTTTACAAAATACTTATTCTTATCAAATAGATGGTATTGTAATTAAACCTAACAATTTAGAAGTTATTAAAAACTTAAATACAACTAACAGATATCCAAGAGCTTTAATAGCTTATAAATTTTCTCAATCTCAGTATAAAGTTAAAGTTATAGCTATAAAATGGCAGGTAACGCGTACTTATAAAATTATTCCTATTTGTAAAATTAATGAAATTATTATTGATGGAGCAAAAATAAATAGTATATATTTATATAATAAAAAATATTTACATGATAACAAAATTAATATAGGAAGTGAAATTATCATCGAGCGTGTAGGTGGGACCGCCCCTCAAATAAAAGAAGTTGTAAAGAAAAAATTTTTATTAATTTTATATAAATGTATCGTTTGTAATTTTTCCATCAAAGAAAATAATATTAATTATCTTTGTAGTAATAAATATTGTATTGGTGTTATAAAAGATCTATTATTATATTTTTCTAGAATGTTAAATTTTAAAGGTTTAGGAGAAGAAAATATTCATGCTATTATTATTAAAGAAAATATCAAATTTCCCTCAGAATTATTATATATATTAATTTTTAAGAATAATATTTCCTACATTAATGGTTATCAAAAAATTCAAAACTTTGTTAAGTCTATTTTTAAAAAAATATCATTATTTGATATTTTACGGGCATATGGATTTAGTAAAAGTGATTTGAAAAACTTTAATGGTGAATTAAATAAAGAATTATTAGAAAAAAAATTAACAAATTGTTATGAAAATATATATAAATATCAAGAAGAAATTAATAATTCTTATAACCTAATAATTAATAATAAATAATTTAAAAAATATATTAATAATTTTTTTTAAAAAATAATAAATTTTTATATAAAAACTCATTAATATTTCCTTCTAAAAAATTTGTTACGTTAACATTAGATATTTCTAAATTACTCCGAAGATCTTTAATTAGTTTGTAGGGATTTAGAGTGTAAGATCTAATTTGAGAACCCCAACTAATATTATTTTTATTTTGAAAAGTTTTTTCCTTTTCTAAATTTAATTTTTCTTCTTCTTTTTCATTTAGTCGAATTTGTAGAATTTCTAAAGCTGTATTTTTATTTTCTAATTGTGAACGTTGATTTTGACAACTCACTACAATCCCTGAAGGAACATGAAGAATTCTTACGGCACTGTCAGTTTTATTTACATGTTGACCACCAGCACTAGAAGATTTATAAGTATCTATCATTAAATCTTTATTTTTAATAATTACTTTATTTTTTTCCACAATACCATATACATTTACGGATACAAAACTTGTTTGACGCTTTTCTAATGCGTTAAAAGGTGAGTAACGTACAAACCTATGAGTTCCTTTTTCTGATTTTAATAATCCCAAACTATTTTTTCCTATAATTTTAAGAAGTGCAAATTTTAAACCACAATCCGTATAAGATATATCTAAAATTTCATACTTACGTTGTGTTTTTTCCGTCCATTTTTGATATGTTTTTAATAAAACATGTGCTAAATCTTCCGCGTCAACACCTCCTTTACCACTTTGAATTTCTAAAAAACAATTATTTTGTTCTTCTTTCGTAAGAAGTAAATCCATAAAATATTTATCTAATTCTTCTTTATATGATTTTATTTCTTTTATTAATATTTCTAATAAATTATCATCTTTTAATTCTAATAATTCTTTTATATTATTAAATTTATTTATAATATCCTGATACTTATCTAAATTATCTGTAATGTTTTTTATTTCTTCATGAATTTTATTAGAATTTTTCTGCCACTCTTCTTTTTCAAGAGTATTTCTTAATAGTATTAATCTTTTATTAAGATTATCTTTATTAATATATTTATCTAAATTATTTAAAATATCTTCACAATAATTAAGATCTTTATAATAATCCATATTATAATTTTAACATATTATTTTTGTTAATATAAAATTAATCATAAAAGTTGCAATATTACAAAAACCTATTGTAGGAATGACATAATTAGGTGTGTAATTTAATATATATACAGGTAATAAAAAACCACCTACTACTTCTAACAAACCCATTAAAAAATAAATAATAAAAATAAAAAATACAGAATATAATTTTAATTGTGATATATATATTAAAATTAAATTAAAAGATATTTTTAATAACTGATCATTGCTTTTTTTAAAATCTCCTTTAAAGCTATATAAAAACCATATAGCACCAGCAATTTTCCCCACAAACATATAAATTAATAAATTTTTGTTATTAATATTAGATGATATTTGAATATTTCCATAACTTAAAAAAATCATAGATATAATAAAAACAAAAATAGTATATATTAAATCTTTATTTATTTTTAAATTTTTTTCAGATATTTCCAAATACTTTGGGAAAGTTGATAATAATATTATAATTAAATTAATAAAAGAAATTATTAAATTTATTTTGTAAAAGTTATTTATGGAAATAGTTCTTCCACAAAAAATTAGAAATATAATTGTTATAAAATGTGACAAAATAGATGTCCAGTTTATATAAATTCCTAAATCATTATAATAACTACGTGTAAAGGATAAAAAAAAATTTAAGGGCATTGTACTTAAACCTATACAAAACAATCCTATTGTATATATGGAATTAGAACTATAATATAATCCCCTAAAACTTCCTAAAAAAATCAATAATAATGACATGCAAATATTAATTTTATCTTTAGATGTATTGGAAAAAACAAATTTCATTATATAACTTATAAAATAATATGATAAAATACATAATGTTAAAGTAATATATTTATAAAATGAGAAAAATAACATATTAGAAATTGTAAAGATTAAAAATATAAATATATAAAAAATATAATTATTTTTAGTTTTTATTTTTTCTAGTAAATTAGAATTCATAAAATTAGTGAAGATAAAAATAGATAAAACCTCCATTAATAATTTTTTATCCTCTATAAAAGGTAAAAATATAGACATAATTTGTAGAAAAAAGAAAAAATAAAAACTAATAGATAATTTTGTTAAACTCATAGAGAATATTATATCATGTATTTAATATATCTTCTAGTGGTACCTTAAAATATTAATTATTGATATAATTAACATTTATCGATATAATATAATTATATGAAATTAACATTAAATTGGCTAAAAAGTCATTTTGTAAATGATTTTTTAAGTGCTAGTAATATTGTTAAATATTTAGAACATTTAGGTATAGAAGTAGAATCTATAAAACAAATAGGTGGTAAAGGTTTCGTAGTTGCTAAAATTTTAACAATTACACCCCATAAAAATAGTGATCGGTTAAATATTTGTGAGGTGGAATATGAAATAGATAAAATAATAAAAAAAAAAGAAGTTATATGTGGTTCTCCTAATATTAAAGAGAATATGTATACAATACTTGCATTAGAAGAAACTATATTGCCATCAGGTATAAAAATTATTAAAAGAAATATTCGTGGTTTTATTAGTAGTGGTATGTTATGTTCTTGGGGAGAATTTGGATTAACTCATATAGATAAAAATGAAATTATTTTAGAAAAAAATTGTAATTTATTAGAATATTTAATAAAAGAAGACTATATAATAGATTTATCTATAACTGCAAATAGAAATCATCTTCATTATATATCTGGCATAGCTAAAGAGATTTCTTACTTATCAGGAGAAAATTTAAATAATACACAAACTAATTCTAATCATTCATTTAATTCAAATATAAATGTTAGTATTGATAAACAAGCAGTAGATAGTTTTGGTATTATAGAAATAAATAATTTTTCTATAAATGAAAATTATTATGAAATTTTATCTTATCTTCAAAAAATTATTATTCCTAATACAATACCATTAATAAATATTTGTAATTTTATTACTTATGATGTAGGTATACCTCTACAAATATATGATAAAAATAAAATTTCTAATAATTTATATGTAACATTTGCAAAAAATGGTGATGTTATGAAAGATTTCAAAGGAAACTCTTATGTTTTAAACAAAAAGGACATAATTGTAAAAGATGATATTAACATTTTATGTTTAGGAGGAATTGTAAGTGGTGATATTGCAAAGTGTGAAAAAAATACATCTTCTGTTATTATTGAAATAGCTTTGTTTAACAAAAAATATTTAATTAATACCGCTAATAATTTAGAAGTTTTTACGGATAGTTATCAACGTTTTTTAAGAGATATATATCCTATAAATTATCATATAGCTCTTCAAAAATTATTAATTTTTTTAAAAGGTAATTTCAGTAATGTTAAATATTTTGGAAATAATAATTTATTAGAAGAAAAACAAATATTTTTATCTTATGAAGTATTTTATAAAACTACTGGTATATCTATGAGTTTAAAAAAAATGAATAACTACTTAATAGATAATGGTTATGAATCTGAAATAATAAATAAAAATTTTAATGATAAAAATTTAAATAATGAAATGGGTTTAAAAATTACTACCCACAAACACCATATTAATTATGATAAAGATATAGTAGAAGAAATTCTTCGTATTTCTCAAGTAACAATAGAAAAGAATTTGTTTTCTTTTGTAAAAGATAAAGATAGTAATGAATACTTATCTAATATTCATAATATAAAAAATATATTTGTTATGAATAATTTTTTAGAATTAATGAATTATTCTTTTGATACCCTAGGAGAATTAGAACTTAAAAATCCTATTTTTAAAGAAAAAAAATTTTTTAAAAATTCTTTAATTAATAATGTAGAAGAAAATATTAAAAATATTTTACAAAATCGTTTTGATATTTATAAAATTTTTGAGGTTGCTTATGTAATTAAAGATAATAAAGAAATTATGAATTTATGTTTTTGTGTAAGAAAAAATCATAGTCACTGGTATTATAAAAATACTCCTATTTTAATAGATATATATAATATTTTGAATATATTAAAGGAAAAATTACAGATTAATATTACAATTAAAGATAATTATATATGTAACAGTGATAATATAATAGGTTATATAAAAGAAGAAGAAGAATATACTATTGTAGAGATTAATGATATATTAACACACAAAGAAAAAGAATTTTATCCACAAATGAGTTATAGAAATTTACATATTGTAGAAAGAGATATATCATTTATAACAGATTTATCTTATGAGATTATTGAGAATAATCTTAATCAAATTAATAATATAATTGTTACTCTAAAAGATATATATGAAAATAAAAATTCTTTATTAATAAATATAAAATATCTTATACCATCCAATAATCAATTAGAAAAAAATATAGAAAATATTACTAAAAAAATTTATAAAATTTTAAAAAATTTAGATGTAAAACTAAGATAATACACAACATACTTATATGTAACTTTTTTTTAACTTTTAATATATATATATTTAATTATGATAAAAGATATAAAAAATTTTAAGTATTTATTTTTACTATTTTTATTACTTAATAATCCCTCTGAAACTATGTTCAAAAATTTATTCCAAGGAGGAAGTGATATAAGACACAACAATGGTGTTACAAGTTTACCTAAAGAAACAAAAAAAAACCAAAATAACACTCCCCCTAAAAATCCAAAAAAACTATCACAAAAAGTACCTGAAACAAAAGAATCTAAAAAAGAAGTTGAAATGGAAAAACCTCAATCTAGAATAAAAAAATATATTTATAGTTTAAAAAAATCAAGTGTGATTGACACAATTGCCGATCGTATTCATAAAAAAAACCCCCAAACCTTAGAAATAACAGTAAATAATTTAGGAATTCCAGAAATAAAAAATTGTAGAACATTTTATGATGATAATAGTGTATTGAATATAATAATAGATAATAATAAATTTAAAATTCAAGGAGTTGAATTTTACAATAATTTGTGTAATAGTTTGGAAAAATATTTTAATTCTATAAAACAAGAATATAATTTTTGTAATATTATTGTTACAGGTGAACATACAGAATTAATAATTGAAAAAGTTAAACAAGTAGTATCAAAATCTTGTCCAAATTTTAAAACTTTTATTTTTAGAGAAAATAATCTTTATCCTTATTCTGATTCTGGTTCTGATTCTGAGAATGATCCTGATCCTATTAATTTTGCAAATGTAAATAATCGTGTACCTAACAACGTATCATCGATGATGAAGAAGGAATATAATATTTATTTACAAAAGAAAAAAACAACACTACCTTTTTCTAAAGATGTAAGTTATGTTTTGAGTAATTTGTGTTTTAGTGTATTCCCATATAAATTGAATAACACTAACTTATCATTTGTTGTATTCACCAATAATAACACAAAAAAAGAAAAAAATAATGAAAGATTTAAAATAGAAAATATTTCACCGTTTGTAAGTACACAAAGAAATTATAATAAAATCGTATACACAGAAAATCAAGATAAGCCTCAAGATAAGCCTCAAGATAATCCTAAAGATAATAATAAATTATTATCTACTACACCAAATGATTGTGTAGATGTTGTAAATTATAATTAAATATCAATAAGTAAATATTAAAATAAATGATAAATTAATATATTTGTGATAAAATCAAACAGATAATGTTAAAAGTTGTAGAAAAAAAAACAGAAATACCACATCACAAAAATTTTGTAGTATTTATTTTGCATTTTGTAAATAAATATTTATTAATAATAATATTTGTTTTAATAGCTAATTTATTAATTTATACACAAAATGTTATAAGTAATATAGTTTTTGATAATATTTTAAAAAACTTAAAAGATTTTTATAATTTAAAAATACAATTCAGTATATTAAAAGAAAGTTTAAATCAATTAGTAATTGTATGGGTTATATACGCTATCGCATATCGTATTATTTTTTTTGTATCTAGTTATTTATATGCTAATATGGAAAGAGAAATACGTTTATATATATTTAAAACTATACAAAAATTTCACAGTATATATAATTTTTCTAGTACTCCAATTGAAGGACAAATAACAAATAGTATTGGTGAAATGGCGGATGGTGCAACAGAAATTATTGAAAAAATTTTAAATAATTTCATACCTACTATTGGTTTATTAATTTTTACATCTATTGTAATCATTAAGCGTGTGTTCACAATAGGTTTATTGATTACTATTTGGTACATTATACATATTATTTTTAATTTTTTTTTAATAAAAAAATCCTTATATTATTCTTCTAAATTACAAAAATACCAAAATATTTTAAATGGAGAATTAATGGATAGCTTATTACATATTAATACTACAAAGATTTTTGATCGTCTAAAGGAAGAGTATAGTTATATTTTAACACATCATAATAATGAGTATAATGCTCATAAAAATATGTTGTATTTTACAGGTTTAATAAAAACATTATTAGATATTAATTTATTTGTATTTATGGGATTAATATTTTCTGTTTATATACCAAAAATGTGTTTTTCAAAATTAATAAATGAATTTGATATAGTTTTTATTTTATTAAACATATACAATATTCTTACAAATACGTATCGTATGACAAATGAATTAAAAAGTATTATTGAAGGATTTGGTCAGTGTTCTCAAAGTATGTTTTTATTACCTAAATATTATATAAACGATAGCGAAGATAAAAAAGATCAAGAAGTCTATATAGATAGTATAGAGTTTGTGAATGTTAATTTAAAAATGAACGGAAAAAAAATCCTAGATAATATTTCTTTTAAAATAGAAAAAAATGAAAAACTTATATTTATTGGTAGTACAGGAAGTGGTAAAACTACTATTTTAAAATGTTTAATGGGTATTATTAATGATTATGAAGGAAATATTTTTATTAATAATAATAATATTAAAAAAATTAAAAATCTTAAAGATTTTTTTGTATTTATAGATCAAAAAACAAGTATATTTTCTCGTACTATTCGTGAAAATATTTTATATGGAAAACCTAATGCTACGAACCAAGATATTATAGAAGCTTCCGCAAATGCAAATATTCATAATTTTATTAAATTATTACCTAAACAATATGAAACTATTATTACTAATAAAAATTTATCAGGTGGACAAGTACAACGTATATGTTTAGCAAGAGGATTTATAAAAAATTCTCCTTGTATGTTAATGGATGAACCTACAAATGGTTTAGATGTAGAAAACCAAAAAATTCTTATTGATTATATTACTCATCAATCTGATAAATGTTGTATTTTTATTGAACATAATTTAAATTATTTACATATTTTTGATAAAATATTTGTTTTAAGAGAAGGAAAAATTGTTAATAAGGGTAATTATCAAGAAATTATTAATAATCCAGAATTAAAATATTTCTTTTCCTCTTTTTAAAATTTAAAATTACTGCGAATAAGAGGACTTGAACCTCCACGATTTTAAAGTCACAGAACCCTAAATCCTGCGCGTCTACCATTCCGCCATATTCGCTGTTTAAAAAATTATAACACACCTATTTAAATAAAAAAATATAAACAAGATAAAAAAATATACATCATATTTTCTTTATTCCATATCATCATAAAAATAAAATATAAATATATAATTTTAGAGGTGTTTTTTAATGACATATTACTATAACTGAAGAAAAAAATTATTTCTATTAATATAGAATTAATTCCAAAAATTATCCAATAACAATTAAAACTTACTTCATGAAAATTACAAAAATAACCACAAAAAAAAAAGGAAGGTAGTAAATATAAACAAGAATGAAAAATTTTACTTCTTTTCATTAAAATATTATTAAAGGAAAACAATAAAATACTTGTGAATCCTAAAAAATAATTTGTAGGAAGAAATTTTATAAAAATATATAGGGTAATTAATGAAGATTTTATAAATATTTTATGTTTTAAAGACTCTTGGAAGAATATTTTACCGAATAACATATCAAAAAATGGAATTGTATAGTAAAGAAAATTCATAATTGTTACTCCATTTTTACGAATTTCAAAATGATTAAATACAAAACCACAGATTAATACTATACTTCTTAGAAGTTCAAAAAATATTTCTTTATAATTATTTTTATAAATAGATAATTCTTGATTTAAATTTTTTGGTTTTATTATAAGATAACTATATCTAAAAATTATCATAGATAAATACTTAATACCTACAATAGTATATACATCTGTTTTTAAAGTTGTTACTATACTATCATTTATTAATCCAAGTAAAAAAGCAAAAAATAATAAATAATTCCATTTATTCTGTTGTATCCAAATAGTTAAAGATTTTTTCCACATATCTTTCTAATTTTATAATACGATTACCTTGTACAAAAATATGTTGAATATTATTTTCTTTCAAAATATTTATTAAATTAGGAATATTTTCGTGATCAATAAGTTTTTTAGTAGATATAAATTTATAAGAAGTATCTTTGAGAATTTGTATTATGTATAATAAATTTTCATTTTTTTCCACTAAAAATTTAAATAATTTTTGGTTTTCTATTTTTTTATCTTTGTTTAATTCTAATAAATCTGTTTTTATACATAAATATTTTACATTTAATGTATTCATATATTTTATATTATTTATGAATGAAATAGGATTTGCATTATGTGTATACATATGAAAAATAAAATCATAATTTTTATTTTTATAATGAATAATATTACCACGATTAATAAACACACATATATTTTCTATAGTAATTAAGGTTTTTTGAATATCTATATTCATATTTTTTAAAAGATTTAAAATTAATATAATATTTTCAATATTATAATTGCTTTTGTTAATTATTATTTTTTCATTACTAATATACAATATATACTTATCTTTTTGTTTTTGATAATTAATATCTATATATTTAATATTTTTATATAGATTGTTTAGTTTATATTCATTTATATTTTTTTCATATTTTTTATTTATAAATAGATAGTTTTTTGTAAAAGATCCAATAGATAATTTTTCTTTATACACACCTTTTTCATTCTTCATGCCATCTAAATGAGATTTTCCAAGGCTTACAATAATACTCATATATAGATCTACTAAGGTACCTAAATATTTAATATGTCCTAATCCATCTGAAGATAACTCTAAAATACAATAATCACTATCACTGGAAGCTATTGAAAATAATAAGTGTCTTAAATAATGAGTAGTATTATATTTAAAAGTATATGTAACCTTATAACCATAATCTTGTAAAATATTTGCAAGTAAATAAGTGGTAGATGTTTTCCCTGCTACCCCTGTAATTCCTATAAATTTTCCTTTAAATTTTTGACTACCCCATCTAGCTAATAAATCAAAAGCTATAGAAGTATCTTCACATAATAGGATTTTTGCCTCTTTCGGTAGTACAATTATTTTATGTAATAAAAATAACCTATAACCATTTTTATAAGCATCTTCTACAAATAAATGACCATCTGTATTTTTACCTTTTAAAGCTATAAATAAACCTTTTTTGATTTTTTTATTTGATATCCAACTTATATCTTTAAAACGGTCATTATTTTTAATATTAATAGTTTTTTTAATTTGAAATTTTAATATTTCTATAATATCTAATACTTTATACACTAATATTAATTTAAACTAAAAAAATCAAAATTACTATCGATGATTACAATATAGAGAATCATTATTTGATTTTAACAAAATTTTAATACTTTAAAAATATATATGAAATATGAAATATTTTTTATTATTAATAATTTTTCATTTTGAATCCAAATCTATCACACCTCATGTGATTATAACTAATTTTTTCATCTATACACTCTTTAGTCCTATATTCTTCTTTAAAAAATGTTGTGGTAAAAAATATTCTATTAGTACCATCGAAAAAACAACACATGAAGAATATAATAATTTTTTTTATATGCCTTTAGAAAATATAACAAATATTAATCAAATTGTGAATAACAACTTAAATGAAGAAGACAAAACAGCATTTTTGATGGAAGGTTTCTTATTAATTTTTACAAACTTATGTCTTTTAAAGAATTTATTAGTAATTGAAATCAATAAAAAATTAAAAAATAATGAAGATATAAATAATCAGAATCATTTTAATGATCCGAATCATTTTAATAATCAGAATCATTTTAATAATCAGAATCATTTTAATAATCAGAATCATTTTAATAAAAGTGATATTTATTATTCTAATAGAGAAGTACTAAATTTATGTAAAATTAATTCATATATTAAAGAACTTGCAAAAAAATGGAATGTTTTATTAGAAGAAGAAAATATAATTAGTTCCACCAAAATGATAAAAAAAATAGATATATTAATTCAACATATATATGAATCTTACATAAAATATTTTAATACAGCTATTTTATTAACATTTATAATTTTCGTGGCTATTTTTATTAGTTTTGAAATAAGTTTGATATACAATCAATATAATATAGATAAAACTATTTTAGTAATTGGAATTTTTATAATATTATGGATAATATTAAATTGCTTTTTATGGCTTAACAATTTAAAAAAGAATGAATTAATTAATTATGTAAAAATAACAAAAAAATATGAAACCTATAAAGTTAATGGAAGTAATGTAGATTTTACGAATGAGTATGTAATGAAAGATCCAGAAAGAAACGAAACCGACAACAAAACAGAAATGTTACCAAGTATTAACCCTTATCCTTATGAGGATGATAGCTAATAATATTTTTTCAAATTTAAATAATTAAATAATATAATTATCTAAAATTTTATGTATAATTTTAATATAAATTTTATGAATAATAATAATAAAGAAAAAGGTCATCGTCAAAGAATATTTAATAAATTTTTTCATGGAGATGGAAAAAATCTTGATAAAGTAGACATAATAGAAATATTTTTATTTTTTTCTATACCAAGAAAAGATGTGAGAAAAATAGCTTATGAATTAATAAATAAATATGAATATATTTATAAAATTATTTCTTTACCAAAAGAAGAATTATTACAAATAATTGGTATTAATAATAATACATATATATTTTTTCGTATTATTTTAATAATAATTCAATATATGCATAAAGAACAAATAAATACAAGAGAAAAATTTTTTTCTATGGAACATGTAATTGAATATTGTAAATGGAAAATGTGTTTTTTAAATTATGAAGAAGTACGTATTTTATATTTTGATAATAAAAATAAACTTATAAAAGATGAAGTTATTCATAAAGGAACCACAAATTTTGTATATATTCATACAAAAGAAATCATCAAGAGAACTTTACAATTAGGTGCCTGTAGTTTAATTGTTTGTCATAACCATCCTAGTGGAGATTCCTCTCCTTCGCAAGAAGATATTAATAGTACTTTAGATTTAAAAAAAATTTGTGAATATTTACAAATTAATCTCATAGATCATATTATAATTGGTGGAAAATGTTTTTATTCTATGAAACAAAATAATTTATTATAATAATGTTTAATGATATAATCAAATAATATATGATCAATGGTGTATTTAAAAATAATCAATACGGATTTTTTACTAGTAATAGAGAAGATTTTATTAACCATTTACAAAATAAACATTTTATATATCAAAAACAAATACATAGTAATATTGTTAATTTTATACATAAATATAATAAAAATGATTTACCTATTATAGGAGATGGTTTACTAACAAATTGTAAAAATCTACAATTATTAGTAAGTTTTGCGGATTGTTTACCATTAATAATTAATGGTAATAATATATGTGGAGTATTACATTTAGGGTGGAAATCTTTGTATCTTGGTTTATTAGAAAAAACTATTGATATATTAAAATCCTATAAAGAATATGATTGTCAGTTCATAATAGGACCTACTATTTTAGTGGATAACTTTCAAGTGTCTCAAGAATTTTTTGATTTATTTAAATCTCATGAAAATTTTGATATTTTCTATAAAAATGCCTTTAAAACAGAAATAGTATATAAATTTTCTCTTACAAAAGCTGTAAAAAATATTTTAAATTATTTTCAATATAAAAACATCATTGATACAAAAATTGATACATATACAAGTAATACTTGGTGTTCTTATCGACGTGAAAAAAATTCTTTCGATTTAAACTTTTGTTATGTCTTTAAAGAATAATATTGTAATTTTTATTTAATTAATATACAATTACTATAAATTGAATTTTGATCTGTTAAAAAATTCTTCTAATATAGCAGTAGCTTTTTCAGGTGGAAAAGATAGTACTTTTTTATTATTACATACTTTTGATTGGTGTAAAAAAAATAATAAAAAATTTTTTGGTGCTATTATTATTAATCATAATTTAAGAGAAAACATTCGAGAAGAAATAAATAATTTAAAAAAATATTGGTGTTCTTCTATTAAAATAGAAGTTATTGAATGGACTAATCCTATTAAATCCCAAAAACATGCCCGTAATTTCCGTTTAAATTCTTTAAGTTTCTTTGCTATTAAAAATAATATTGATACAATTCTTTTAGGTCATAATTTAGAAGATAAAATATATACTTTTTTTTTACGAAAAGAACGTAATTCTAGCGAATGGGGATTAGCATCTATTAGTTCTATTACAATTATTAATACAATTAAATTTATTAGACCAATTCTTTCAGTTAGTGAAGATTATATATATGATTTTTTAAAAAAAAAACAAATTTTTTATGTAAAAGATCCTTCAAATGATATTTGTATATACCGTCGTAATTATCTTCGTAAAAATTTATCCTTTAATTATAATAATACCTTAAAAAATATTAATTATTATGGGAAAGAACGACAAATAATAAATAATTATATTCAAGATTGGATAAAAAAATATTTTCATCAAAATAATTTATTTTCTGGCGGTTTTTTTTTACATAACTTACCGAAAGAATTAGAAATTTATAGTAAAATTTTAGGATATATTATAAATATAATCACAGGAAATATTGTTAGTAATTTTGAGATATTTCAAAATTTTTTTCATAAAAATACAGAAGTAATTCATGGATGTGTTTTTCATAAATCATATAATTTATTTACAACTGTTATTACCGTATATAAAAGTTATAAATATCAAATTTTAGATGGGGAGGGTATATGGCAAAAAACATTCCTATTATTAAGTTGTTCATCTTCTATATATGTAGAAAATAACAAAGACTTGTATTTGTACAAATCTTACATAAATCCAAATATACCATTATTAAATAAAACAAAACCTTTAATACTTAAAAAAGAAAAATGGAATAATATTATTATAAATCATATTCTACCTAATTATATATGTACTTTTGTATAAATCGTGGGCGATACAAGATTCGAACTTGTGACCTAACCGTTATGAGCGGTGTGCTCTGCCGCTGAGCTAATCGCCCTTTTATTTATTTAATTATAGAAGAATTTTTATATAATTACAATGTATCTAGAAAATATTTTTATAATTTATGCTAATAAATATTTTTTTTCGGTATTACTATATTTTGTTTTAAATTCTTTATATGCATCTTCACAAATAGACGGAAAATATAATTTTTTTCTATTTTTCTTTAAATATTGTTCATTACAAACATTCTTACAACATTTATACAAATTATTCATTGATTTTTCATATCTTTCTAGATAATTATTTTTAGATTCATGAGAATGATAAATATGATCTTTTTCAAAATTTTTTATTAAATTATTTATATAATCTATAGCTTTTTTTTTTTCCTTTTCTGTTAGAATATTATAATATCCTTCTAAATTCAAAAAAACAATTATATTCCAGGAATTATACTCTTTTGTAAATATTTTTTGTATATCATCTAATTGATGGTGAATAAGAGTATATTTAATTACTTTTTTTAATACATCTATATCATCATTAAAATTTTTATCAAAATTTTTATGTATAAAATTTATAATATTTTTTAATATAGTTAATTTTTCTATGTATGAGATATTTTTTATCTCATAATCGTATTGCAAATGATTAGGAGTATTTAGTAATTTCAAATTTTTATTAACACATAGCATATTAAACATGTTATTACCTTTTATATATTCTAAATATAAAATAAAATCATTTTTTACAATATTATTAATAAATTCAAATATTATTTGTAAATTATTTTCTAAATCATCATAAGATGTAATGTTGAATTGATCTACAAGATTATATAATTCATTTAACATATTGTGTATAGTAGGATTAACTACATTAGTATATTTTAAATGTAAATTTTTGATGTTATTATAAAAATTTTCATTAATTAACTTAGTATAGTTATTAAAATTTTTTATTAATTCTTTTATATTTGTATTATAAATACTTAATTTATTATTAATACATATTACAATATTAAGATATTCTATTAGGAGTAAAATTTTTTCTTTTATGGAGTAGTCTATGAATAATTGTGAATCTCTAACACATGAATATTGTATAATATTATTTTTATTTACAAAATCTATAATTTCTTGTAAATCTTCTAATATTAAATCTAAATTAACATCTTCTTCACCTATTATATTATATATATTTAAGATATTTGCAAATAAATTTTCTATAAAACTAATATCTATATCGTTATCTACACTAGTAATATCTATATCGTTATCTACACTAGTAATATCTATATCGTTATTTATACAAAATTTAAAAAATATTTTAAATTTATATAAATAATCTTCTAAATTCTTTATAGAATTTATATCCCCGTAAGGATATATTTTAGTACTTTGTCCTTCTATTAAATTACATAAATAATATAGTTGTTGTATTTTTTTTTCTTGAAGTTTATCATATATATAAAAAACTTCTGGATTAATTTTATTCAATAAATAAAAATTTTCTTCTATAAATTCATTTAATGAGTAAAAAACTCTCAAAACCTCTTCAAAACTATCTATTTTTAAATTTAAATTCTTACATGTCTCAATAATTAATGAAAAGTATTTATGTAAATCACTATTATATTCCTTATCTTTAATTATTTTAAAATTTTTTTTATCATCATATAAGACTAATATATTAGGTTCTTGTATTTCAGTGATATTAATTAATTCCTCTAAAGAATTCTTAGTTATTGGAATATTGTTTTTTGGTATTATTTGATATATATTTTTTAGTTGATTTAAAGATACTGCATTTTCAATTTCCAATCCTGATTGTAAATTTTTTTTTACGTATATTTTTTCAATTTTATAGTAAGTATTAATTGTATTGTTGATATTATTATCTATACCTAACATTTTATTTATTTTACTGATAATAGAAAAAACATTACATACTAATTCAAATTTTTCATCATCACTCATAGTTTTGATATTTTTTTTACCGTTGATTACTATATCATTATTATGATATAAATTTGGTTCTTTCTCTATAAATATCAAAATTTGTCGTAAATCTTTTATTAATGATTGAAAGTGATTTTCTAACATTAAATTATTTTTAGAATATTTTTTATTATGTAATCGAAACAAAATTTTATTAAAAAATTTTAATATGGTAATAATATTTGATTTTATAGGTTGATGGCCAATGTTATTATTGAACATTATAATCTCATCATGCTGCAAGTATAATATTAATATATTACTATAAATATCATCAAATCTTTTAAATAACTTTTGTAATGTTATTTCTTCACGCGATAACATATAAGTTTTTTTTATTTCTTCTAAAATCATTAATATTTGTTTAATTTTTTCAGGTTCTTCCAAGTCTTTTAAGTGTGTTGTTTTTCTTATATTATTACTATTATAATGATTATAATAATTATAAATAAGTTTTTCCCCATATTTTTCTACAAATTCTTCTATAAACCTCTTTGTTACTTGTATTGAATATTTTTGTAATTTTAATTTTTCTAAAAAATTTATATAGTAATTATTAATTGTATTACTATTTATACAAGAAAAGTAACAAAAAAATATGAGATTTAATAACATTTTGTTAATGATATTATATATTTATTAATAATAAAAAATAAATTTTTTTATTTGAATATTTACTTATATGTTATTATTTAATAGCACTAAGTGCTATGGTAATAGATCTTAGTTTTGTAAAATTAAAAAGACCCGGGGGCGGTACCCGGCTTCTCCACTTATGGGGAAGAATAGTTATCGATTTTTAATGGAATAAACTAAGTTACCAGGTAGTAATTCTCCCTTAAAAAGAATTAAGAAAAACGTGCAAATAAAACAGAAAAATCTGTGTTTGAATTGTCAAATTTGTTACTAATAAATAGTAGTCCAATGACAGTTTGTATTTAATACAGGACAGTAGAATTAAAAATTTTCTACTGTTTTTTTAAAAAATTTATTTTTTATGGGAATAATTTATTTTAATAAATATAACCACACTGATAAAAAAATATAATAATTTCAGTTAATATATATTTTAATTTACAATATCAATATATAAATGACACTTTTTTCCCGTAAAACTTTTTATGTTTTTTGCGGCAAGCATAGAAATTTCTTTGATTTTTCCTAAAATAATATGATGTGCAGATTTTTTTATAAGAATATTTTGATATACAATTAATTCATTTTTTTGATTAGATTTAATAGAAGTAGTATTAATAATTACTTCATAGGGAATTTCTTCATAAAAGTTTTGAAAAATAATTTCTCTTGTAGCTTCTGTAATTTTTTCCTGTAAACACATATTTGAGGAAATATTTTTATTATATAACCACTTTCCTGGTACAGTTTTTTTTATTAAAAAATCCACTAATTCTTTTATACCATTTTTAGGTATATCTTTTACAGAAATATATAAAATTTCTTTAAAGCCATTTTCCTTTAAAAAAGCTGTAATAGGTAATAATTTCATTTTTTTTATTAAATCTATTTTTGTAATTAATGCTATTTTATTTTTTACTACTAAACTCATCATGAGAATCTTACTATTAATAGGTTTGTTTGCAGGAAATGTAAATATATTTAAAGTATTATTTTCATTTAAAATAGATGAATTTACAAGCCTATTTAAATTACTACCAGAGTTTTTATTAACACCCGGTGTATCCGTAAAAACAATTTGATTATTATCAATTGTTAAAACACCACTAAAATGATTATGAATGGTGGTTTGTGGTTTGTTAGATACAGCGACAATTTTCCTGTTTAATATTGTATTAATAATACTTGATTTACCACTATTAGGTATACCAATTATACTTACAAATAAATGATTTTTTTCCATTATTGTTTTGCTTTAAATTTTGGTTGATCTTTATTTATAAGATATAGATGCTTACCTCTTTTTACGATTTGTGATTTTGATTTACCACCTCTTTTTTTTAAATTTTTTAAGGAACTAGTTCTTCTCATACTAATTAATATGATATCATAACCACTAAGGATAAAAAAGAATTTTAAAGATATGAAAAATAATATTTTAATTGTTACAGGTGGTACAGGTGGTCATATTTTACCTGCTATTAATATATTCAATGAGTTATCTAAAGACAGATCTGTAATATTAATAATAAATAAAAATGCAAAAAATAAATTTTTCAACTTTTTAAACTATAACCCTAATAAGGGGAGGGTAATATTCTCAGAAAATATAAGTTATAGTTGGAAATTTCTTTATATTTTTTTAAAAACAATATTATTAAATTTTAAATATGTATATAATTCTAAATATATTTTAAGTTTTTCATCTTTACACACATTACCTATATTATTTTTATCAGTTTTATTAAGAAAAAAAATATATTTACAGGAGTTAGATTCAGTTATTAATCGCACAAATAGAGTATTTTTGTTTTTTGTAGATAAAATATTAACAAATTTTTTTCATACAAATGATATTCCTAAAAAGTATAATAAAAAAATTTATAATATTGGTGTTGTAATTAATAAATTATCAATTGTAGACTCTAAAAACGTAATATTTGTGATGGGAGCTACAAATGGTTGGGAAATATTTGATAAAAAAATTAGTAATATTTTAGGAAATATAAAAAATTATATAATCTATCATAATTGTCGTAAAGAAAATCTAAAATATTTAGAAAATTTTTATAAAAATATGGGTGTAAAAGCTATAGTAAGTGAATATTTTAAAAATTATGAATATATTATTTCTATTAGTAGAATAATAATTACTCGTGGTGGTGCTTATTCACTAGCTTATATATGTGCTTATAATAAAAATGCTATTATAATCCCTTGGGAAAAAGCCGTGAATAATCATCAATTTATTAATAGTAAAAAAGTATTAGATGTCAATGGTGGGATAGTAGTAGAAGAAAAAAACATAAATAATATTTCTAAATATATTAATTATTTTTTGAAAAATACATCTTCTATTGGAGGAAATATGAACAAAGTATTTAAAGTTGTTGATGCAAATAAGTATGTATATGAATTTTTAAAACTTATAGAAAGATAAAATTTAATTTATATTTAGTAAACAAAATTTTACGGATTCTTTATCAGAAATATAGGAGGTATAGTTTTTATAAATTATAGATTTTTCTGCTCCTTTACCTATAATTAGTATTACATGGTTTTTTGCCGCCATATTTATAGCCGTTTGTATTCCTAAAATACGTGAGCTAATATCAAAAATCATAGAATTTTTACCAATAATTTGTTTTCGAATTTTTTTTGGATCTTCTTCTCGTGGATTTTCATCCGTTACAATAGTAATGTATGTTTTTTTAGAAAAATTACCAATATCTCTCCTATAAGTATTACCTCTATTTCTATTACCACCTGCACCTGTTACTAAAATAATTCTTTTTTTTTTTTTAAAAATATTAATTATTTTTTCAATTACATTTAATCTATAAGCATTATCAATATAAATTTCTGCACCTGTTTTAGTCACACCTACTTTTTCTATAATACCCGGTAAAGGTATAGAAATATTCATATGATTAAAGACATCTTTATAGCCAAGTTCGTACAATAAAATCATAGAAGCGATTAAATTATTTTTAATATAATAAGGTAAATTAAAGGATTTTTTATACATTACATTTTTATAGGTAAAACTACTATCTGTAATATTATTAATACTTTCTCCATAAACTATATGAGGTATTTTATCTAAATTATGTAAATTTTTTGAAAATTTATTAGTAAAAATTTCTTCATTTACGACCTTAATAGGTAATGTTTTTATAAAACTTTCTTTACAGTCATAATAATCTTTTAAATTTTTAAAATACTCTACATGATCTTTTGTAAATCCTGTAAAAATTCCTCCATCAAATTTAATATCTTTAATACGATTTTGATGAATTCCCGCATGTGTTACTTCTAATATAGCTACCTCAATATCATTATTTACACTCTCATGTAAAATTCTTTTTAAATCTAGATTAGAAGGGGTTCCTGTTACAGTAACTTTAAGAAAATTTTTCTCTATTCCAGTAAATCCACGAGAATTATTCATAAATGTTTTAATGTTCATTTTTTTAAGTAAATTAAATAAAATTTGTGTTGTAGTAGTTTTACCATAACTACCTGTAATTCCAATAATTTTTTTTGGTCTTTTATAGTAATATTCATCAATAATTTTTTGAATAATTTCAGGAGTAGTAGTAATAATAGGTATATTGATATTATTTGGTAAATATTTTTTTGATATTTCTGTACATAAAAAACCTTTAATATCTATTTTATTTATCATATCTCTTATAAGAGAAGAAAATAATTCTAAAGAAATATTTCTAATATTTTCTACTATAAAAATAGAATTATCTATTACTAACTCTGTGTGATTAAATAAATGTTTTGCATCAATAGAAAATTTTGTATACTTTTCAATGATTTTTTTTAGTATTTGCATATTTCATCCAAAAAGTTCAATAAATATTTTTCTATATTAAAATCTATAAATGCATCTTTATTTTCCCCTGACACCTCTCCTAGTATATTAATATTTTTATTTTCCTCTAATAAACGAATTATCCAACCCATTAAAGGATTTGTATCGGTTTTTGTAATGATTATATTTTTTATATCTATTCCATTAGAAAAATATTCTAGAGATGTAAATACAGAATTACCAAAATTTCCATCCACTACTAATAGTATCTCTTTGTTGATATTAAACTTTTCAAAAGTTTTATTTATATGAATAATTTCTTCAAGTAAATTATTATTAGTATGAATTCTTCCTGCCATATCTAATAATAGATAATCATAGTTTTTTTCCTTTAAAATATTTTCACATAAATAAAAAGTATGTGCATTACTTTTTTTATGAATACTACTAATATATTCTACATTATATTTATTTGCTATTTTTTGTAATTGATCTATAGCTCCTGAACGAAAAAAATCTAAAGAACTCGTTGCAATTTTAAGGTCATTATTTTGTTGTTTTAAACGATTTATGATTTTACCTATTAAACTTGTTTTACCTACACCATTATTTCCAATTAAAATAATAACTTTTGTGGTATTATTATCTAAAGAATTAATAAAATTATCCCAATTATTAACTCTATCCTTCCTTAATATTTTTAAAATTTCTTCCTTTAAAGTAATTTCAATATCTTTATAATTATTTTGACTTTTTATTTTTTTCATTAAATTATCTACTATAGAAAAGCTAAGGTTATTATTTATTAATTTTTCTTCTAAACCCTTTATATAATTATTTAAACTAATATCTTTTTTATTTTTTCTAAATAAACTACAAAAAAATTTTTTTATTTTACTAAACATTTTAAAATAATATTACTACTTTTTTTATAATATTAAAATCATTTCTTAAAAAGAATAAAGAAGTATTTTGGGGTGTGTGATATTTTCATGAATAGATTTTACATTAATTAAAACTTCTTTTTTATTTATAATTTTTGTATCAAAAGATAAATTTTTATTATAATGTTCTAAATCTTTTTTTATATCTTCTAGAGTTTTAGTGGAAAATCCATCAATAAATACTCTTAAATCATTATTTAATATTGTAGAAGGAGATGCATTTTCATCATTAAAAAAACCTATTATTTCATCTTTTAACATAATAAAAAATTCTAAAAAATATTAATTAAAATTTTATAACATTTTTATTTAATATAATTATCTATGTATTTTGTAAAATACCTAAAAAATATATAAAATTTTTTTTTTCTAGTATTGATAATACATAAAAATTTTTAATATTATGTAAATTATTCATAATTTTTTCCTTTAAAAAACAAATTTTATTACCTATAAAAGAAAATTCATCTCTATATATATTTTGTTTTTTATTAAAAAATATTTTTGTAATATTTTCTATTGAATTATTACTACCAAATCCATAATAAACAAATTCATCCTTATATTCTTTATGAATATTTATATTTTCTTTATAGAAGTATTTTGTATCTAAATCTTCATATTTTATATAATTTTTTTTTAATAAAATATCATTAATATCATTTACATCTTCTATTATTTCATAAGCATTTTTAATAAATAATATTATTTCACTTACGGCATAATTATCAAAAATATTAAATATATTATAATAATTTCTCTCAAATTTTTCATATTCTAAAGCACATTCTAATAACAGAGTTCTATTACTCTTAGAAGAAAAAGGAATTATCATAAAATTATTACGAATTTGTTGTAAAAATATTTTATATAAAGTATTCACAAGATAATTTTAAATAATAATAAGATATAATTAAAATAAATAGAAGCCTAACTAATAAAAATAATTAATAAAAATAATTTTATAAATTTATGTGTGGCAACAAATTCGTAGAAAATCACAAATTCCTCCAAAAAGAAAATGGAGAGTATGGTGTATTTTAGCTGGTAGAGGTTTTGGAAAAACTCGTACAGGTGCAGAAACACTACAGGAGTTTATGACAAATGGTAAATATAAAAAAGCAGCAATTATTGGTGCATCTATTTTAGAAGTAATGAATATTATGTTATATGGTAATAGTGGTTTAATGACCATCAATCCAAAATTAAAATATATATCGAAAAATCACACTGTTGTATGGCCAAACAATAGTATTGGTATATGTTTTGGAGGTGAGTATTTTGATAAAATTCGTGGTTATGAATTTGATATTGTGTGGATTGATGAATTTGCAAAAATTAAAAATGCTAATTTATTATGGGAACAAATTCAGTTTTCTCTTAGAATAGGTAATAATAATAAAATTATTATTACAACTACTCCTAGAAATATACAAATACTAAAAGATATTATTAGTTTACCGGATACATATCTAACAAATGGTAGTTCTTATGAAAATAAAAAAAATTTATCAAAAGATTTTTATAAAGCTATCAAACAATATGAAAATACAACAATTGGTGATCAAGAAATTTACGGAAAAATTACTAATGATCATGTTTTATGGAATAAATCACATATTATTTATGATAACTCTAAAATTATAAAATATGTAATTGGTGTAGATCCTGGTTTTCAAGGTAAAAGTGAAACAGGTATTATTTTAGCGGGTATGAGTATAGATAACAATTATTATATTTTAGAAGATTATTCAGGTTATTATAAACCTGATGAATGGACTTCTTTAATTGCTAAAATTGCTAATGAATATAAAGCAGAAATTATTTTAGAAGTAAATCAGGGTGGTAATTTTTTATCTAATATACTTACAAGAGATATTAAAAATATAAAAATCCATGAAGTAAGAGCAACACAGAGTAAATATGAAAGAGCAATGCCTATATTCCTTTTATATAATAAAAAACGTGTTTATCATAAAAAATTATTTCCATTATTAGAGGAACAAATGTTATATTTTACTCATAAAAAAGATAGATTAGATGCTTTAGTTTGGAGTGTTTATGGATTATATAAAAAAAAAACTTTAACAACTACTTTACTTTTTTAGGATTCTTCTTATTAGAAATAATCAAATTACAATTTTCTTTTTCTAAAGCTATTTTAAGATTTTTAGATATATACTCACAAATTATTGTAAATGAATTAGTAATTTTCTCTTTTATATTACCAATAATTTTTACTTTGTTAAAAGCAAAAGGTTTTTTTATCATTTTTAAATTTAAAATTTTACTTGTAGTAATAATTTTATCTTTTCTAGCAAGTCTAATAATACGATTAATATCTATAGATAATATCTTGTGTTTTAAACGATTACTATTTGTAAAACCACGAATAGGCAGTGTTCTATAAAAGGGTGTTTGACCTCCTTCAAAACCAGGTCTTACACTTCCTTTTTGTTTTTGCCCTTTAGAACCTCTTGTAGATAAATCTCCACATCCACTACCTGTGCCTCTACCTTTACGACAAGAAGTTTTTTTATTTTTTGATCTTGTTAAATTAGCGAGAAGTTGCATTTTTTAATTCCTTTCTACGTTCTATTAAATACTCTATTGTTTTACCAGTTCTTTGAGAAATTCTTCTAATAGATTCTAAATTTTTAAATAACTTAATCATACCACATATTACATTTCTTTTATTAGAAGAACCATGTATTTTTAATACCACATCCTTTAAATTAGCTAATTCAAAAATTTTTT
The DNA here is from genome assembly GCA_001730065.1 of Rickettsiales bacterium (ex Bugula neritina AB1). Lineage (GTDB taxonomy): Bacteria > Pseudomonadota > Alphaproteobacteria > CAJXXZ01 > UBA1459 > AB1-6. Next base: position 35,035 of record MDLE01000007.1, read on the forward strand.
TTGCTACATCACAACATAATAAACCTGTACCTGCTTTTGCGGATTTTAAATTTAAAATTGTAGCATTATATTTTACAGAAATATCATTTGTAACAGTAATATTTTTACGATTAGGAATATATATCATGTTTTTTGCAGCTTTTCTCGATGCTTTTCTTATAGCTTCTGATACTTCTGAAGCTTTACCTAAACCTACACCGATACTACATTCACCATTACCTACTGCCACATAAGCGGTACAGCTGAAAACACGACCTCCTGTGACTACTTTTGAGACTCTTTTAATATACAAAACAGATTCCGCAAAATCATGTCCAGTGTGATAAATTTTTAAGTTTTTTTTAAAATCTCTTTCTTTTGAAAATTTTTCTTTATTTACTTCTGTCATATTGTTATTCATTTCCTTCTAATGTTTCAAAAAACTTTTCCAATAATGCTTTAATTAAACCGTGATAACTTTTACCACCTTTGTCAATTACTACTTTTGTAATATTATTTTTTATTGCCATTTTAGCAAATTCCTCACCGATTATTTTACTGCCATTGATATTATATCCTTTTACACCCTTATTTATCATGTTAGAATTTAAAGATGAAAGAGCTAATAAAGTTATTGATTTCAGATCATCTACAATAGTTACATATATATGTTTTGATGTTTTTCTAATACACATTCTTGGTAATTGTTGATTACGATGATTAACACTTTTAATACGACGTGTTTCACGATTATGTTTTCTAATTCTTTTTAATATAGTCTTCATATAAACCCTTTATCTTTTTGCCTTTTTAGTAGTTTTTTTCTTTGGTTTTATTTTACTGTTATCCCAAATACCTGCACCATTATATTTATTATATTTTCTAATATTACAAATTGCATAACAAAAATCTCCTAATTGACAATTATCGGAAGAAAAAACCTCTATTGTTGTAGGATTTTTTAAATTAATCTTAATACCTTCTGGGATTATTTGCACTTTAGGATTACTATAACCAAGATTAAATCTTAATAATTTATTATTTTCTTCATGTGTACATTTGTAACCAATACCTGTAATTGACAAAGTTTTTGTAAAACCTACCGTTAAACCTTTAACAATGTTTTTTAATAATCTTACGACAGTACCATGAATAGCATAAGATTTTTTAGATAAGTTATTACTATAATTCTCATTTTTTATAATACTTATCTTATCACTATCAATAACTGCTTTTAAAAACTCTGGAATTTTAAACATTTTCTTACCTAACTTACCTTCAAAAAACAATTCATTAGAATTATTATCGTATTTAACTTTTATATCTTGATGTAAAATTATTTTTTCTCTTGATACTTTACTCATAAAAAACACTCCTAAAATACTTTAAGTATTAGTTCTCCACCAACTCTTAATTGAGAAGCTTTAAAAGAACTTAATAAACCTTTATTGGTGGAAATAATAGAAATACCAAAACCATTATAAACCCATGGTATTTTACGACGATTTATATAAATTCTTTGTCCTGGCTTAGAAACAATAGATATTTTTTTTATAGCAGGAAGATTTTTACTAAAATAACGTAACTTTACTAAAATAAAAAATTTTTTATTATCTAAATTTTCTTCATAAAAATCTTCTATATAACCTTCTTCTTTTAAAATCTTTACAATACCTAATATTAATTTAGAATAAGGTAAGTATACTGTTTTTAATTTTCTTGTATAACCATTACGAATAGACGTAATTGCATTCGCCGTTAAACTTGTTATCATAATTCTACCCTTTACCAACTAAACTTACTTAAACCAGGAATTTCTGTCATATTAAGACGCATATAATTTCTACCCAAACCAAATAATCTATAATAAGAACGAGGATCGCCTGTTACTAAACAACGATTTCTATATCTATCCTTTATAGACCAAGGAGAAAAATTATCTAATTTTCCCTGTAATTTAAACACTTCATATATCTTTTCTTTTCTTTGCTTACTATCTTGAATTTGCAAAGCTTCCTTATAAAGGATCTTTATCTTTTTTTTTAATTCCTGTTTTTTAGAATAATGAATTTTGGAAAATTTTTTAATCTTTTTATTTCTTTCTATCGCACCTAAAGAAGCCATTATTTACCACCTTTTTTTATAAAAGGAAATCTAAATTTATTTAACAATAATTCTAAACTTTCTTTGTTTTTACAATTTGTATGTATACTTATTCCCATACCAACATAATCCGTTAAAGAAATTTTTTTTATTTCTGGAAAAATACTAATATCCTTTAAACCATAACAATAAGAAAAACCTTTATTATTATTTTTATTTATAGAATCAATATTAAAACCATTAAATTCATTATTTTGAACACAAGCTATATTAATAAAACGATCCAAAAATAAATACATTTTCTTACCTCTTAAAGTCACTTTTAAAGAAATATCCATACCACGACGTAAACTAAAAGCAGCAATGGACTTTTTAGCTTTTATCGTCAAAGGCTTCTGAAAAGATATTCGATGTAAATCTTCTTTGTTACGCTCTAATTTAAAATCTTTATTACTCTTCAAAGCTTTTCCACAACACATATCAAGAATAATAGATGTAATTTTTGGTACTTCATGTATATTACTACATCCTAATTCATCCTGCAATTCTTTTGCAATACGTGTATCGTATTCTTCTTTTAATCTTGCTACTAATGTTGTTCTATTTGTCATTACCATTATCCTTTTGGAGTTTTATTTTTTTTCCTTCAACAAGTTTCTTATCTTGTTTATTTCCTACCTTAAAAACTTCACTATTATCTTTCTTACTAATAAAAACTCTATAACCTTCTTCATTTTTTATAGATCTTACTTTTGTAATATGACCATCTTTTGTAATATTAGACACATTGGATATATGTATCCATCCTTCCGATTCTATAATACCACCTTCTTGATCTTTATTTTTTTTTACAAAATGTTTCATCATACATAATTTTTCAACTTTGACTTTATCTCCATTTTTATTAATCTCAATTACCTTGCCAATTTTTCTTTTTTCTTTTCCAGTAATTACAACAACTGTAGCACCCAATGCTACATGTGGTTTAAATTTTTTTTTCATCATAAAATACCACCTTCAACACTTGATAATAATTTATTTACCTTTAAATGACTTGTTTTCTCTACAAATTCTTTAGGTACATATCCATGAATGGTATTACCTATCATTTCTTTTCCGTTATTTAATAAAATAACATTGTTAGAATCAAAAAAAATATAAGTACCATTTTTTCTACGTAAAGGATATTTTGTAGTTACAATAAGTGCTAAATATGTTTCACCTGTTTTTACTTTTGTATTAAACTTAGCTTTTTTAATAGCTACTCTTACAACATCACCAATAATATATTTTTTTTTTTTTGAAAATCCAGGTCCGCCAATAATACATCCTACATTGCCACCTGAATTATCTATAATTTTTACATAACTTTCACGTTTTAACATTATTTACCTTTATTCAATTATTGTTTCAATTCTTAAAAATTTATTTTTAGATACTTTAGGAATTTGATACAACAAAACTCTCGTACCTATAGCAATATTTTCTTTTTTAGGATAATCCACTAAATAAACTCTTGTTTTTTTAACAATTTTTTTATATTTTTTATGAGGAAACTCACGAGACACTGATACATTAATGGTACCTTCTTTACTACGTTTATTACCTACTACAATTCCTTTGATTTTACCTCTTTGTTTAACGTTCATAATACTATCCTTATATATATTTTCACTATTAATTACTCCTATAGGAATTATACATTATTTTTAGAAGTTTTTAAACTTCTTATTTCTTTTTTTAAAATACGTTTTGCTTTAATACTTGCTCTTGTATTTTCCTTATTAAAAGTATTATTCAAATTAAGATTGTTTTTAAGTAAATTTTTTTTTTTTTCAAACAACTCAATATTCAATTCTTTCATATAATTGCCTCCACAAATTTTGTTTTAAAAGGTAATTTATTACCAGAAGCTTCTAAAATACATTTTACTTCTAATGAACTAATCTTTTCACTAATCACTACTTCTAAAATAACTTTACCAGGTTCTACTTTACAACCCCACAATTCTATAGGACCTTTACCACTACCCATACGTGTTTCTGCAGGTTTTTTACTTATAGAAATGTGAGGAAAAACTTTCAAATAAACTTTCACAGTTTTATCTAATTTCTTTAATTTTCTTAATACGTTAGCTTTTAAAGTTTCCATTTGTTTATTAGTAAACACACTTCCCTCTAATACCTTTAATCCGTATTCACCAATATCTAAGAGACCTGAGTCTTTTGTTTGTTTACGAAAACTACGCATTTTAAAACTTTTTCTATTATTATTACGAGGTTGCATTATCTACTTCTCCTTTTTTCGTTTGATCTTGTGAAGAACTTTCTACAGAAGATTTATTACCTTCTTTATTTTCAGTTTTGATTTTTCTTGGAGACAAATTCCTTTCAAGAACTGTATTTTTTGGAATATTAATAATAACTGTTACACCAACAATACCATAAACAGTATTTGCTTCTACACTAGTTTTACGAATATCTAACCGAAAGGTATGTTGTGGTAAATTACCTTTTATTATTTTTTCTGTCCTTGCTATAGATGCACCTTCTACACGACCTGAACATTGTATTTTAATACCTAAAGCACCATTACGCATTGCATGACTTAATTCTTTACGCATTGCTATTTTACAAGGTACACGATTTTCAATTTGACGAGCAATATTATTAGCTATAATATTAGGATCTAATTCAGGTTTAGTAACAAGAACTATAGAAGTTAAAAATATTTTATTTTCATATTTTTTTTTCTCATATTGACTTTTATCTACATTAAACACTTTACTAAGAATTTTTTTTTTTAAATTTCCTAATAAATTAACAACAGCAGCAGGTCTATGAGTATGTATATTTATATTTATTTTAGTATTAACACGTGTTATAGATATATAAGAATATAAATCTCTACTTAAATTTTTTTTTATTATATCACGTATATGGATATCTTGTTGGAGATTGTCACAATACTTTTTTTTACTATAAGAAAACCACCTACACTTTTTCCAACTATTTAATTCCACACGCATTACATCTGGATTAACTTTATTACCCATTTTTTACTCCTTCTAAATATAACCAGATATTACTATATCTTTTTAGTAAACGATTAGCACTACCCCTTGATCTTGGTTCAGTTCTTTTTAGAAATCTTCCATTACCAACCCATATTTTAGAAATAATCAATGATTTATATTCACATTTAAAATTATTTATACCATTACTTATAGCAGATTTTAATAATTTTAATAATATAAAACTTGCTTTTTTTTTGGAAATTTCTAAAATTCTCTTTGCATCTTCTACTTTTTTACCACGAATTAAATCTACCACTAAAACTGCTTTACGAGGTGATATTTTACCATTTTTTAAAAATGCTTTTACAGGTATAGTATTACATATTGTTTTATTCATACTATTTTTTTCCTTTTTGCTTCTCTTGACGAATTTTCTTTGTATCAGGATGGACGGGAATTTTTCTTGTAGGAGCAAACTCTCCTAATTTGTAACCTACCATTCCTTCTAATATTCTTACTTCCACAAAATTTTTACCATTATGTATCTGAAATACTAAACCCACAAAATTTGATAAAATAGTGGAACCTCTTGACCATGTTTTAATAGGTACATTTATTTTTTTTTCTTCTATAGCTCTTTCAACTTTTTTAAGTAATTTATAACATATATAAGGAGGTTTATTACTAGATCTAGTCATTCTTTAATTATCCTTTCTTCTTACTTTTTCTTTTAGATGAAATATATCTATCAGAAAGTTTATTCTTTTTTCTAGTTTTCTTACCTTTTACAACACGTCCTGTGAAATTTGTAAACTTCTTACCACCAGAAGTATCACCACCATTAGGATGATCAACAGGGTTTTTCGCAACACCTCTCACTCTAGGTACTTTACCTAAACGACGTTTGTCTCCAGCTTTTGATAGTCTAATTTTTGATCTAATAGCATTAGAAATAGTACCAATTGTAGCTTTACACTTACCACTAAATTTTCTTAACTCTTTGGAGGGTAATTCTACAACAGAATATCCATCTTCACGTCCCACTAACTTAGCAGTAACACCTGCACTTCTTACAATTTGGGCACCTTTACCAGGTGTAAGTTCTATATTATATATATTTGAACCTAATGGAATATTTTCCAAATAAGTACAATTACCTACTAAAATATCAACGTTATTATCACCCGCATGAATTTTTTGTCCTTCAGATATACCTTCAGGTGCTACAATATAAGAGTAATTATTATTACCATCTTGTAGTAATGCAATATTTGCAGTTCTATTAGGATCATACTCAATTCTTTTTACATAAGCTTCTACACTATTATCTTTAAATCTATGAAAATCTATTTTTCTATAAATTTTTTTATAACCACCACCTCTACCAGTAATAGTTTTTCTTCCTACATTATTACGTCCACCAGTATTTTTAACACGAACACATAAACTTTTCTCAGGATTACCTTTCCATAAATGTTTTTTTTTTAATCTTATTAAACCTCTAGTACCAGGTGTTACAGGTCTGTATTTATTAAGTAACGGATGTTTTTGTATTGTTTTTTTACTTTTTATTTGCTTTTTCTTTTTAAGCATACTTTTTCCTTTATAACTTATTTACATCAATAACTTGATTTTTTTCTAAAGTAATCATAGCTATTTTTTTTGAAGATGTTACTTTATATTTGTTATTTTTAAATTTTCCTTTACCAGGTTGATTTTTAATATTTACTTTTTTTACATTTACAGAAAATAAATATTCTATGGATTTTTTTATAATAGGTTTATGCGCCCATTTTGCCACTTCAAATGTATACACATTCAACCCTTCTAGAACTTTTGTAGACAATTCAGTTACTACAACTGACTTCAAAACATCACAAAAAGTAGCATTTTGTGGATTCTTATAAATAATTTTTCTTTGATTTAATTTCATAACACACCTCTCTCAATTAATCTATCAAAGGCATTTTTTGATATTAGTATTAAATCCCTACCTACTAAACTCAATACATTAATACCAATTTGGGGAATAAAATCTACTTTATAAACATTACTTAAAGATTTAAGTAAATTAATATTTTTTTCCATATCAACAAATAAAATAGAATTACTATTAAAATTTTTTTTTACATCTAAAATAGTTTTAGTAGAAGGTTTTTCTATGTTTAAATTATCAATAACTAATAATTTATTTTCCATTATTTTCATACGAAAAGATTCCATTAAAGCCTTTTTTCGTAGTTTTTTATTTAATTTATATTCATAAACACGTCCATCAGGACCGAAAATAGTAGCACCACCTCTAAATTGTACCGCATATTTACTTCTATGACGAGCTCTACCTTGGCCTTTTTGTTTATACATTTTTCTTCTACTTCTATCTATATCACTAACATTTTTAGTGGAATGAGTCCCAGATCTTTTTTTACTTAACTGCCATTTAATAACCTCATCAATAATCGTTCTATTAATTTTATCTTTAGAGATATAGTAACTATTATCTATTTGTAAATTATTAATTTCTTCATTTTTTAAATTACATAGTTTTAAACTAAGCACTGATATGTCCTTTCACTTTTTTTCTAGGAATTGTTACAATTACATAACCTTTGTTTACACCTGGAACAGAACCCTTTAATAATAAATAATTATCTATTTTTTTGTGAACTTTTAAATTACGCATAGTTACGTTACGACCACCATCACGACCCGCCATTTTTTTATTAAGCATAGTTCTACCTGGCTCCGTACGACCACCAGTTGAACCAGGGCTTCTATGACAAGGACCAGTACCGTGACTAGCTGGTAAACCACTAAAATTATGTCTTTTCATGACACCAGAAAATCCTTTACCTTTTTCTTTACCTTGCACATTTACAATTTCTAGATTAAACTTTCCTAAATCTACGGATTCACCTACAGAAATCTCAGGAACAACAGGTGTTTCATACAACTTACCAATATTTGATAAATTATTTTTCTTTATAAAACCTTCAATACTTTTATGATATCTTTTAGAATTATTCTTTTTATCTATGTAAGTTTTTTTTTTATATCCTGTTGATAATATATAACTTTCATATCCATTCTTTTCTTTATCTTTTTTAAGTATACATATAGTAGGTTCTAATTGTAATACTGTTACAGGTACTGATTTTTGTTTTTCAAATAAACTTGTCATACCAATTTTTTTAAAAATTAACTTCATTATTATCCACCTATTTTACCTTGCTACTACTAACTTTTTTTTTATTAGAAGATTGATTTTTTAACTTATTAGAATTTTTTAAAATATTATCTTGATTATATTCTTTTAAATTATTTTTTTTTTTATTATTAATGGATATCATACGAATTTCTATACCATGACTAATATTCATATCAGATATAAACTGAATATTTTTTATATTTTCTCCTAAAGAATAAATATCTATAATACGACGATGTACTTTAATACAAAAATGTTCCATACTTGTTTTATAAACATGAGGAGATCTCAAAGCTAAAAACATTCTAGTACTATTCACTAAAGGTATAGGTCCTGCGTATTTCACCCCTAATTCGTCCATGTTTTTTGTAAGTTCCTTCAAAAATTTATCTAATATCTTATAATCAAAAGAAGAAGCTACAAGACGTGTTTTTTTTTCTGTATTATTTTTTTTTTCTGTACTCATATAAATACCATTTAATTATTATCTTCATTTGGCTTAAACACACCAATTGTTTGTTTACCATCTCTTAAAATAATTGGATTTACTGGTATCAATTTATCGGATTCCAACTCAATTACTGCAATATCACCAGGATAAATAAGTTTTTCTTCTAAACGAGGGCATTCTATAATATTTTTAATTGTGACAGCTGAAGCGGTAACACCTGAGTAACCATGGGGTCTATATCCAACACCCACAGGATTTTTTCTCACATCTTCATAAAGATAAAAAGTACCTTTAAATTTATTGCTCAATTTTATTTCACCAAGTACTACACCTCTTGATAAATCTTCCGGTTTTACACCCTTTAAAACAATACCGATGTTATCATCAGGATCAGCTTCTGAGACCTTGACTCTAAACTTTTCTATACTAAATACTGTTGCTTTTTTTTTTACACCTTTACGATCTATAAAAGGTATAACATCACCTACCTTTAATGTACCATTTTTTACTCTTGTAGTTACTACATAAAATTGAACTTTTTTATTTTCACCAGAACCTACAAATATTGGAATTACTTCTTCAACAGTTGCGCAAAAAGGAAGTAATTTTCTTTCTTCTATGTTTTTTATAGGTAAAGTATCAATTATTTCTAATAGAGAAATAATTGCTTTTCCTCCTAAATCCGTGTAATTTCCTGTAGAAGATTCCTTCAAAGCTTCTGTTGCAGAACAAAACACATATGGACAATCATTATAACCATACTTTTCTAATACTTCATCTACTTCCATTTTTGCTACTTCAGCATTATCTAAACCATATAAATCACATTTATTTATAACAATAATGACTTGACTAACACCAAGATTATTTAATAATTTAATATGTTCAAGAGTTTGAGGTTGTACACCATCTCCTGCACTTACTAATAAAATTGCTATTTGAATGTTTGCAGCACCTGTAATCATATTTTTTACATAATCTGCGTGACCTGGACAATCTACATGTCCCAAAACACGGTGTTTTGTATGATACTCTATACAGGTTGAATTAATAGTAATACCTCTTTCTTTTTCTTCACGTGTTTTATCAATGTTATCTAGACCAATGAGAGTTTTTTTTTCTTGATCTTTATTTTTATAAATTGCGTCTGATATATTTTTTATGGCAGCTGTAAGAGTACTTTTACCATGATCTACATGACCTACAGTACCAACATTCACAAATACTTTTTTATTTTCTTCAATATCTACATCTGTTTTTGACATTTATTTATGATCCTTTCTTAATAATTTATACATTATATCTATATATATTTTTATCATAAAAGCTCATTAATTTCAAATATATTGTTGAAAGATTATTAATTATATAATAAAATTTTTTCATATATGCAAATATGTTATAAAAAATTGTTATTAGAATTCATAGTTGATATAGTTTTCTCTTTAATAAATTTGTACTTTTGGATTAATAAAAAAATTTCAAAAGAAAAAATAAAAAAATTTCTTTTTCATCATCATAAAAAAAATTTTACACCTAACATGGGAGGTGTACCTATTCTAATAAGTCTAATACCTTCTTTATTGATATATAATAGTTGGTATGTTAACTTACTTTTAATTGGGAATTTCACTATCGGTTTAATAGATGATCTTCTAAAAAATAAAAAAAATCTTAGTAATAATTACAAAATGATAATGTGGTGTTTATTTAATATCTTTGTTATGTATATCTATAAGATATTTAATAATAGCATTATATGTTTACCATTCGGGTATTATGGAGATTTAGGATATATGTATATATTATTCACAAGTGTTTTTATTTTACTTACTATAAACGCTATTAATATTACTGATGGCCTTGATGGTTTAGCTACTTTTCCTGTAATTACAAACTGTATGTTTTTTATTTTGATTTCTTATTTACAAAATGATTATAATATACTTTATGTGACATTATCATTTTTAGGAGTTTTAATAAGTTTTTTATTTTTTAATATTTTTCCTGCAAAAATTTTTATGTCTGATTCTGGATCACTATTATTAGGAAGTTTTATTGCGATATCATATATTCAAACAAAATCAGAATTTTTTATTTTTATTGTAGGTAGTGTATTTATTATAAATATTTTAACATCGTTTTTACAGGTAACTTCTTTACAATTTTTTAAATATAAGTTATTTAAAATTGCACCTTTACATCATTATTTAGAATTCCTTAAGTTTCAAGAATCAACTATTGTATTTTATGGTTGGTTATTAAGTTTATTTTCACTTTTAATAGGTGTTATGGGGTATCTATCCTATAAATCTTTTTTATATGAATCTTTATGGATAATTAATTTTTTAAATTATATTACCATTGCTTTTATAATTTTTCTAGTTGTTTTATTTATTCTTTTAAAAATAAAAAAAAATAAAAAAAAATAAATAAGAATCATAGTCTAAATTTTTATATTTTATTTCTATATTTTATTTTAAAATAATTTTATGTTTAATATATTCAATAAAAATTTTAAAAAAGAAGAAAAATCTAGTTTGTTTAAAACAAATATTAATTGGATTAATCCATCTATTGTTAGTTTAGAGGAAGCTTATTATAATAATCCAATAGTTTTTAGGTGTATTAATCTATTTATAGAATATTTACATCCTATTAATTTCATTTCTGAAAATAATATAATATCTAATTATTTAAAAAAAAATATAAAATACATTGCTCATAATTTATTAGTATATGGTAATTGTTTTATTCATAAAGATTTATTTTTTTTATCTCTATATGACCTTAAAATACTCACACACGAGAAAACAAATGAATTAATGGGGTATCGTTTAAAAGATAAAATTTACGATAAATCAGAAGTAATACATATTAAATATGATTTTAATTCTTATCGACTATATGGTGTTAGTCCTATACAAGTTGCTATGAAGTCTATTAATTTGTATAATAATATTTTTGAATATTTAGTAACATTGGTACAAAGTGGTGGACGTCCTTCAGGTATATTATCTCATGAAGAAGTACTAACGGAACAAGAAAAAAATAAATTAAAACAAGATTTTAAAGATATTCATACAAATTTTGGACATAATGTTAGTCTTCTTATGACAGGTGGAAGTTTTAAATGGCAATCCATTGGATGTGAGCCAGAAAAATTAGAATTACATCGTCGCCTAGATGAAACAATGCGAGATATTTCTACTGTATTTGGAATACCTACTATGTTATTGGGAGCAATTAGAGATAATCTTACATTTTCTAATTTTCAAATTGCTCGTGAATATATGTTAGAGGATATAGTTGCACCTTTTGTTCATAAAATAACCAATATTTTTGAAAGTTTTTTTTCAACAAATATAGATTTTTCTTGTGAGAATTTACAACAAATTGATAAACATAGTTGTAATTTAGAAAAAATCTTAACTATTAATGAAAGAAGAAGCTTATTTGGTTTTGCGTCAATATCTAATGGAGATAAAATGTGAAGTATCAAGGTTATTGTATATATAATAATATAATAGATAAAGAAAACGATACATTTTTACCAAATAGTCTTATTAGTAAACAAAATGTATCTATATTTTTAGAACATAATAAAAGTATTGGTGTTACTACTTCTATCAATGAAGATAAAAAAGGTATATTCATAAAATTTAACATTTTAAAAAAATATGAAATTTATGTAAAAAATCATCCATATCTTTCTATTGGTTTTGTTACTAATAAATTTCATAGAATTAATAATAATAGGTATATTATTGAGTTTAAATTAATAGAAATATCAATTGTAAAATTTCCTGTACAGGAAAATACAAAGTTTTTTTTTGAAAAAAATTTATGATTTAATAAAATTGTTATTTTTTTATTTATATTACTTGATTTTTTTTTTTATAAATGTAATAATAATAATTATTAATATTCAATTGTCATTTTTAAATATAATAGTAATGAATTAAAAATTCATAAATATTCAGACAATAGAATTTATAAATGGAGTGGTAATAAGTGACATTAAGATGTAAAAAAATTAACGAAAGAAAAGTACATTCTATTGACAAGTTACATTCCGCCTATGCATCAATACAAAAATCTCAAAAAAAAGATTCAGGAGTTATTATTCTTCAATATTTATCACTACCAAACTCTTTAATGAACATATTAAGAAAGAGTTTATGGGATTATGGTAAATTAGTTTTTTTAAAAAATACTTTATTTAAGGTTTTTTTAAAAAATTATGAATTACCAATAACAAAAGAATTTTTAGATGATATGTATGGATATAATATGGTATTTTTTGGAAACAATTTTTTACAATCAAATCATGAAATTCATAAAATTATGAAAAATAATCAAAATATTTCTGAGAGATTAGTGATATCTTGTGGTACATTAAATAATGAATTTTTTTCTTCTTCAAAAATGAACGAAATAAGGAAATATTCTAATGTGGCGGATGTTGTATCTGTATTAGTAGGATTGTTAAGAGTACAACAAATTCAAATTATTAAAATACTAATGGAAATAGAAAAGATAAAGACCAATAAATAGGAGAAATATATGAGTAAAAAAATAGAAGATATTATTGCAGCAATTATGTCTGCTAGTACAGAAGAAATGTTAAAAATTATTGAGAGTTTAAAGGAAAAATTTGGTATTTCTAGCGAAGCTCTTATGGCTACAAATAATAGTAATAGTAGTAATGATAATAAACAATCAGCAGAAGAGGAAGAATCTGCTGTTTATTCTATAACATGTAATGGATTAGTTGGTGATATTGATCAATTAAAAGTACTAAAAGTTATTAAAGAATTTAATGGTATGGGATATGTAGATATAAAAACCAATATTATAGAAAAAGTAAAAAAAGGTGATTCAGTAGTTATTAAAGAAGGTTTAGATCTAAATGAATCAAAAAAAATCTCTGAAACTTTAACGGGATTAAATTTAAAAGTAGAATTTAAAAAACAATCTTAAAAAATATAATATAAAAAAATTATGTTTTTTATTTATTATGTTTGGTGGTAGTAAAACAATATGCAAAATAAAAATAAACTTAAAAGTATGTCTCGTACTTTAAAAAGAGAAATAGTAAGAAGAGTTTTTGCAAGAAAAGAGTGGTCATTACAGGAACTTCCTGGGGTTTTAGACTTTCAGTTGGATAGTTTTAAAAAATTTATTGATAAAGAATTAAACAATAAAATTAGTCTTCACAATCTTTTTAAAGAATCTTTTCCGATTGTAGATTTAAATAATCGTATAAAAATAGAGTATATTGATTATAAATTACAGGATTCTATTTTTTCACCTCAAGAATGTAGAAACAGGGGTGCTACTTATGTAAAGAAAATTTTTCTGAAATTACGTATCATTGGTGAGGTTTCTAGTAGTCCTATGAAAAATAATAATGAAGAATTAGATGAGGAAGAAAATAATATTACTTCTGAAAAGAATTCATCTACAAAACAGGTTTTTAAAGAAGATTGGTTTTATACAGGTAATTTACCATTAATGACAGACACTTGTAATTTTATTATTAATGGTAATGAAAAATATGTAGTATCTCAGTTAAAAAGATGCCCTGGTCCTTTTTTTTGTAAAGGAATTGATGTAACTTCTAATACCCATGATTATTTTATTAAATTAATTCCACTAATAGGTTCTTGGATTGAATTTATTATTGATAAAAATGATACTATAGTTGTTAAAATTGATAAGAAAAAAAAAATATTATTTTCAACATTTTTAATGTGTTTTGAAAATCCTGAAGATACTAATGCATCTTTATTTGATAAAGAAAGTATTTTATCTAATTTTTATAAAAATTGTTCCTTAAAGTTTACGGATGACTATGAATATCTTAAATTACCTAATAAATTAGAATTTTTTTTAGGAAAAAGTTTTAATTGTGATATATGGAATTCTACAAAAAAAAAAATTTTATTTCCTGCGAAAGTTATTATTTCTGAAGAAGAGTTTTATAAAAATGAAAAAGATTCTTTTGTGGCACCTATATCTATATTAAAAGATTGTATATCTGCTAGTTATATTGTGAATAATACTACTGGTGAAATATACACGGAAGCGGGAGATAGTTTTTCTGAAAAAGTTATAATTGATAAAGTCTTTAAGACAGAAAAAATAAAAGAAGTATCTATTTTATTAATAGGAAATCAAAGAGAGGATATGTTTGTTTTAAACACTATCCAAAAAGATAATCATTGTAATAGACCTGAGGCTTTAAACAACTGGGGAAGGGTTTTTAAATATAGTGAATATCTAAATTTTGATGGATTAGTAAAATACTTTAAAGACAACTATGAAAGTAATAAGTTTTATGATTTATCTAAAATAGGTAGATATCGTCTAAATCAAAAAATCCTTAGTATTAAAAAATATAAAAATATTTTTGGAGATTTTGATGATTGCGAAGAATCTTCTTCTACTTTTCTTAGAACGCAAGATATTATTAGAATGGTACAGTCTTTAATTTTATTATACAAAGGCTATTTTAAAGAAGATGATATGGATGATTATACAAACAGAAGAGTAAGACCTGTAGGTGAATTATTTAATTATTGTATTAAAATAGGAATAGATAAATTAAAGAAAAAATTTAATAGTAAATATATTATTCTTACGGAAGAAAATCTTAAAAATCTTGATTTTTTTAATATTCGTAGTATCCTATATACATTATTAGATTTTTTAAATACTTCTCAATTATGTCAATTTGCGGATCAAAATAATCCTTTGTCAAAAATTTCTCATAGTAGAAAATTATCTAATTTTGGACCTGGTGGTATTTTAAAAGATCGAGTACCTGATTCTTTAAGATCTATTAGTCATACACAAATTGGTCGTGTATGTGCTATAGAAACACCGGAGGGACAAAAAATAGGTTTAGTGACTTTTTTATCATCTCATGCAAAGATTGATGATAATGGTTTTTTAATGGCACCTTATTATTCCGTAAAAAATGGTATTGCAGATACTTCAAAAGTTGTATACTTAACGGCTTTTGAAGAAGAAGAAAAAGTAATTGCAGAAAAAATTTTTTTTCATTACGATAAAAACCACCAATTAGTGATTAAGGATAATGACATTTATGCTAGAAAAGGTAATGTATATACATATTTTTCTAAAGATCAAATTAATTTTGTAGAAGTATCACCTTTACAATTTGTTTCTTTATCTGTTGCGCTTATAGTTTTTTTGTCTCATAATGACTCTTATCGTATATTAATGTCAGGAAATATGGCTAAACAAGCACTTCCACTATTAGTAGGTAAAGCACCTAATATTGCTACAGGTTTTGAAAAAAAAATCGCTGAATCATCTAAAGAGATTATTACTGCTCACACCGCCGGAGTTGTAAGGATGGTAGATAGTCGTCGTATTGTTGTAGAATCTTTAGATCCTATTAGTCAGCTACCAAAAATTGACATTTATGAATTAAGTAAGTATACACGTACTAATCAAGATACTTGTAGTAATCAAAAACCTATTGTACAAATTGGAGATAATATATCTGTTGGAAGTATTTTAGCGGATGGTTATGGTACCTATAAAGGTGAATTAGCGTTAGGTAATGATTTTACAGTATTATATAGATCTTGTGCGGATTGTTTTGAAGATGCTATTTTAGTAAATAGTAGTACTATTGAAAATGACTCTTTTACATCTATTAATGTTATTGAATTAGAGTGTATTGCAAAAGATACAAGATTTGGTGTAGAAGAAATTTCTCGTGATTTACAATATTTTGGTAATACAGATTTATCACATCTTGATGAATTTGGTATTGTTACGGTAGGAACTAATGTACGTCCTGGTATGATATTAGTTGGTAAAATAACTCCTAGAAGTGAAGGTAACACAGATCTGCAACATAAATTATTACAGGTAATTTTTGCGGATAAAAGTAGTAATTACAAGGATACATCTTTAAGGGTTCCTCCTGCTATTTATGGTACCGTAACACGTGTTGAGATTTTTACTAGATCAGGAGTAGAATTTGATGGAAGTGCTTTAACGGTTTTAAAAAATAAAATAGATTTTGAGGTAAAAAAGCTTAATAATACTATTTATATTTTAATGGATTTTTTAAGAGAAAAGGTATTTAGTCTTTTAAAAAACAATGAGATACAAGAGAGTATTGGTGGTATAGAAAAAAAACAAAAAATAACTGATAACCATTTTAGTAAATTTAAACTTTTACAGCTAGAACAATTATTTCGTATTAAAATACTTGATAAGTCTTTACAAAGTAGAATTATTAAGATTATAGAAGAAATAGAAAAACAAATTAAAGAACAAAAAACTGAACATAAAAAAACATTAGAGGCAATAAAAACTGAGTATAAATTTCCTGATGAAAGTACTACAAAGATTATAAAAGTTTATATTTCTCATAAAAACACAATAGAATCTGGTAATAAATTATGTTCTCGTTATGGTAATAAAGGTGTTGTTTCTCGTGTTTTAAATAAAGTAGATATGCCTTATTTAGAAGATGGTACAATTATAGATATTGTATTTAATCCTTTAGGTATATTAGCTCGTATGAACTTAGGGCAAATTTTTGAAACTACTATGAATTTATGTTTAGAAAAAATACGTAAAAATATTTCTAATAAATTAAAGAAGTTTTTAAAAAACAATAGTGATGAAAATTTACAACAATTACAGGATGCTATGATAGATGGTATTGGTGAAGAAGATGTAAATAAGTTTTTTATGAATACAAATGAATACATTAGTATTTTTCAACTAAACATTAATGAAATAATTGCATTAGCAACAAAACTATCGGAAGGTATTTTTTGTTTAATGCCTCCTTTTGAAAGTATTTCTTTTGAGGAAATAAAAAATTTATTAAAGAAATATGAACTACCAGAAGATGGTAAGTTACCTGTATATGATGGACAAACAGGGGAATTAATTAAAAATACACTGTTAGTAGGTCGTCAATTTGTTTTAAAACTTACTCATGTAGTTGTATCAAAAATGCACGCTCGTTCTATAGGACCTTATTTAGAACAAACACAACAACCTTCTTGTGGTAAAAAGAAAACAGGTGGGCAAAAAATAGGTGAAATGGAGAATTGGAGTATTGCCGCTCATGGTGCTGCTCATATCTTATATGAAAACAATGTTAAATCTGATAATATAAAAAAACGTCAAGAATATTTTCGAAAACTATCTTCTCAAGGTATAGTATTAACTACTTCTGAGTATATAAAAAAAGAAATCAAAAATTACTTTATTAATAGTGATACAGAAGAATATAAATATACGGAACCATGTTTTGATGTCGTAAAAGAAATGTTTTATGCTTGTGGTTTTAAAGTTGTCAATTCATGGGTACGTGAAAGTAATATTATTGGTGAAAAACCTTTAGATTTTACAAGTCTAGTTGATATTTTAGATAATCAAGAAGAAGTAGATGAATTAGTGGTGGAAGAAATAGATGCAAAAAATAAAATGTTATATTATGTGAATAATAAAATTCCTTCTTATCGTAGATCTATTAAATTTGTATTATTGAATCCAAATGATATATTAAAAAGTTGTCATGGGGAAGTAAAAAAAACGGAAACTATAAATTATAGATCTAACAATCCAGAAATAGGAGGTTTATTTTGTCCTCAAATCTTTGGTCCACATGTTAGTTATCAGTGTTTATGTGGTCGTTATAATCAAAGCAGGTATGTTAATTTAAAGTGTGAAAAATGTGGTGTAACAGTATTACATGAAACGGAACGTAGAAAAAGACGTGGATATGTTAAATTAAACCATGAAATTTTTCACCCCTTTTATTTAAAACCTAATAATAATAAAATTTGTATATTATTAGATATTAACTTTACGGAATTAAAACAACTAAAGAATCTTGAGTCTTATATTGTTTTTGATGGAAAAGATACAAAATATAAATATCTTGATATAATATCTCGTGATGAATATCTTGAATTAAAAAAAAGTCATAATATTACTGCTAAAACAGGTGCAAAAGCCGTAAAAGAAATTTTTGAAAGTATGAATTTAGAAATAGAACAAGAAAAAATTCAAGAACAAATTAATAATATATCTTCACAGACTTCAAAAGATACTTTATATAAAAAACTATCATTAATAAAAACTATGATACATAATAAAATACGTCCTGAATGGATGATTTTAGAATATCTTGTTATATTACCTTGTGGATTAAGAAAGTTTGTAGAAATTGCTCCAAATGAATATGCTTGTCCAGATATTAATACTTTATATAAAGAAATTATTGGTAAAAATAATCGTTTAAAAATTTTTCAAGAAATTGAAGCTACTATTGCTATACATGATAACGAAGTACGTATGTTACAAACGGCTATAGAAGAATTATTTAATAAGCATGAAAAATATAAATCTTTATTGGATTTTTTACAGGGTAAATATGGTTTATTACGTCAAAACCTTTTAGGTAAACGTGTAGATTATTCAGGTCGTTCTGTTATAGTAGTAGCACCTAATGCAGGAATTGATGAATGTTATATTCCTCGTGAAATGTTAATTGTTTTGTTAAAGCCACATATGCATTTTATGTTACAAAAACGTGGTATTACAAGTAATTGGAATGAAGCGCAAAAAATACTTGAAGATATACAAAATCCAAAAATTTGGGATATATTGATAGATTTAGTGGAAGAGTATGTACCTTATTATATATTAAATCGCGCACCAAGTTTGCATAAATTAAGTATGTTAGCCTTTAAAATAAAAGTATGGGACAAAAGAACTATAGGTTTAAACCCTTTAGTTTGTAAAGGTTTTAACGCGGATTTTGATGGTGATCAAATGGCTATACACGTACCTTTATCTATAGAAGCGCAATTAGAAGCTAAAGAATTAATGATTGCTTCTAAAAATATTTATTCAAACACAAATGGTGATTTAATGATATTACCTTCTCAAGATATTTCTTTTGGTTTGTATTTATTAACAAAAAATAATGAAAAAATTAAAAGTAACTTTGTTAAATTCTTTAACATTTGGGAAATACATCATGCTTTAAATAAAAAAATAATAGATATACAAGATACAATTTTATTTTATTATGAACAAAAATTTATAGAAACTACTGCAGGACGTGTTATATTATGGCAGTATATTCCAAAACACCCTAAGATTAAATTTTCATTTATAAATAAAAATATAACAAATAAATTTGTACAAGAAATCCTTAAATTAGTACGTAGATATGTTAGCGATAAAGCAACTTTACAATTAGCATGTGATATAAAAGATTTAGGTTTTAAATATGTAGAGTATTTTGGTGTATCTTTTAGTATTGAAGATTTTGTAGAATTAGAAGAAATAAATACTATAAAAAATGAAGGTGATCATAAACAAAAAGAATATGATGATTATTATAAAGCTGGTTTGATGGATGAAAAAACTCGTGAAAAAAAGATTACAGAACATTGGTTGCAGTTGTCGCAAACTAGTAAAGAACATTTATTAAAAATAGTTAATAATAATTCTAACAACCCTGTGTTTGCTTCTATTAATTCAGGAGCAAGAGGTTCTATAATTCAATTATTGCAAATAGTAGCTTTTAAAGGTTTTGTTACAAAATTAGATGGTAGTTTATCAAGTTTCCCTATTACAAGAAATTATAAAGAAGGATTATTTGGATATCAAGTCTTTGCTTCCTCAACGGGAGCTATTGTTTCTGGATCTACAATTTCTATTAAAACATCCACTGCAGGATATTTTACAAGAAAATTAATTGAAATTTCTCATGCAGTTACGGTTACAAATCATGATTGTAATACAAAAGAATCCTTAGAAGTAAAAAATAAAATAAGTAGTGGTGGTATTATATCTACTATTTACGAACAAATTCTTGGTAGAGTAATTGCAGAAGATTTAATAAATCCTAATAATAATGAGTTATTAATAAAACGTAATCACTTAGTAACGGATGATGATATTGATTTACTACAATCTATTGGTATTGTTTCCTGTAAAATAAGATCACCAACATTATGTAAGTCTCGTACGGGTGTATGTAGATTATGTTATGGAACTGATTTATCCACAAATAATTTAGTAAATGAAGGAACAGCTGTAGGTATTATAGCTAGTCAATCTATTGGTGAACCAGGTACACAGTTAACAATGCATGCTAAACACTTTGGTGGAGTATCCCAAAAAGAGTTAATGACAACAAAAATTTATGCATCTTTTAACGGAGTATTAGAATTTGTACGTATTAAAACCGTAAAAATTGATAAAGAAAATGTTGTATTTAGTCGTGGTGGAAAAATACGTATTTTAAATAATTTAAATGTACAAGTAGCAGAATATTCTATACCTTATGGTACTACATTAAAACATAAGAATAATAATAAAATTACAAAAGGTGAATTAATAGCAGAATGGGATATATTTCAACCTATTTTTGCGGAAGTGGAAGGTATTTGTAGATATCAAAATCTTATAGATAAAATTACCTATGATGTGATATATGATGAAGTATCAGGAATAACGGAAAAAATTGTAAGATTAGGGGAAAATAGAAAATATACAATTATTCCTGCATTAGTTATTTATGATAAGAGTGGTAAAGAAGTAAATAAATACATATTAGAAGAAAATACAGTAATAGAAGTAGAAGACGGAGAAGAAGTTTCAGAAACAACAAGAATTGCTAAAGTACAAAATAAAATTTATGATAATGTTAGTATAACGGAAGGTTTACCAAAAGTTATCTGTTTGTTTGAAAATAGATCACCATCTATTAATGCATTAATTGCTTCACACTCAGGTACTGTAGATATTATAAAAAATAATAAAAATAGAACTATTATAAAAATTACGAATAATAAAACTGATGAAGTATCAGAATATACATTAGGTAAACATAATCGTACAATTGTTCAAAATCGTGAAGAGGTAGATAAAGGGGATATATTAACTACTGGTACGCCATTATTAAATGACATGTTAAATGTTAAAGGTTTAAAAGGATTTATTGAATATTTTATTAATGAAGTAAATGGTATTTATAATGCACATGGAATAAAAATTAATTATAAACATTTTGAAATTATTTTATCAAAACTTATATCTAAAGTAGAAATTATTGACACAGGTGATTCTAATATATTTACTAAAGGTGACATAGCAGATATAGGAGATGTAGAAGAAATGAATTTATCTTTAAATAATCCTATAAAATACAAACACGTATTTATGGGGCTTACAAATATGGCTTTAAAAAATAAATCATTATTAGCAAGTGTGTCTTTCCAAGAAACAACTCGTGTGATGGCAAATAGCTTATCCACATATGTTATGGGATCTACTGTTGGTTTTAAGGAAGATTTAATGTTAGGAAAAATACCTAATTTAGGTACTGGTGCAGTTGTAAAAAAAATTTTTGATATAGTTGTAGAAAATCTAAATAAATTAAAATAGTTTTAGATTTTAGTAATATTAGAAAATTTGTTATATTTCCTTAAATTTATTTTTTTCTTTATTTTTTTTATAAAACTAATAACATAAAGAATAATCTTTTTAAGATTGATACCAATTGTTATCATAATAATAATAATTAAAATTCTCAAAATGGATCTTTTAATTTTTGTTATTTTATAGATATCATTTACTTGGTTTTGAAGATTTGTGATTTCCTGTAAATCTTTTTCATATACTTCGTTAAATATATCTTGTTGTTTTTTTGCATTTTGAAATTTTTTTTCTAATTGTTCTTGTTTTTTTTCATTTGTAAAAACATCTTTTTCAATATACAAGTTGTCTAAAAATTCATCCATACTTTGATGTTCATCACTATCTATAAATCCATTAATATTTTTCATCATATCTGAGGATGAATACTGTGTAAGTGCATTAAATATAAACTCCTGTAATTTTTTATTTTCTTCATTTTTTAAAATATTTAAAAACTCCAACTTTGCTTGATCGTTAGATAACATGATATATGTTCTTGTAAAAAAAATACTTATTATTAAAGAATTTGAAAATATATACTTTTCTTCTTTTCGTATATAATTAATAAATTCTTTGAAAATATTAATTATAAATTTATCATAATTACAAAAAAGTATTTTATCATTCTTTTTAGTATTATCAATATATTGAGAAAAATTATTAGATTCTTCAAAAAAAATTATGTTTATAATATCAAATAAAACATTATGATAACTATGATACAGTGTATTTTTTTCATCATTTTTTTTTTTTAAATCATTTAAAAAATTTTTTAAATATTCATTTTCGGATTTTTCTATCAAATGTCTAATAAAATGAGA
Source organism: Rickettsiales bacterium (ex Bugula neritina AB1) (assembly GCA_001730065.1). GTDB lineage: Bacteria > Pseudomonadota > Alphaproteobacteria > CAJXXZ01 > UBA1459 > AB1-6. The sequence continues at coordinate 58,119 of MDLE01000007.1, forward strand.
AAAAACTATTTCAAAGTAATAATTATAATATTTTTTATTATTATCAAGTTTAAATTCTGAAATCAAAGCATACAAAATATTTATTCCATTATTATTATTAATATTGATATTATTCGTTCTAATTATAAGAAAAAGATTTTTAAATTTATTATTATAATAATTATTTATACAGTTTTTCATTTTAGTTATAAATTTCATTATAGGTTTCTTTAAAAACCATCGAAATATAAAAATCCAATTAATAATAAAATTAATAAAATTCAAAAATTTAATCACAGCTTTGGGAAGTATATAGTATATAATTTTATTAAATAAATTACCAATATGAAAAAATAATTCATAAAACATTTTACCAATCCCGTTATAAAATGCTGTTATTCTTTTGTCATTATATAGACAAAAGAATTTAATTATATTTTCTATTAATACTGGTAATACTTTTTTTGTTATTTTGAATATACTAATTAATATACTGTATATAAAGATTCTTATAAAGATCATTATAGTAATTGGAATCATATAATCAAGAATATAATCAGGAATATAATCAGAAATAGAATTATAATACATAGAAAAATAATCAATATAAATATTATTTATAATATTACTCATATCATATTTATTAACTATATTAACTATATTATTTATATTATTAATTAGTGTAAGAGTTAGTGTAAGAAATAATATCAAAGATAATAAAAGATAAAATACTTCCAATGATTCATAAAATCTAATTTTTAGAATTGTATTATTGACTTCGTCTTCTAGATTATCCATATATATACAAATACAATTGAATAAAAATAGATTAAAAATATTTATATTATCCACATCATTATCTTCTTCATTATCCAAATCATTATCTTGTTTTTTTTTTGTTTCTTTTTGTTTCATATTTTCTTTATTAAAATAAAACAAAAATAAATTTTTTAATATTTTTATATTTTTCCATATTTCATAATAATTTTCTGAATGTTGTATCTCACTTAGAAAAGATAAAAAAATGAATTTTATTTTATTAACATCTATATCATTATAAAAATAATATATATAATCATCTCTACAATCATAATTTATCAAATCTTTAGTAAAGATATTCATTAAGGGATTATTAATTAAATAAAAAAGCATAATATTTCTATTATAATTTTGTGTTTTATTAAATATTTTCTCACATAAAGATATAATATATATCATATCATCTTGATTTATAAAATTCATATCAATGATATTTTGAGTTGTATAAATAATATTATTCTCTGTAGTCCCATCTTCTTTATAAGGTTCTTTATATTTAAAAGTAATATTGTCAATAAAAATCTCTATATTTTCTTTGTTTATAATAAAATTTTCTATTAATTGAAAAATATCATCTTTCTTACCATAAAAATTTTTTAAATTATAAAGAAATTCTTGTAGGAATAATAGTTTCTTTTCTTCTGGTATTTTTGTTGTATAAAGTTCTTCAATATTTTTTTTTAATAAATTTCCATTAACATTGATAAAAAAAATGAATAAATAAAATGATAATACCATACGAATAATATTATCATAATAATTTTTTTAAAATATAAAATGAATTAATTTTTTTTTTTAGGAGAAAGAATTGCATATATTTCTCTATCTACATGTGTAGGAGGTTTTTCTAAATTACATTCTAAAATTACAAATTGTATAAGTTTGTTTAGAGTTTCTATACCATTTTCAGGTTTAATATTTTCACGACCTTTTAAACGTATGGATACTTGTACTTTAGAACCTTCTTCTATAAATTGTAAAATTTTTTTTGATTTTACTTTTAAATCCGCTTCACCAATATTCAAAGTAATTTTGATAAATTTTAAAATATTTGTTTTGTTATTTTTACTTTTATTTTTATTTTTTTTGTCTAGATCATATTTATATTGACCAAAATGACATATTTTACAGGTAGGTATATCCTCATAAGATAATTGTACTAAATCTAAATCTTTATCATAAGCTAAATTTAAAGCTTCCCTTAAACTCATAACACCTAACATTTGTCCTAAATCATCAATTACACGTACATTAGCATGTTGAATACTATTATTATGCCTTATGTTATTTTTCACTTTTTTCCCTTGTTTTTTACAACATTATTAATTTTTTTAGAATTATAAGAAAAAACTTCCACACCCGACAAAAACTTTCTATTGAAAATATGAGGGTAATGGTGAAAATTTTTGTACAATACATCTAACATTTGTATATTTTTTTCTGCTGTTATCATTATTAAATATATTATTAATCCAAAAGGAGAACTTTGTAGTTTTCTTTCCATATAAAATTTTTTCATTAAATCGAATTCTTTTTTTTTCCCTAAAAGAAAAATTACCTTTAAAAAAAATATTTCTATACTATAATTCATATTATCTATATAATCTGTATTATTCATATACTGAGATTTATAAGATATTTTTTTATCTATATATGATAATAATTCTTTTACATCTTTTATGTTTTTCATCATTAATAACAAAGCAATTTGTGATTCATCATTTGTGTTTTCAAGAGTACTTTCAATTAATTCATTAATTTTTTCATAAGATACATTTTTGTTTTTTTTGGCATTATGGATTTTAATAATTTCTGATGTTATTTTTATTTTTTGTTGTTTATTCAAATATATTCTAATAAAAATAAATGTAAAAATTGATGTAAATAATGTTAAAAAAAATAATATAATTTTCCAATATTTATTTAAAATTTCAAGAAAATTTTCATCAGCAGTTTTGATAAAACCTAAATCTTTATCCTTAAATTCTTTCATTCTATAAATTAATTATACATCTTTTTTTATAATTCCAATAGGAAACATAGAAAATTTCATATATATTATGTTATTATTTACATTAAATATGAATTACAATAATCAAGAATTAATAGCTTTTCAAAAACATGATAAATATGATAAAAATATTTATGTTCCTGGTATTTTATATGGTTCAAATATAAAAAATAATCTTCAAATTTTAATTAATAAAAAAGAAATAAATAAATTTTTAATCTTAAATAAGAAGAAGTTTATGTCATTTTTAGTATTCCTAAATGTAGGTGAAAAAAAATACAAAACTATTATCAAAGAAGTACAGTGGAATAAAGTTACAATGGATCCAATACATATTGATTTTTTTTCCCTTGATAATAATGATGTTAAAGTAAAAGTAGAAATAGTTTTTAATAATATTTTACAAAACATTGGTGTTAAAAAAGGTGGAAAAATTAAAATTATAAAAAAATGGATTATGATAAAATGTAATTGTAATAATATTCCTGAAAAAATTGAAATAGATGTATTAAATATGGATATAGGTACAAAAATTGATACAGATTATTTATCAAAAATGTATCCAAATATTCAATTTCCATCAAACACTCCTTTATTACAAATAAAAAATTAAATATATATTTTAAAAAAAACATTAAAATTTAAATATTGTTTTGTGCTACAATTTAAAAGATGACCAGAACAATAACTTCAAAAACTAAATATGAAAGAACAATTGGTGAGTCTATTTATGGTAAAGGAAACAGTAGTGTTCATAAAAGACCTACAAAACCAGGGCAACATGGAAAAAAAAATGTAAGAAGGAAATCAAATTTTTGTTTACAATTAAGAGAAACAAAAAAATTACGTTTATTCTATGGATATTTAACTCATAAATATTTAATAAAAATCTATAAATTAGCTTCTAAAGAAAGAGGTAATAAAATAGATAACTTGGTTAGCTATCTTGAAGGACGTTTGTCTACATTTGTTTATAGGGCTAAATGGGCAAAAACTATTTATCAAGCAAAACAATTAGTTTCTCACGGTTGGATAAAAGTAAATGGAAAAAAAGTAGATATTAATTCTTATCTATTAAAACCAAATGATATTATAGAAATAAGTGATAAAATTTTAGGTAATCCTCATTTTCAAGAATCAATGAAATATGAACATAGAGGTCTCCCAAATTTTTATGAATATGTCAATGATAATAAAACTGCTTGTAAATTTTTAGGGATTAAAGCAGCAACATCAGAATTATTTCCTACAGAAATGCGTATGAAACTTATTATTGAATATTTATCAAAATTTTAAACAATAGTAATAAAATTATAATAGAATTATAATTTTAATTATGATAAAGTATATATAAATGATTGTTAGTAAAAAAAATAAAAACAAAAAATTTATTATCATATGTAGTAATAATCAAATAATAAATCGTATACAATATTATCTTAATTATTATTATAAAAATACAATTAATCTATATATCTTAAAAGATAAACAAGATATTTTAAAAAATATTAAAAGCATCAATCCACATATTATTTTACTAGATGGTGAGTTTAATAGTATAAGTTCTTTTGAATTAGTTATTAGAATTAAAAAATTAAAATTAAAAAATTATATTATACTATTTTCTTCTTCTCAAGATTTAAAATCTTCTTTTTTAAAAATGGGTATTGCATCTTTTATACCTAAACCTTTTGATTACAAATTAATAATAAATAATTGTGAAAAAATTTTAAATTATTCTTTTAAAACTTTAAAAAATATCATTGACCCTGTAAAGTGTTTTTTCTTTTTTGAATACCTACCATTATTAAAAAATTTAATAGAATCATTAAAAGTTAAATTAGAAGAAATAGATATTACTAATGTTGATATAAGTATTTTAAATGAAAATAATGAATATGTATTTTGGAAAAAAAATAATCCTATATGGCATCATACATTTACAAAATTATTTTTTAATGATTTAATATTATCTAATCATTATAATAATAATTATATTAATATGAAATCTTCTAAAGATAATTTTTATTTAAATTTTAAAGATACAAAACATAAAGATATTAGACAAGAAACTACTAAAGAAGAAAATGGATATTATTTTTTCTTATATGATGATAAATTTAAATGTAAAATAGAATATACAATTATTACTAAATTTAAAGAAAATGCAGATATAAAATGGTGTAAAGATCTTATTCGTATTTTAAATATTTATAATCATAGATTAATTGCAATTTTTTCTTTTTTAATTTTAAAGGATAAATTATCCTTTAAGGAAGAAAATATAAAAAATAAATTATATGATAATCCTGTAGATTTTTTAATTAAATTTATGAATTAATTTTTTTTATTTATTTGATTCATAAAAAAAATCTTTAAAAGGTTTTGGTAATGTTGTAAATAAATCTTTATATTTTATTTTGTATTTTTTATAAATATCTTTATAAAAATTTTCCATTAAAAAATTATCTTTTATAAATAAAACTTCTAAATTCTTTAAAGAAAATTCATTTATAGATGGAATACCAGAAGGTATTTGAATAGACATTTTATGATTCTTAAGATTTTTTAATAATAATTTACGTTTACTTATAATTTTTCCATTTAATAAAATAATTTCTATTATAGAATTATCTTTTGTTTTAAAAAAAAATATATATTTATCATCTATTTTTTCTTCATAAAACATATATCCATATTTTTCTTCTAAGATACACGTATTAACAAATATCATATAAAAAAAAAATAAAAATACCAAGATTATTCTCCACCTACAGTAATACTACTTAATTTAAAATGAGGGCATCCTACACAAACAGGTACCATCTGATTACTTTTACCACAATTACCACTTCCACCACAAAATTCTAAATCATTTCCAACCGCTTCAATATTATTCATAACATTCGTGGCAGATCCTAATAACATTGTTTCTTTTAAGGGACTAGTAATTTCTCCATTTTCAATTAAATATGCTTCTCTACACTTAAAAACAAATTTTCCACTTGTTGTTTCCACTTGTCCACCAGAAAAATCTTTTGCATATATACCATATTTTATACTTTTAAACATATTATTAACACTATCATTTCCATTATCTAAGTAGGTATTAGTCATACGAGGTATTGGTGAATAATTAAAAGCTTGACGACGACCGTTAGAGGAAGATTCTAGATTAAATTTATTTTTATAGTATTCACTTGTCATTTGTTGAGTAAAAATACCTTTTTTTACAAGATGGTTTTTTTTAGATTTATTACCTTCATCATCTACTTGAATAGATCCTCTAAATCCATTAATTGTACCATCATCTATTACATTTACTTTACTATTTGCAATAGATTTATGGAACATTTTAGGTGTAAAACAAGAATTATGAGTATTAACTAAATCACTTTCTAGTCCATGTCCAACTGCTTCATGAATTAAAACCCCTGGTTCTCCTGGGCCTAAAATAATAGGAAAATTACCACTCGGAGGTGTGATAGCAAAAAATTGTGTATAACATTTTTTCCATAATTTATCCACAAATTCTTTCCAATTATTTTTAATATCCTCCCAACCATTTTCATTGCTCATAGATTGATAATAATTTTCTATTTTATTATCTTTTTTTAAAGTTAAATTAATTCTTAGTGCATATAATCTTTTATGATTATTTATAAAATCATTTTTATAATTAAATATTTCTCTTTCCGTATCACTATAAGATATAACAATATTAACATTTTCTACACAATCTTTAATTTGTATATATTCATTAATTATTTTTAAAAAAGATACATACTCTTTGAGATGTAAATTCTCTTCATGATTATTTATATATGTTTTACCGTTTATAGGTAAACTATTATAATTATTATTAGAGATATTGAGTTTTTTTGTAAAATCAATAATTTTAGAAAGATTTAAGTCTGTAGAAGAAAAAAATTTAAAATAATCCTCTTTTTTTTCTAAACGTCTTATACTAAATCCACCACTATTATTATAATAAGTATTAGTTATAATGCCATTTTGAATTTCCATTAAGAATTTTTGAGTTTTTTCTAAAAATAAATCACCAATTGTTCCATAAAAAACAGGAGAAACAAAGTTTTTTAATATATTTTCATTAAGTTCATGACAGATATTACTATATTTCATTATATTATTAATTTTACAATATACATTAAAAGTTCCAAACAAATTTCATAAGATTTTTATTATCTTTCTTAGAAATACTCAACATGTCTGTTACATCCTGTAACATAACTAATAAGTGTTTATCATTAACTTCCTCTTCCATTTCTAAATTAATATGAAAGGAATGGTTTTTTTTTATAAATGTAGTATTTATAATATCTTCTTTGTTAGAAAATAAATGAGATTCTTTTAAGAATTGAAATATTTCCTCAAAAATTATTTTCACTTGTGTCATAATAGTTTTATTAAGTTTTTGATTATTATGACATTCTTCTAAAATTTTTTGTAATTTATTTTTTTCACTATTTTTTATTGTAGTAATGATTGTTTCTTGTATCTCATCACTCCCATTAGGAATGTATTTATTTTCATTATTTTTATTTTTAGAAGAATATTTAAAATTATCTTTTTCCATAAAATTATTAGAACTATAATGAATATTAACAATTTTTTCATATAATTTTTTATAATCAATAGGTAATAAAATATAATCTATATTTTTTACGGGTTTTGAACTAATCATAATAATATGTTTTTTTATATTATTCATATTTTGAATATAATCATCAATTAGAATAATGTCATAATTTTTTAAATTGATATTATCAATATTAGAAGAAAAAAATAATTGAACAGCACCATTAATAATTTGTAAAGAAAAACCATCTTCTAAAAGATATATTAATTCTTTATTTTTAATAATACATAGAATTTTTATTGACATATTTATTCAATAATAAATAAATTTTCTTAAGAATTTATCAATTTATTATTTAAAAACTATTTATATAATAAAATTATAGTTCTTATTTATGTATATATACGATTTTATATAAATAAAATTTTAATTTATCTTTAGTATATGTTAAATATTTAATTCTTAACATTTGTTATGTAATTATTAAAAAAAGTTAGATAATAAGTATTGGAATTACAGGAAAATGTAATTCCAAATATTGAAAAAAGGAGAAATAAAAATGCTTGTATTACTAATTGAAGATGATGCTAAAATAGCACAAGATATTGCAGCATTTCTTAGTGCAGAAGGTATTAAATGTAATATTACTAGTCGTGGAGAAGAAGCTTTACAGGTTCTGCGTTTACAAAATCATGATATTATTTTGTTGGACTTATCTCTTCCTGGTATGACAGGTTTTGCATTGATTGACACTTTAAGAAAATCTAAAGTACGCATTCCTATTATTGTTACTTCTGGTATTACAGATACGGATGATAAAATACGTGCTTTAAATCTTGGTGCAGATGATTATGTTACTAAACCTCTTGTTCCTCAAGAATTACTAGCACGTATTAAACGTAATGTATTACGTAGTCAAAACCAAACAAATATTGAAATTAATTCAGGTGATTTAAAGATTAATTTAGACACACAACTTGTGACGGTAGGTGGTAATATTATTTGTCTAACCAACAAAGAATATGCATTACTAGCGGTATTAGCAAGGAAACAAGGTATACTACGTTTAAAAGAACAAATACAATTCGAACTATACTCTAGTCAAGGTATAAATATTATTGATAAAAAAATTGTAGATGTTTTTGTTTGTAGGGTAAGAAAAAAATTAAAATTATATTCAAAACAAAAATTTATAAAAACTTTTTGGGGTAGAGGATATGGTCTTTCTACTGACGAAGAAGTAAAATCGAATATAAATAAGGAAAAAATAGCAATTTCTGCTTCCGCATAAAAAAATTAACTACTACATACTTACTTTTAATTATTGGGTAGCTATGGTAAAATATTTCTCATGAAATATTTTACTACTCCTATATTTTACGTTAATTCTTTTCCTCATATAGGCACTGCCCATAATATGTGTTTAACGGATTTTTTATTTAAAGCCTTTAATTATTTTGGCGATCAAAAATCTTATTTGTTAACGGGTACGGACGAACACGGTCAAAAAATTTATAATAGTGCAAAAAAAAATAATATACAAGTAATAGATTTTGTAGATAAAAATGTCATATTATTCAAAGACTTGGCAAATATTCTTAATATAAAATATAACAGATTTATACGTACTACAGATGAAGATCATAAATATAATGTATTAAAAGTATGGAATTTACTTTTAGAAAAAAATTTTCTTTATAAAGATATATATAAAGGTTGGTATTCGGAAAGAGATGAGTGTTATTTTCAAGAAAAGGAAATTTATACAAAAGATAATAAAAAATATTCTATTAGTACTAATGCACCTTTAGAATTTATAGAAGAAGAATGTTATTTTTTTAAATTATCTTTTTTTAAAGAAAAACTTTTGAATTTCTATAAAGAACATCCTAAATTTGTAATACCTAATAACCTTGTCAATGAATTAATTCAATTTACTAATAATATTAAAGATCTTTGTGTTAGTAGAAAAATTGATTGGGGTATTGATATTCCAGGAGAAAATTCAAAAATATATGTTTGGTTAGATGCTTTATTTAATTATATCACTGCCATTGGTGGTGTTGAGAATTATAATAAAAATTTATGGAACAATGTAGTACATGTAATAGGTAAAGATATTATAATCTTTCATGGTGTTTATTGGCCAGCATTATTAATGGCATTAGATATTGAACCTCCTAAAAATTTATTAGTACATGGTTGGTGGTTAATAGATGAAAATAAAATATCTAAATCTTTAGGAAATATGATTACTCCTAAAGATATTTTATGGGATAATAGCGACTATATGCGTTATTATTTTTGTAGAGAAGGACTTATTGGTCGTGATAGTAATTTTAGTATGGATAAATTTGTAAATATCATTAATAATGAAGTAATGGACAAATTTTGTAATCTTTTTTATCGTGTTTTTTCTATTTTAAAAAAAAATTTTCCTCAACAAAATATCCTTATCCATAAAAACTTACAGGCTCAGAAAGATATTAGTGATTTAAAAGATATTTTATACGATAACTTAAAAAATTTTTATGTTCATAAATTTATAGAAAAAATAGTAGAATTTGTGGATAGAATAAATAGATTAATCGAAAAAGAAAAAATATGGGAGAATTTTAATGATCATCTACAAATGTATCTAATTAATGTAATTATAGAAATAATAGATATTTATGAAATAATAATACCCAATCTTGTAGGTGAAATAAAAAATATGTATAAATTAAATGATAATATATTAATTATTGGTGTTTTGAAACCATTTTTTAAAAAAATTACTGTACAAAAATAATAAAATGATATATTATTATATTTATAATATCAAATAAGGAGGGTACTTTATGAATAAAAATTACACCGTATACAGCGCTAATAGAAAAGAGTCTTTAAATAAATATTTAATGGAAGTTTTTTTAAATATGGGGTTAAGTTTATTATTAACCTTTATAGTTTCTTTTGTAATTGGTTATTTTTTTAGAAATTTTGCAGTTTTTGTATTATCAAGTTTTGTTTGTCAAATTGTTTTATTATTAGCTAATATAGTTGTGATTAGTATTTTAAGAACACAAGTAGCTTCTAGTAATACGACACTAGCTACAACATTATTATATCTTTTTGCTTTTTTAATAGGTGTTAATACATCTTATATATATTTTATCTTTACAATTAATGAAATATTTTTTGCTTTATTAGCAAGTTCAATTTTTTTTTTATCAATGTTTTTTTTTGGTTTATTTACTAAAAAAAATCTTAGTAAATGGTCAAGTATTTTAAGTGTTATGTTATTTTCATTATTAATTATGAATTCTATAAATCTTATTTTATTTTTCATAGGATATAATATTAGTTTTATAAATATTTTATTAAGTTCTTTTTCAATTATTTTATTTAGTCTATATACTGCTTATGATATACAAAACATTAAAAATCTTTATTTTGCTTATGATGGTGATCGTTTGAAATCTATTGGTGTTTATGGTGCTTTACATTTATATTTAAACTTTATTAATATATTTCAAAGCATACTTCGTATCATGTATTATACTCGTAAAAAAGATGAATAAATAAAACAATACCTATAACAAATCTACAAAAAAAAGAAATAAAAACTTTTAAAAAAAACATAAATTTTACTTTTTAAGAAATTATAAATAAAATACTTTTTTATTTAACGGATTCTTAAATTATTATATTTTTTTTGATTCATATTATATTATGTTATAATATATAATAAGACTTATTTTTAAAAAGGAGAAAATATATGAATTATTATTTATTTTTATGTTATTTTTTTTGTTCTAATGCATTTCAAAATAACAATAAAACAACAATAACTAGTCAAGTGTTGTCTTGTATAACAGATTTTTCAATTAATATATTTATGTTTATTATTTTTTTTGATGAAATTTTTAATAAAATAGACAACAAAAATAAAGAAATAAAAAACAAAAATAAAGAAATAGAAATACAAAGTAATGACAATAAAAAAATTTTTTATAATTATTTATTATTAATAATATTGAGTTCTACTGTTTTTATATACAGAGATGATATTTGTAATAATTTAAAAAGTTTTGGAATAACAATACAAGAACAAATAATCAAAAATACAAATTTATCAGAATCTCTAGAACCATTACAACCATTCTACGAAGTATTATTGCAATATATGCAGAATTTTTATGACATATTATCAGAATCTCTAGAACCATTACAACCATCCTATGAAGTATTATTGCAATATATGCAGAATTTTTATGACATATTATCAAAATCTCTAGAACCATTACAACCATCCTATAAAGTATTATTGCAATATATGCAGAATTTTTATGACATATTATCAAAATCTCCATTACAACCATTCCACAAAGAATTATTATTATGTGTATATTTCTTATGTTTACACAACTCATTATTCTTTATAAACAAATTATTAATGACTTTGATATTCTTGATATTTCCATTACAATTGAATTTTTTATTTCTCTTGTTTTTTAGATTATTTCTAATTCCATTATTAACATTTATAATAAAATTATTAATGAAATTATTAATGAATTTAATAAAAAGTCTAATATCATTAATGACAAAAATTTATAATATAACTACAAATAATCTTTTTTTGATAATCAAAAATACAAAAGAAATTATCACAAACAAATTTATCAGAACCTATAAAACCACGACAAACATTCTACAAAGAATTTTTAAAACAATTAATACAGAATATATAGATATTTTTTTTTATTCCTATTTTTATTCCTATTTTTATTTCTCTGTTAATTCCTTTTTTAATTCCTTTTTTGATTCTGATGATTATAAAGAAGATTATGAATTAATTTAATAAAAAGTCTAACATCATTAATGACAAAAATTATAGGAATAATTTAGAAGGTTATTCTATTAATTTAAATATTAATATATTTATAATATTGTTGTATTATAATTTTGTTGATTTTGTTTTAGTTTAAATTATAATTGTACTACTTAAAAGTATGTTATAATAAAGAAAATTAAAAGGAGTATATAAATGAGTTATTATTTATTATTATGTTGTTTTTATAGTATTGGTGTATTATCAAATAAAACAATACCTATAACAAATCTACCACAAAAAAAAGAAATAAAAACTATAAAAAATAACAACATAACTTTTAAAAAAGTTATGAATGAAATATTTTTGTATTTAATGAATACTTTCATTATTACATGTATATTTACGGTTTTTTGGCGTAAAATAATAATCTTTTTTTTCTGTAATATACCCTCTTTAGTAATGTTTTTTCTTTTAAATTTTTTTGGTATAATATTTTGTACAACTAACATACTTTACAAAATAGAAAAATATAATTTTTATGAATTTAATTTTAATTCTTTAAAATCTTTATTTGTTTTATTGATGTTTTTTATAAGTTTTAATATATCTCTATTGAGTTTAGAATTAAATTTAATAGAAATCATTTTTGCTTTTTTAAGTTCTTCAGTATTTTTTATTGTAATGTTTTTACATGGTAAATATTCTAATGATTCTTATGAGAGTTACTGGTATCATATAAAAAATATTGGTGGAACAATAACAATATTATCTATATTATTAATAATATTATTTATAACAGATATTTTTTCTTTATTATCTTTTTCTTCATTATTTGTTAATCCCTTAATAAGTAGTTCATTATTATTATTAATTAGTATATTTTCTTGTTTATTATCTTCTATAAATATTAGTTTTTTAACTAAGAGTGTGAAAGATATATTTAATAACTCCGATTCAAATATAAAAGATAATAATTATGTAAATTTTTTAATATTTATTGGTGTTTGGGGATTTTATATGAATTTTATGAGTATATTTATAGAAATTTGTAATCTTATATTACATTTTAAAAAATAAGAATGTATAATAGTATTATGAATGATGAAAATAATATTATAGAAGAAAATATAAATAAACACACAAAATCTAAGGAAGAATCTTTATCTAAGGAAGAATCTTTAGAGGAAACTAATAAAATACTTAAAGAACAAATAGATTCTTTAATAAAAAAAAATGAAGAAGAAAAAAATAATAATTACAAAGAAAATCTTGCAAATTTAGCAAATCAAAAAAAAAAATTTGAAGAAGAAATGGACAATCTTAAAAAATATACAATGCAAAAAGTTTTTAAAGACTTATTGTTAGTTTTAGATTCTTTAGAAATGGGAATAAATAGTTTTAATTCCTTAAAAGACGAAGAAGATATTAACAAAATCAAAAAAACTACTATTAATATTTTGGAAGCATTGCAAATGACACAAGGATTGTTCTTAAGCACATTAAAAGACTATAAAGTTGAAAATACTCCTGTAGAGATTGGAGAAGATTTTAACTCTAACTATCATGAGTGTGTAAGTGTTAATGGAGATATAGAAAAAAATAAAATATCAAATGTAATGATGAAGTGTTATACAATTAATGGTAGAATACTTAGAGCCGCAAAAGTTATAGTAGGATCAAAAGAATCAAAATCTTAAAAAGAATTAATCAAGATGTAAAATATTTTTTAAATGATACAATTCATTTTTTTTATTAAAATATATAAAATCTACTTGGCAGAATTTGTTACTACAAATTTTTTCCATAACTGATAAAATATTGTTCCTTTGTTGAGGAGTAATAGAAGGAAAATATTTTTTTCGATATTTCACTTCTACTATTGTAGTAATATGGTTTTTTTCACAAATAATATCTATTTCTTTATAAGATAAACGAAAATTATAATTTAAAATACTATATCCTTCTTTAATTAAATACTCAATTGCTTTCTTTTCATAAAAACTTCCAATTTCTTTTTTATTGTTCATAAAAATCTATTTTTTTATTATTGTATTTTCTTTTTTGTTTTTCCTTATAATGCATAATTACAGAAGTCCAAAATGATATAAATGATTCTTTTGTGACTTCAAAAATATTTAGATTTTTATATAAAAAAGTAAATAATTCATAATTTTTTTTTTGTATATTAAATATATTCTCAACATTTTCAATATGTTCTATTTTATCATCAATAAAGAAAATTTTTTTAAAATTTTTTTTACGTTTTAAAAATTCTAAAATAAATTCTCCTTTATTATTTCCACTTGTCCAAATTTGATTATTGAAGTAGATTTTTTTATCTTTTAAACTCTTTTCTCTATCAAAAGAATATTTTGCAAATGTAAGAATACATATATCCGATTGATTCTTCTTCAATATATGTAACAAAGTATATATAGATTTATCTGTTAAATTACGATTAAAAAACCTACCATATCTAGAAATATATAAATAATTTTCTTCATATTTTTCACAAATACTTTTCAAAATATCATTATATTTTTGTTGATAAAGTGCTTCGTGATATATATTTGTTTTTAAAATAGTACCTTCAATATCAAAAAAAAAAATTGTATCTTTTTGAAAAAATTGTTTATATTCTCTTACTAATTCACTAAAAAAAGATATTTGACGCATCATAAACTATATAACTATAAAATTTGTATTAACGATTTATTAGCTTTATCACCATTTCTAAAACCATTAAGAATAATACGCGTATAACCACCGTTTCTATTTAGCAAACGAGGACTAATAACCTCAATAAGTTTTTTTACGACTTTATGATTATTATGGAGATGTTTTAACATAAAACGAAATAAAAATACATTTCTATGTTTATTTTCATTATTATTTTGATTCATGACATACTCTCGACCTTTAGTGATAATTTTTTCTATAAAAGGTCTTAAAACCTTTGCTTTTGTATGTGTTGTTTCAATAATCTCATGCTCTATTAATTGAGCTGCTAAATTCTTTAATAAACTAATTCTATGTTCCGTATATCTTCCTACTTTTGATGTTAACATTTTTCCTCTTTTTCTTGGTAATTATCTTTTGAATCACCTTTTAAATATAAATCATATTTTAATAATTTAACCCTTACATCCTGTAAAGATTTCTTTCCAAAAGCGGTATTACCCGCTAAAAGTTCCGCAGGTGTTTGTTGTGTTAAAGCACCGATTGTTAAAATACCAGTTTTTTTTAAGGCATTAATAGATCTTGTTTCTAAGTTTAATATATCAATGCTATTATCCATAAAAACATTACTATCATCTTGTGTTTTATTTAATTCTTCTTCTTCGTACACAAAACCTTCTAATTGCTTAATATAAAATTTTATAGATTCTTCAAATACATTTTTAGGTGACTCTCTTCCATCTGTTACAATATTTAAATGTAATATATCGTGTTTATTTGCAGCTCCAGTATTCTCTTCAACTCTACCACTTACGGACAAAACACTTGAAAATATTGTTCCTATAAATAAAAAACCTTCATTTAAAGAATTTTGGTATTTATAACGATTTTCTTCTTCACTTACATAACCGTATCCTCTAACAACTAAAACTTCAATTTTTATAGATGCTTCAAAGTCTAAATGACAAATTACTAAATCTTTATTAACAATTTCTATATTCGACTGAGAAGATGTGAAATCTCCAGCTTTAACCTCTCTATCACTTGAATCTAAAGTCATAAAAAAAAAATCAGGATCTTCTACTTCTTGATTTTCAGAGTTTTTAATAAGTAGTTTTTTAATGTTTAATATTATATACGAAACATCCTCCACAACACCTTCTAATACATCATACTCATGCAAAGCAAAACGGGAATTATTAATAGAAATACGTGCTGAAACAACACCATAACTACTTTTGTAAGCAAGTGCAATACGTCTTAAAGGATGAAGAACTGAATGAGCCATTAGTTCATTCATACTAATACTCACATTACCTACAAGATTACCTTCGTCATTTTCAACTATTTCCCATTCTCCTAAAGATGGTGAAATTATACTACGAGAACTAGAAATATTATTATTTTTTAAATCATTATACATAAATTAAACCACCTATACTCTTCTACGACCTGGTAAACGACAACCATTAAAGGGCAAAGCTGTTGTATCTGTAATAGATGTTACTTCTAAACTAGCAATTTTATGAGCTACTTCTTTGATATCATCTCTAATACCACCTGTACCATTAATAATAAGACTTATAGATCTTATACTCGTTTCATTATTTATAAAATCTACCATGTTTGATAAAACCATTTGTGAGGCAAAAGGAGAAGATTTTTTACAATTTTTAAAACCTACAGTACCTGTAGAAATTGTTTTAATCACATCACCACTTGGTGTAGTCAAAGATGCAATAACATTACTGTGAGTAGATTTAATATATAAATTACCAGAATTACTACTAAAAATTTTTTTTTTTTTTTTTGGATTCTTTAAATCTGAACCCCATGAATTTCTTATATTTCGTTTATTCACTTTTTATTTCAACCTTTACCTTTCTTGATTTTCTTTGAACTATCATTAAAATTTTTTCTTTTATTTTTCTTTGCAGTTTTACCATTAGAATGTGTACGACCACGTAATGTCAAACCTAACATCAATCTTTGACCAGATCTTGACCTTATTAAGACTTTTTCTTTGATATTTCCTATTATTTCCACATCTAATTCATTACCTATTTTATATATATAATTATTAAATTCATCTTTTTTATTTAAAGTATTAATCAATAAATTTATTTCTTTATTTTCTAATTGATTGATATGTTTATTATGATCAATACCAAGAGAATTTAAGATTTTCTTTGACATACTCTTACCTATTCCTTTAATATAAGTTAAAGCAATAATAATTCTTTTTTTTTCTGGAATATTAAAACCCATTATTTCCATATAATTATATAATTACATTATTTATATAAAAAATCAAGAATTTATATAAATAATTACATTAAGATATTTAAAATTTATATATCTATATCGTTATTTTTTTCTTTTAATATGTTTTGATAATTAATCATAATAAATATTGTATTTTTTTAAATATATTTTACAATTAAAATATGTATGGAGTTATTGAAATTTTTTGGATTTGTTTAAGTGGTGTTGTTAGCTGGTTAGTAAATCATTATTTTAATGTAGGAATTGGTAGTTATGTTATTTGTGGCACTTTAATGGGTAAATATGTATTTAATTTAATAAATATCTCATATTTATCAGACACATTAAGTACAATTGGTATATTATTCTTACTTTTTGAAGTTGGTTTACACATGTCTTATGAAAAAATCTTAATATTAAAAAAACATTTATTTACAAGTATATTAAGTATTTCCTTATCTTTTTTAGGTTTAAGTATTATTTTACATTTTTCCTTTCCAAAAATTACAGGTTTATTATTTTTACAGATAATAATGGTATTTGTGATATCTTCCACACCAATTGGGCTGTACCTATTAGAGGAAAAAAATCAAATATATACGAATGTAGGACGTCTTATTTTTACTACTATTCTTCTACAAGATGTTTTGTCAATTATACTATTATGTACAATTAGTGAAGGTAATAATTTATCTATCATATTATTAAAATTTTTAATATTTATTATAGTTTTAATGACATTGATAAAAAAAATCATTTACAATACCTTTAAAAAATTTAATGATAATTTTAATATTATATTATTATTTACTTGTTTTATGATTATAGGTTTAAGTATTATTACTGAACATTTAGGTTTATCAATGGAATTAGGGGCATTTTTAGCGGGATTACTATTAGTAGATACAGAGTATAAATATCAAATTGAATCTCATATTGTACCTTTAAAAGGTGTATTATTAGCATTGTTTTTTATGACGGTAGGTATGAATTTTGATTTAAATTTTTTTATTAATAATTTTTATATGGTAATAATGTTTTTTATAATGATATTTTTTTGTAAATTTATTACTATATCTTTAGGTGGATGTTA
This sequence comes from Rickettsiales bacterium (ex Bugula neritina AB1), assembly GCA_001730065.1. Taxonomy (GTDB): domain Bacteria; phylum Pseudomonadota; class Alphaproteobacteria; order CAJXXZ01; family UBA1459; genus AB1-6. The sequence goes on from MDLE01000007.1 coordinate 76,384, forward strand.
TAAATTATCTATAAAAAAATCTATAAGAATGGGTATAATTTTATTATCTAGTGGTGAGATGGTTTTTATATTTTTATCCCATATTAAAATAAAATATCCTCTTTTTATTAATTACTTTAAATATATAGAATGTATAACAGTTATATCTATGATTCTTTCTACGTTAATATACAACATATACGAATATTTTTCTACATATGAAAAAAAAATTGATGAAAATTATCAATTAGTTATAATAGGTATTACACCTGTTACGGAAATAATTGTAAAAATTTTACAAATAAATGGTATCGATTATATCTGTATCGATAAGTCTTTTAATAAAATCAATGATTTTAAAAATAAAAATTATAATACACTTTTATGTGATATTAACGATTATAAAATAATAAGTAGTTTTGTAAAAAATGCTTCTGGGTTTTTATTTTTAAATAACATTTCAAAAAATATCATCCACTCAATACGTGTAAAACCTGTGTTTATTAAAGTAAACAACAATGAAGAAGCAAAAAAATATAAAAATACTAATATCATCCCTATACATATTAATTTTAAAGATGAAGCGGAAAAAATATGTGAATGTATATTTCCAATTCTTGGTATTCACAAAGATGAAATTAAAGAAATTTTAGAAGAAAATTATTAAATTTCTTTATTTAAAATATCATATATATCTTCTATAGAAGAAAATTTATTTATTAAATTACCCTCTCTATAAAGTTCCATAAATTCTCCAATAATTATTCGATATGGAGCTCCTATTAAATCCGCTTCTTGCATTTTTTCTCCATAAGAAAGATTAGAACGATCATCTACTATGACATCATAAAATTTAATAAGTTTTTCATATATTTTATCACAAATATTTTGATATTTTTCATTTATAGATAATAGATGTATAGAAAAAGGCGCTACAGATATAGGCCAGTATTTTTTTGTAGATAGTATTGCTACTAATCTTGATACTCCTATACCAAAACACCCACCATAAAATTTATTTTTTTTTCCTTCTTTATTAATAAATTCATAAGACATTTTTTCACTATATACGGTACCATAATAAAAAATATGAGCAATTTCTACTACTCTTTTTTCAGTTGTATTTTCTATTTGTTTTTCGAAATCACCAGAAATATTTTTTAATTCCTGCAAATTTTTTACATAATCAATAGATACATTTTTTACAAATGCATTACTATCACCTTCTTCCGACTCTATAACAAATTCATGAGATAAATCTCCACCAATTTCACCAGAACTAGCAGTAATAACATGTAATTTATCAAGGTTTAGTTTTTTAAAAATAGACAAATATGCATTATAATGATCTAAATAATTTTGTTTTGCGGCTTCCTCATTCGTAAAAAATGAATAAGCATCTTGCATAAGAAACTCTCTTCCTCTCATTAAACCATTACGAGGACGTAGTTCATCACGAAACTTCCAGTGTATTTGGTATAAGACTTTATTCATATCCCTATAAGAAACTTGTTTAGAAAAGAATAAAGAACACATTTGTTCTTCGCAAGTAGGAGGTATAATAAGTTCTCTGTCGTGTCTGTCACTAACACGTAACATTTCTTTTCCATAACTTTCGTAACGTTTACTTTGTTTCCATAAATCAGCAGATTGTAAAAAAGGTAATTGTACTTGAATATCACCAATTTTATTTAACTCTTCACTTATAATGTTTTCAGTTTTTTTTAATACTTTTAAACCTAATGGTAACCAAGTATATATACCCGTAGATTCCTGTTGAATAAAACCACCCCTCAAAAGTCTTTCTAGAAATTTTGATTGATATTCTTCTTTAATGGATTTTTGTGATACAAAAAAAAATTTACTTATTTTCATGTTAATAATACTAGCAATTTTTTTTATTATTCAGTAATTTTTAATATAAAATTATTTTCATATTCTTCAATAGTCATTTTCATTTTTATATTATTCAATAATTTATTAATCACAAAAATAATACGATTATTATAATTATTATTTATATCAAATTTACTATTAATAATAATAGAGATAATTAATTCATTATCTTTAGTGTCTATAATAATCTGTCTTTCAGTATTTACAAAATTATAAGTTAATTCCGTTAAATAGTATAAAATTCTTGTTAAAATTTCTAAATTTATATTAATAATATAACTAATTGTATTAAAGCTAATATTAAAATGTTGTATATTATAAATATTATTTATATTTTCAAAAAAATTTCTAATAAATAATACAACATCACTTTTAATTAAAGGACAATTTATCTCATCCATATAATTATCTATATATAACATTAGATTTAAATGACTTTTTGTTATAGATCTTTCAATAATAGATAGTCTTTCTATATGTTCTTCATTATTTGTAATTTGTTTTTTTAAGTTTTGCAGATATTTTTTTTGAAGATCAATTTCATGAAATATTTTTGTAAAATAAACATTATTTTTATCAATATTAATTTTATTATCAACTTTTTTAATTAAATAACATTCTTCTTCATTGATTATTTCTTTTATAAGATTAAACTCATTCTCAGTATTTAAAAAATTAAACTTATATTTATTATTATTTTGTTTTATTAGTGTATTATAGAAAATATTAGAATTTTTCAAATATTCTTTAGGAATAAAATTTGAAGAATTATTACCATAAACAAACTGTTTTTTATTATCAAATATTAATAATATTTCATCTGTATAATTTGTAAAAAAATCGTAATACTTGATTTGTTTTGTTTTTTTTTGTTCTGAAAAAAATTCATTAGTTATATCTTGAAATATTGAAATAATATATCTATTATTAAGATAAAAAACTTTTTGTTTAATTCTATTACCATTAATATTTTGAAATGTAAATGTAGTGTTTTGACTACCACTTATAACATCATTAATATATTTTTTTGTAAATCTATAAGTATCTTCTGAAAGTAATAAATTTTTTGTAAAATCACTACAAAATTCTTCAAAATTATTTTTTAAAGATTTAATAAGACAAATTTTTGAAAGTATATCATTAATAAATAGAATATTACCTTTTTTATTGATTATTAAAACACCCTTATCAAGGAAATTAAAGGTTTCAGTTTGTATATTAAGTATATCTTGTAGATGAAAAAAATTTTTAAATTCATCAATATTTGTTAAAATACCTAGTGATTGATGATTAATTTTACAAATAGATTGTTTATATAAATGATTTTTTAAAACAAAAGTCTTATTATTCTGATGAGATGTTTGAAAAAAATTATGATAATTATTAAACTCACATACTCTATCAAAAGCATCATTGTGATAAATTAGCATATTATTTTTTTCACTATAGATATATATAGGATTATTAATTTTTTCTATTAAACTCTCTAAAGTAAAGTGTTGGTTTAAATGAATAATTATATAACTATTATTTTTTGTAATTTGTACAGTTATATCTAGTTCTTTAATATATGTAATAATATTTTTATTTTCATCCTTAATAATTGTATTATAATTATTTTTTATTTCTTCATTGTATTCTACAATTTTATTCCAAATTTGTTTGGGATCTCTTATCTGTAAAAAATCCTGTAAGTCTTTTGAGGCGTAATAATCTTTTGTTAAAATATTATAAATTACTACCTTTATAGGTATTTGTTTTACTATTTGTACAGGACGGTGATAAATATTAATAATCTTTGTAAGAATAAGATATATAACACACATGAATAAGATAATAAATAAAACATATGTATATATTTTTAAGTCTTTCAATATATACTTATACACTTTTAAAAAACATTCATAAAAAATATCAATTTTTATAGGTTTAAATTTCTGTAAAATCATTACTTGTGATTATTATATAAAATTTTATTAGAAAAATCTCTTAATTATATTAATATATACTATAAAATATAATAAATTTTTGTAAAATCTATTTGATAAAGAAGATTTTTTCTAATAAATTTGCTACAATTTATATTAAATATGAATAATAAAAGTTTTGTCTTAAAAAAAAAAGATATTAATAATGATTTTTTATTAATAGATTGTAGTAATTTAATTTTAGGACGTTTAGCATCTTATGTGGCGTTGTTACTTAAAGGTAAACATAAAGTTACTTATACACCAAATATGCTATGTGGTTCAAAAGTAATTTTAATTAATAGTGATAAAATTCTTCTAACAGGAAATAAAAAAAAACAGAATTTATATAGACATCATACGGGTTTTTTTGGTGGGTTAAAAGAAAGAAAATATCAAGAACTAAAACAAGGTGAAGCAATTAAAAGAGCTGTTAAACGTATGTTGAATAAATGTACACTAAGAAATGCTATGATGAAAAATTTATACATATATGAAGGAGAAAAACATCTTCATATAGCTCAAAAACCAAAAACTATTTCTATGAGGTAAAATATGTCTATAAACAAACATAATAATTATTTATTCGTAACAGGTAGAAGAAAAAATGCTACTTGTTCTATTTTATATAGTTTTAATAGTGATAAATTTTTAACAACAACTATTAACAATAAAAAATTTGAGGAGTACTTTTCAAAAGAAAGATGTCAATTAAAAGCATTGTTACCTTGCAAAGTAACAAATACTTCTTTACCTAATATGCGTGTTAAGATAATAGGTGGTGGGGAAATGGCTCAAGCATCTGCTATGTCTCATGCTATTAGTCAGCTTTTAAAGGCTTTAAACGACGAATATACAAAAATATTAAAACCATTAAAATTATTAACACGTGACGATCGTCGAGTTGAAAGAAAGAAAATTGGTCAACCTGGTGCTCGTAAAAAACATCCTACAAATAAACGTTAATTAAATATTATTAATGCGAATTAAAACATTAGATGACTGGACAATATCACAGATAAGATCTGGTGAGATTATTAGAAATTATTGTGATGTTGTAAAAGAACTAGTGGAAAATTCCATTGATGCATTCTCAAAAAATATTAATATATACATTTACGATGATGAAGTAAAAATATCTGATGATGGTATAGGAATGGAAATAGAAGATTTATCTCTTTCTATTAAGTCTCACACTACTTCAAAATTCAAGGGATTTGATAATATTAATAGTTTAGGTTTTAGGGGTGAGGGATTATATGCAATTAGTACAATAAGTTATATAAATATTCAATCTAGATATAAGGAAGATTTATTAGGTAATGAAATCAATAATAAAGGAGAAATAACAAGGAATATTTGTAGAAATGTAGGTACAAAAATTACTGTAAAAAATCTTTTTTATAATATGCAATTAAGACGTGTAAATCGAAATAAAAAAAAAGATTTTTATAAAATTATTAGTTATTTAGAAAATTTATCTATAGCTTATGGTTATATTTTTTTTAAAATTTATAGAAATGATAAATATTATCTATCTCTAAATGATAATATTAATATAGGTGGTTTTTACCTAGAAGATTTAAACACATATAATATATCTGGTGAAAATTTTACTATGAAAATATATTTACCTAAACAATATAAAAAAACTAAAAAATTTTTTAGTTTTTTTGTTAATAATCGTCCCGTTAAAGATTTTAGAATATATGAAGTTTTAAAACCACATTTATGTAATAAATTTAGTATAAAAAATATAAATTTTTTAGTGGTACTTTTAAATATATCACCTTCAAATATTGATGTTAACGTATCTGTCGACAAAAGTTATGTGGAAGTACTTATATGGGAACAAATTATTAGTGTTATTAATGAATATTTTATAAAATTACCAAATAAATCTCATTTTAAAAAACTAAAAGAAGATTCCTGTCAAATGTTTTACATATCACCTAAAGTAATTTTTAATTATAAGAATAAATATGCATTTATATATTTTGATAATGAAATATATGTAATAGATATTCATGCTATAAGTGAAAAAGTTTTGTTTTTAGAATTAAAAAATAATAAATTTTTTAAACAAATTTTAATAGAACCTGTATCTTTATATATAACTCACAGTAATATGATTATTTTAGAAGAAAAATATGAAATTTTAGAAAAATGGTTTAGTTTTTCTTTTGTAGGTAATTATATTAGAATAAAAGAAATTCCTAGTTTTATGAATACAGATAATTTAGAATATAATTTTTTTTATATATTAAATAATAATGATGCTTTTGATGATTTATTAAAAGAACTTGCTTGTAAAAATGCTATAAAAAGTGGAGATGTTCTTACGGAAGAAGAAATAATTGAGTTATTTAAGAAGGTTTTTGAAGACAACGATTATAGTTCTTGTAATCATGGTAGAAATACATATTTTATTTTACAGGAGAAATTTTTAAATAAAAAATTTCAAAGATAAAAAATATACTTATTATAATTTATTTTTAGTAATCTATTAAAATAATACTGTAATATATATTTAAAATTTGTTATTTTATTATATCTATACAATAATATATATATAATGTTAATGATAAAAATTTTTATTTTATTTAATATGATTTTTTTAAAAATTGATTCTGAATCTAAAAATACAAAACCAACATTGCAAACTTTATTAAGAAAAAAAAAATTTTTAAAAAACACTCTAACAGAACAAGACACAAAACTAAAACAACTAGAAAAACAACTAGATGAAATAGATGAAATAGATGAAATAGATGAAATAGATGAAATAGATGAAATAAAACAACTAGAAGAAGAAATAAAACAAATAGATGACCAAAAACAAAAACAAGAAATAGAAGATCTAAAAGAACTAAAAAAAAAAATACAACTAACAATAGAAGAAAAAAACAAACTAGAAAAACAAATAAAAGTAAAAAAACAAAAACAAGAACTAGAAAAAAAAATACAACTAACAATAGAAGAAAAAAACAAACTAGAAAAACAAGAAGAAAAACTAAAAAAACAAATAAAACAAACAAAACTAAAAAAACTAGAAAAACAACTAGAAGAAGAAAAACTAGAAGAAGAAGAAAAACTAGAAATAGAAAAACAAATAAAACAACTAGAAGAAAAACTAGAAAAACTAGAAAAACTAGAAAAACTAGAAAAACTAAAAAAACTAAAACAACAAATAGATGAACAAGATGAAAAAGATGAAAAAGATGAAAAAGATGAAAAAGATGAAAAAGATGAAAAAGAAAAAAAAATAGATGAAAATCTATACGAAATCCTAGAAATATCAATAGACCCAATAGAAACAATAGAAGAAAAACTAAAACAAGAAATAGAAGAACTAAAAAAAGAACTAGAAGAAGAAACAACATATCAAATTTTGAGATCTCTTTTCGAAGATGCAGAAAAACAACTAGAAAAAAAACAACAACTAGAAGAACAACAACAACAAGAAATAGAAGAAAAAGACAATAAAATAAAAGAACTAGAAAAACTAAAAAAAGAACTAAAAGAACAACAACAAAATAAAATAGAAGAACTAAACAAAGAAAAACAAAAACAACAACAAGAAATAGAAGATAAAAATAATCAAATAGAACAACAAATAAAA
>MDLE01000008.1 GCA_001730065.1 Rickettsiales bacterium (ex Bugula neritina AB1)
GGGAATCCATTATTACCAAAATAATTATATTAATATTAATAATACAAACATAGAAGATAATATAGAAAACATTAATAATAACAGTAATAAATTTATTTTTATATTCTCTATTATTTTTACTTTTTCTATTATTTTATCATATATATATTATAATTTTATTAATTTATTTATTTCATAATATTAAATAATAATATAGTTGATTATTCTTATATTAATTATTAATATTAATAATTTGGGGAATGATTTTTTATGCACTTATTAAATTTTTCATACTAGAAGCAGAAAAATCAGTAGAAGAAATATTATTATATGAATACAAACATATAGGTATAGTATTGATAATAATAATATTATCTCTATATTATTACTATAATATTAATAATACAAACATAGATGATAATGAAAATATAGATGATAATCTAGAAATAAATAATAATAATATAAAAAATAGTAATATATTTATCTATATTATACTATCTTTAATAATTGTTATTCCTTCTCTATTAGTTTTTATTTATCATTCATTCTATAATCAATGAATAACATTATATAATATATAATATATAATTAATATATATATATGAATATTAAAAATATAAAAAAAAAATCGTAATGAATTTATTATATTTTTATTTTTGTCTTGTTTTTACATATCTTAATAATTTAATATTATTATTTAACTAGATCTAGATATCTTTTTTATTTTCTGATAATTGAAAGTTTTGTATTAGATTTTTACGAATATCTGAATTGTGTGTACTCATTAGAATATATATCATTTCTTCCATTTCTTGATGATCTGATGTGTATTGTACTAATTTAACATTACGAGTTTCTAAGTTTACACATGTAAATGCCAATTGTTCTTTACTCATTTCACCAAGACCTTTATAACGTTGAATTTCTATACCTTTGTAGGCTATATTCTCTAAAATATTATGTAAAATATAAAAATTTTTTATATCAAAAGATTCATTATTATTTTTATTTACTATTTTTATTGGTAAAATATCACTTATACAAGATATATCAAAGTTATGATCAATATCTAATTTATAATAATTATCTCCATAAATTGTTGTAACACTTATACTAATAGTGTTTATATCACCTGTAATAATTATATTTTTAAATTCTTCCTCTACATTTTTCTTTATTTTATTAAAATCTTTATGTAAATATAAATTTAAATAAATTGACGCCATAATTTCTATATCTATATCACCCTTCCATATATTTTTTATTTGTTTATGAATGATATTTAAATTATTTTTTAAACTCTTTACATCCTCAAAAGATAACTGTTTATTAGAAATTGTAAATTCCCAATTATTATAAATACGCTTTAAAATATATTCTTTGTATTCTTCTTCATTTTTTACATACTCATAAGATCTACCAGAAGTAATTTTATATAAAGGTGGTTCACAAATATAAATATGATTGTTTTCTAATAAGAATTTCATATATTGGTGAAAAAAAGTTAATAATAAAGTACGTATATGATTACCATCTACATCCGCATCCGTCATAATAATAATTTTGTGAAAACGTAATTTTTCTAAATAATTATTTTCATTATTATCTTTTAATCCAATACCTAAAACAGCCGCTAAATCTGCTAGTTCGTCTGAGTCTAAAATTTTACTTTTACTAGCTTTAATTACATTTAAAATTTTACCTTTAAGACAAAATACAGCTTGAAAATTTCTATTTCGTGATGTTTTTATATTACCACCTGCAGAATCACCCTCTACTAAAAATAACTCTCTATCTTTTTTAGGAGTTTCAGGATTACAATCCGCCAATTTACCAGGTATAGAAAAACTTTCTACATTTTCTGCCTTTTGTTGAATTTTATCTTTTTCTTTTTTCATTAAAACTCTAATTGTAGCATTTTGAAAAGAATGAAGAATAATAGATTTAGCAAGTAAAGGATTTTTATCTAAATAATCCTCAAAATTATTTTTAATAAAAGTATCAACACGTTCACGTACAAAAGAAGTAATCAAACGATTTTTTGTTTGAGAGTTAAACATAGGTTTTTCTATTTTAACATGTAAGATACATTGCAATGCATTTCTTATATCTTCCCCTAAAATATCAAATCTATGTTTTTTTAAAAAAGAATTTATATAATCTTTTTTTTTATTTTTTTCTATATAATTATTTATTACTTTTGCTACACCTGTTTTAAAACCTGTTACATGTGTTCCACCCTCTTTTTGATGAATGTTATTCGTAAATGCGTAATATTCTTCCTCACCACTTTCCCACCAATTAAAAGCTAAAGTTATTTCACAATCTTCTTCTTTGTTATGAAAAAATATAGGCTCTGTTATTAGTTTCTTATTCTTATTTATTTTCTTTAAATATTCTAATATACCATTTTCGTAATAGTATTCCTTTTTTTTAGAATTAATTTCATCATAAACTTCTATTTTTAAACGAGGATTTAAAAATGACAATTCCTCCGTACGTTTTAGAATTAAATCTAGAGAAAATTCTTTTGTAGGAAAAATACTATCATCGGCTTTTATACGAATTTTAGTACCTCTTTTGAGGGTTTCACCTATGAACTTTAAGGGTATAATTGTAATACCTTTTTGAAATTTCATATAGTACTCTTTTTCATCACGGTAAATAAATAATTCTAATTCACTAGATAAAGCATTAGAAACAGAAATACCTACACCATGAACACCACCTGAAACTTTATAAGCATTACCTTTTGTACTTTTACCACCTGCGTGTAATACCGTCATTATTACTTCTGCAGCGCTTTTTTTTTCCTCTTTATGTTCGTCTATAGGCATTCCACGACCATTATCTTCTACTGACAAAAAATTATCTTTTTCTAATTTAATAACAATTTTATTACCAAAACCTGCTAAATATTCATCAATAGAATTATCAATAATTTCATTAAAAAGATTATTTGGGCATAATTCACCTATATACATACCAGGTGTATTACGAACAGAATCTGGAAAACGAGAGACTTTAATATCTTCAGCCGTATATTTATAATTATTTGTATCTGATTTATCCATATATATAGCCTAAAATTTAATTTTCTTTTTCATTTTAGTAATATTTTTATTTTTTTTTTTTAATGCTTTAATTGCATTTTCTTTAGCCCTTTTTTGTTCTTCTTTTTTTTGTTTTGAAGGGCTTATAAAATGATTCTTCTTTTTTTTTCTTAATAAAATATCAGAAGCATTTACGGAAGATAAAAAATCTCTATATAATTTTAAAAAACTATCTTTATTTCTATTTAATTGTTTCATGTTGTTCCTCCTTTAATTTAGTTACTGAAACTACTTTATTATTTTTGTCCATATTAATCACCTTAACACCTTTAGTACTACGACTTGAATTTCGTACTTCTTCTATAGAGAATCTTAATGTTTGTCCTCTACTAGTAATTATAATTATATCATCATATTTATGATTTTTTGTATCTTTTTTAATATTTTCTACACTTACTACATAATCTGTTTTTGATAACTTAATATTAATTACACCTTTTGCTCCACGTTTTGTTTTACGATAATTATCTATTTTTGTACACTTACCAAAACCTTCTGCGGTAGTAGTAAATATTAAAGAATTACTTTTACTATTCATATCATCTGTAATCAAACTAATTACTTCATCATTTTCATATAGAATACAACCACGTACACCTACAGAATTACGACTAGAAAACTCTCTTACATCTGTTGCGTTAAAACGAATAGCTTTACCAAATTTTGTAAATAACATAATTTCTGTATTTTCATCACAAAAACATACATTAATAAGTTGTTCATTATTCATAAACTTCATATAAATTTTTCCATCTGCCCTAAGATTTTTGAAATCATCTATGGAATTTTTTCGTACATGACCTAAATTTGTTACAAAAAAAATACTTTTCATATTCTTATTTGTAATAGGTAATATTTTAATAATTTTATCATTTTCCTTAAGGGGAATAAAATTAGTAGTAAATCTACCTTTACTACTTTTAGAAGATAAAGGGATTTTATAAGTTTTCAAGGAAAATACTATTCCACTTGATGTAAATAATAATAGTGTATCATGAGTATTTGCTATTAAAATATCCTGTACAAAATCTTCTTGATTCGTTTGATTGCTAAATCCTAAACTTCCTTTACCACCTCGATGTTGTTCCTTATAAACATCAACAGTTGTACGTTTTAAAAAACCTTCCTGAGATAGAGTAATTACCATATCTTCTTTTGGAATAAAATCTTCATCTTTTAAAGAATTATATTGATCTTCTATTTTTGTATAACGAGGTTTTGAAAATTTACTTTCTATTTCTAATAGTTCTTTTTCAATTATATTATTACGTAAATTAACATTTGTTAAAATTTCTCTTTTTTCTATAATTATTTTTTTTATTTCATTAATTTCATTAATAATTTTGTTTTTTTCCATTTTTGTTAAATTTTGTAAACGCATTTCTAATATAGATTTAATTTGTATTTTATTTAAAACAAATTCTTCTGAAATTACCTGAGATTTAGATATATCCTTCATATATTCATATAATGTTGTAGATTTCCAAGATTTTTTCCCTAATACATCCTTTAAATACTCTGTATTTGGACTATGTTTTACAATATCTACTAATTCATCAATATTATCTAAACCTATTACATAACCAAATAAAACATTTATACGTTTTTCATATTCTTTTAAATTAAATACTGCTTTACGGCTAATTATTTCATGTCGAAAATCAATAAAACTTTGTAAAATACTTTTTAAATTAAATAGTTGAGGTTTTCCTTCTTCATTTAAAGCTAATAAATAAATTCTATAACTACTTAATAAAGGTGTAAATGTATATAATTGATTTAAAGTAACATCTATATTAGAATGCTTTTTTAATTCTATTATAATACGAATATGATTATCAGACTCATCACGTACAGATTGTACATTCTCTATTTTTCCATTTTTTGTTTCTTGAATAATCTTTTCTAATAAAGCACTTTTTGTAAGTTGATGAGGTATTTCTGTAATAATAATTTTACTTTCTTTTTCTATGTGTGTCTTACCTCTTATTTTTATAATACCATTTCCACTTTTATAAGCTTGACGAATTTCTTCTTTAGAAGATATAATACCACCTGTAGGAAAATCAGGTCCTTTTACAAATTCTAGTAAATCATCAATACTACAATTAGGATTATGAATTAAATGTCTTGTAGCTTCTAGAACTTCCTTTAAATTATGAGGGGGAATACTTGTGGCGTAACCAACGGCAATACCTTGAGCACCATTAACAAGTAAATGTGGAAACTTTACAGGTAATAAAACTGGTTCTTTTCTCGTACCATCATAATTAGGACGAAAATCCACTGTATTTTCATATATATGTTCAAAAAGATGATAAGCTATAGCTTCTAGTTTAATTTCCGTATAACGATGAGCAGCAGCTCCATCACCATCTATAGAACCAAAATTACCATGACCATATATTAGAGGGTGTAAAAGAACAAAATCTTGACTAAGACGTACAATTGTTTGATATATAGCAGAATCTCCATGTGGGTGATATTTTCCCATAACATCACCTACAACTGTAGCAGATTTACGAAGTTTTTGTGTGTTTATTTCACACATTGTCCAAATAATACGTCTTTGTACGTTTTTTAATCCATCAAAAACACTAGGGATGGCACGTTCGAGAATACTTACTGCATATACAATATAAGATTCTTTCATTTCATCATCTAGTCTTATTTTTAAGTAATTTTCATTTAAATTTTCACCCATAATATTTCCCCATAAACATATATTTATTAGATTATATCATATTATTTAATTTATTTATATAATTATTTTTTTAGTTATAAATAACTTTATATTTCATTTCGCCTATATTTTTTTTTTCATATAAAAAATTTTCTACAAAATAAAAAAGCAAAATTTATACATTAAAAACATTCAATTTTGCGAAAGGATCAGAGAGTTATGTTGAAAAAACACAAATGGACAACAAAAGATATTACAAAATTATTACAAATGAAAAAAAAAGGCAAATCCTTAAAGAAAATAAGTGAAAATTTTCAAGTAAGTATTAATGCTATTAGTAAAGCACTTGGTAGATATTCTATTAGTCATGTAAAAATACCTAAAAAAGAAAATAATAGTTATAATCCTATTAGTGATGCATTAGAATGGTGTAAACAAAAAAATATTCCCATAAAAAAAAAAGAAGGTAGTTTTTTTTTTAAAAATAAAATTATTTCTTATGTGGATTTTATAATTATATTTAATAAATTTAGAGTTAATTATAATGAAAGTATTGTACGATTTCCATCATCGTCATTCTTTTTTGAGGACAATTAATTTTGTTCCTTTTAAGACTTTAAAATTTTTATTTATTTTTAATTATTTTAATATACTTTTTAATTAAATCTATTAACTCCGTCATTTGAAAAGGTTTGTGAATAAATACAAAATTTTTATAATTTTCTATTTTTTCAAAATATGGAAGATTTTCTCTTAAATAATCTAAACTATAACCAGACATTAAAACTAAATAACAATCTTCATTAATATTCAAGATTTTATTTACGGTCTCTGTACTATCTCCTTCTGTGATCATAACATCACTAATAAATATTTGAACATTAGTATCATTGTTTTTTATAAAATTTTTAACTTCTTTATTAGAACAAAAAGCCATAATTTTTGTATCTTCTAGATTTTCTAAACTATTTTGAATTAAACAACGTATAGATGGATCATCTTCTAATATCATGATTTTTACTTTTTTATTATTTAAATCATTGATTTCTAAATTGTTAGAAATCGGAATTTCATAAGAGGGAATATAAATTTTAAAAATTGTTCCTTTATTAATTTCACTATTAATCTTTATGAAACCTTTGTATTTTTTTATAAGTGTTTGTACAATAGACAGACCTAGACCTGTACCACCTTTATCACTTTTTGTTGTAAAAAAACTATCAAAAATTTTTTCTAAATTTTCACTTTCAATACCTGTACCTTCATCGGAAATAATTATTTCCGCAAAATAATTATTAAAATTATGATGTGAAATTTCTTGTGTAAAGTAAATATAATCTAAAGAAATATGAATATTACCACCTGTTTCTTTCATAGCATCACGAGCATTTAAAAGAATATTTAATAATATTTGTTCCATATATATAGAAGAAATTTTTGCAATGATAATAGAATTTTTACACTTATTATTAAATGATATTGTAATTTTATTTTCTATTAAAGTATCAATACTTATAAGTAATTCACGAATTGTTTCATAAACATTTGTTTCTTTATTGTCTTCTTTGTTATTATTTTTTTTTGAAGTACATAGAATAGTATTTACTAAATTAATGGCACGATTAACATTATATTTAATTTGCATAATAGAAAAATATTTATTATCTACCTGAGGTATATTTAAAAGTAAAACATCACAAAAACCATTTATAGCCATTAGAATATTATTAAAATCATGTGAAACAGAAGCAAGCATCTGTCCTAAAAGAGAAATTTTTTGCATGTGTAATATTTTATTTTCTAGTTCTTGTTCATACTGATTATCTAAAATAAATAAATACCAGCCATAATTTTCTATAGTTTTACTATATACTTTATAAGTTTTATCAGGATGTTCTAATAGAGTTATATTTATAGAATTTTTAGAAGGTTTTGTAAGAAATTCTTTTAAGGTATTTTGAGAATCTACTTCTAAATAGCTCATAATATTATGTTTTTTTATGAAATATATTTCTATCATATTATGAAAAGTATTATTACATTCAATTATATTAAATTGATGATTAATGATTACTACACCAAGAAAATTTTTTACATCCTCAAAAGGTGTAAGTAAATTTTTACCATGAATTATTTTATAGATTTTAATTTTTTTTTTACTAATATTAGATATTTGTTTTATTTGTAGTAAATGTTTATAGTTATTTTTTATTATTTCTAAGTAAAAATTATTTTTTTCTTTTATTAAATCTAATAATTTATTTTCTTCTAATTTAATGTTTTTTAAAAGATTTTTAAGACTATCATGAATTATAATATTATTACTTGTATTTACAATAATATTTTCCATAAAACTATTAATAAATGTTTCAAAATTAACATCACTATTATAGGTTTCTAACATAAACAAAAACTTCATAGATCTATTATTTAAATTACCAAAATATATTTTTAAAAATTTATCTTCTGTAATTTTAAGACTATGAAAAATTATATCACTTTTATTAAAATCAATACCTTTTAAAAGGTTATAAACATTTTTTTGACTATCTTTAAAGATATTTATTACATCTTCATAATTGTAATTTTTTTTTTTTAAAAACTGTTGTAATGCATCATTAGCAAAATATATATTTTTATCACTATCAAAAATAACAATTATAGATGGAATAGTGTTATATACATTTTTTAAAGAATTATTTAATGTATATATACGATCATATCTATCATCAAAAAAAATTACTAATATATAGTTTATAATTCCTAAAAAGAAAAAGATATAAGATAAAATTTTACTTTTTATTGTATAAAAATATATAGAAATACCAATTTCTATGTAAAAAATTATAAGTAAAGTAATATGATATTTACTAAATATTAATGCTTTGAGAAATAAAATAAAATTATTAGAAATTTTTTCGAATTTTTGCAAAGACATATTTTAGCAATAATATCATATAGTTTAAGTATAAAAAAAGTTATATACATTATTATTATATATTTTTATAGGTTTTTTATCTTTAATATATGAATAATTCCTTAAAATATTAATAAACTTTCATGAAAATGTTTTAACA
This sequence comes from Rickettsiales bacterium (ex Bugula neritina AB1), assembly GCA_001730065.1. GTDB lineage: Bacteria > Pseudomonadota > Alphaproteobacteria > CAJXXZ01 > UBA1459 > AB1-6. The sequence continues at coordinate 8,853 of MDLE01000008.1, forward strand.
CAAACATAAAATGATAGATAAAATATAAAAATTCAATACAAAATAGATAAAATATTAATATTTTTTTAAATAATAGAAATATAAATGTATAAATATGCGTAATACTTCTAATAATTGGCAAGATGAATTGAATCGTTTGGTAAAACATGCAAATAAACTAAAAATTCCTGATTTATTTAATTTAGAAGATCCACATCTTAAACAGTTATTAGAAGCTACTAGTTTTATGATAACAGATATCAAAAATGATTTGGAAAAATTTGAACCTTTTTTGATTCAACAGTTATTTGCAATGTTATATCCTAACAATTATATTTCATCCAGTAAATGTATAGTAGAGTATTCTCCTATAAAAAAAAAAATTAAAAATAATTCTATATTCATTACAAGTAATAATTGTTATTTCAGAAGTTTAGAAGATGTATGTATTTATCCAATGACAATAATAAATATAGAAATATTAGAAAATAAATCAATTAATAATAAATTAGGTAATTTTTTATATATTCATATATTATCTACGGAAAAAATTTTTAATTTATCTATTAATGAATTACAATTTTATACAAAAAACCATGAAATTATAGAAAGTATTTTTTCTGAAGATCACCAAAAAGAAGTAATTTTTACGGAAAATCATCTAATTTTTCAAACAGGGTTAATAAAATGGAAAATCCCTACTTATACAAATGGTATTCAAAAAATAGAAGAATATATTAATTTAAAAGAACTATATAATTTTTTTATTTTGAAAGAAATGAATTTAAATAATATAGATAAGAATTTACATATATATATACCTATTTCTTTTATAAACATACAAGATTTACATCTAAAACTAAATACTTTTGTATTAGAAAATTCTTTTGAAGGTACTACTGAGCCCATAAAAATAGATTTTAAAAATATTAAATATATACTAAAACCTAATAGTAGTAAAGAAAATATTTATATTAAAAATGTAAAAAATATTGTTATTTGTGATAAAACAAGTAGTTATGATTTTGGTTTTTTTACAAATGATAATAAAGATGGATGGGGAATAGAACAAGATGAAAATTTTAATATATATCTTACATTATTTACGGATAATATGGAAAAAATGTATGAAAAAATTATTTATGGAGAAGTTGTATTTTTTAATGGAAAAGCAGTAAATGAAATTTTTTATGATAATTACTTTACAAATGATTCATCCCTAAATTTTTTAGAATTACCAAGATATAAAAAAAAAAACTTTTCTTTTAAAGATTTAATTGTATATATGAATACAGATTTTAAAAAACTTTTAGTAAATGATGAAAATTTTAAAAACGTTTTAAATGATTTATTTAAAATATTCAACATTAGAAATTATATTGAAATAATAAAAATTCATATACAAGAAGATATAAAATTAAAAAAATGGAGTAATATTAGCTTGCCTATAAAGGGTTATAAGTTAGATATTGTTCTTACAAGTAATAACAATAATATTTTTGGATTTTTAAAAATGTTACATGGTTTTGTTATTGATTTAAGTACAACAGATATGTTTATAGATATGATAGTTCATCATAACAATAAAACTTATTATTTAAAGGAAAATTTAAACTGAAGGAGTTTTTTTATAGTAAATTATGATATAATCACAACAATATGACCTGTAGAGCAATAATTAAAATTGGTGGACGTGATTTTTTTGTAAAAAACAACTCTTTAATCACGGTGTTTAATGTAAATAAAAATGAAGGTGATACGATTGTAGTAAATGATGTAATTACTTTTAATGAAAGTGGTAAAATAATAGATAAATCACCAGTAACATTAAAAATAGAAAGAAATTTTAAAGATAAAAAAATAATAACTTTTAAAATGAAAACACGTACACATACAAGACGTAAAAAAGGAATAAGACCTCAATTATCACAATTAAGAGTGGTTAAGTTAGGAGAGTAAAATATGGCAACTAAAAAAGGTGGTGGTACCTCTGGTAATGGTAGAAAATCAAACCCAAAATATTTAGGTAATAAAAAATCTGACGGAGAAAGAGTAAAACCTGGAAATATCATCGTACGTCAAAAAGGATCGAAGATACTTTCAGGAGAAGGAACTGGAATGGGTAAAGATTTTACAATATATGCGGTAGAAGAAGGTTTTGTTTCCTTTAAAAGTAATGTATATAATGGAAAAAAATCAGTTTTAATAAAAAAAAGGGATTTGTAAAATGGATAATAATTCTCGTGAAGATCAAATAAAAAAAATGATATTTAAAATTCGTAAAGAAAAAAAGTTTCCTATTTCTATTTGCAGAGAAGCTATTGAAGAGGCGAATTTAGACGAAAAATTAACAATGGAAATAGTCATTAAAAAATGTATGAATATTGGAGAAAAATATATTGATAATCCAGACAAAATCCTTACAAATAATTTTGTTTATTGTAAAAAAAAAGATAAGTCTTATTATTGTGTAAAAATAGGAACTCAAAGTGAATTTAGTGGTTGTAATTCTGATATTATTAATTTATCAAAAAAATTTATTGATAATATTGATGAAAATAAAGAGTATTTATCAATAGATAATAATCAAGAAATAGATGATTATATACATAAACATGAATTAAAAAAAGATATTTTATTTTTAGGAGGATTATTAAGGGAAAATATAAAAATTTTATTTATTGGTAAAATTACTAGTGAATATCTTTATTTATCTAAAAAAAATACTATTGAAGAATCAAATGATTTTTTCATTTCTAATAGTGTTTTACTATTTAGTAGTAGTACGTTTTTAGAGAAGGAGATAGTGCAAAGTATAATGATTAATATAAATTTTAATTTGAAAAAAAATAAAAAAAAGATTGAATTAGAAAAATTTTACGAAAGTTTTGCGGTAGATAATAAAAAAAGTACTATTAAAGAATTACTTAATGGTTCTATAATAAATAATATATTAGTGGTTTAATATGATAGATAAAGTAAATAATAATTTAGAAGAAATAGAAAATATAGATACTTCTCAGGATAATATAGAACAAAATGAATTTATTTTAGAAGGTGATGATTTTACGAAAAAGTATGATAATTATTATACTTTTTTTTTACAATATAAAACTCAAAATACTCCTTTAAAAGGTTTTAGACCTAATAAAACACCTATAAACTTAATTGCTATAACTTATAATAAAGAATTATCGGAACAAACTATACAATATATGGTGGAAGAATGTTTTCAAGAAATAAAAAAAACATATGACAATATAAAAGATATAAAAGTAAAAGTGGAAGAGAACAAATTAATAATTAATTTTTTAGGTAAAAACAAAACTAATTTAAACAATAATACGGTAGATTTAGAAAAACAATTAGATAAAGAATAATATATTATTTTATTTATATTATAATTTAGATTACTAGTAAACTACTTCTTGATTATAGGTAAAAAATAATATATATTCTATTTAATGCGGGATATGGCGCAGTTTGGTAGCGCGCCTGCTTTGGGAGCAGGAGGTCGGGGGTTCAAGTCCCCCTGTTCCGATTTTATTTTTTTTTATTTCTTTCTACAAATTCCATACGCTCTGTATTTATAATGATTGAATCACCATCATTAATATAACCAGGTACACGTAATTCAAAACCTTTTTGATCATTTTCAACAGTAACAATTTTTTTATCATTTGTTACAGACGCATTTTTATTATAAACACCTGCTTCTTTTACGGTATAGGACCATTTTAGAGGTAATTCTATCGTAAGAACGTTATTATTATCATCTATTAATATTACAACTTCCATTTGGGGAACAAGTAATAATTGTTCTTGATCTGTGAGTTTTTGTTTTTTAATTATTACTTCTTCAAAAGATTCTAAACTAGTAAAATAAAAAAAATTCATATCACAATAGGAATAAGAATAAGGATTACGAGATACATATACAACTTTAAGAGTTTCATCGACTCCAGTTCTTATTTCTATTTTTCCACCATTTTCTATATCATAACTAGTAATTTGTACAATTGCTTTACGACGTCCAGGAGTAATAGAATATATATCTGTTATTTTTAAAAGACGATTATTATATTCAATAATTTGACCTTTATTTATATGATTAGCTTTTACATTCACAATTTTTCTATTATAGTATTAAATATTCGATTTTTCAATACATATAATTTTTTAATAAATATGAAATTATTGTATTATTATTACAATAGTGTTAATAATATTATCTATATTTTATGTACTTTATACGGTAGGAGCTACGAAGATTCTTACATTTTTTTCTCAAGATATTTCAGTTTTATTTTCTTTAACATTACATAATATTATCACTAGTTTATTATTAGGATCTATTGGAGCAACAACTGGAAGACTACTTACTCATTATTTTTTAAAAAAATTTACATATAAATCTGTAATATCTATAGGTTTTTTTTTTGCAAGTATTTTTTTTATTTTAGAATTTAATTTTTATATAACAAAACACTTATATTTATATTATTTTGTTCGATTATTACAGGGTTTATGTTCTGGAATAATTAATATTGCCCTTTATTCTTATAATGGTATTTTAAATATTAATAATAAAAAAAAATATATTAATATTACAATGCTTTTAACGATGGGGTTAGGTATTTTTACACCAATATTTAGTGGTTTATACATTTTTTTCTCCTTTAAAAGTCTAGTAATTGTTGTTACATTAATTCCAATTTTTGGAGCTATAATAAGTTATTTTACTATTAATAATGTTTATTTACAACAAAATAATACAAATGAAAAAAGTCTTAAATTTTTATATAAAAATCTTTTTTATAATCATATATATATTATATTTTTTGCAATTACTTTTAGTTTTTTTATTCTTCCAGTTTTAATTATTTTAACAAGTTTGAGAACTATTACAGAAATATGTGGATCAAGTTCTTTAATATATTATTTTTTATTAAATTATTTTAATAAAAAATATGTTATTAAAATAATCAATGCATTACCGTTGATTATAGGATCTTTTAGTTTTTTTATTCCTAAAAAAAAAAGTTTTTTTTATTTGTTTATTTTTGTATCTTATGTTTTATTATTATTCATATATAAATATTTATATTTTAAATATATTTTTGATATTTTACTAATAACTTTTATTTTTATTTATAGTATTCATATTATTTATATACCTATGATAATGAATAATTTATTTGTTAATTTATATAATAAGGAGTTTTATGGTAGTGTTATCCATGTAATTCGTAGTATATTTTCTATTATTTTAAACTATTTATTTTTACAAAATATAATTTATAATAATATATCATCTATTATTAATATAATTGCTATTAATTTAATAATAGGATTTTTATTATATATAATTAGTGTTTTGATTTTTAGATATCAAAGAAAAAATATTATATAATCTACTTATGGATTTATCAAAGATGAGAAAAGCAGGTATTTTAGCGGCAAAAACTCTAGAAGAAGTAGAAAAACATATTAAAGCTGGTATGTCTACAGAAGATATAAATACAATATGTCATAATTTTATTATTAGTAATAATGCTAATCCTGGTAGTTTGAATTATTATGGTTTTCCAAAATCCGTATGTACTTCCATCAATAATGTGATATGTCACGGTATTCCATCGAAAGAAGATATCCTAAAAGAAGGAGATATTTTAAAAGTAGATGTGGTTGTGGAAAAAGATGGTTATTATGGAGATACTTGTAGGTGTTTTATTATTGGTGATATTGATGATAAAAAAAAACATCTTATTAATACTACTTATGAAGCAATGTGGCAAGCTATTTCTATTTGTAAAAGTGGTATAAAAATTAATAAAATTGGTGAAACAATTGAAAATTATATAAAACAAAATGGTAATTATGGTATAGTAAGGGATTATTGTGGACACGGAATAGGTAAAAAAATGCATTTACCACCAAATGTTTTACATTTTAATAACAAAGAAAATAATTATATTTTAAAAGAAAATACCTGTATAACTATAGAACCTATGATTAATGAAGGTGATTTTTCTTTATATGTTACAGAAGATAATTGGACGGTAAAAACTAAAGATAATAGTTATTCATGTCAGTGGGAGCATACTATTTATATAAAACAAAATGGCTGTGAAGTTTTAACTTTTAACAATTATGATAAAAAAAAAAAAAAATCTTTAATGATTATATAAAATTTTTATTATAATTTAAATGTGATAATAATAAAAAAAACCTTATATCCTGTATTACTAGAATATTTAAATAATAATTTTATTATGAAAGATTTACAACATTTAAATATTTTACCTATTTGTGAAAAAGATAATATTAAATATTTTTATTGCAAAAATTATAAAAATATTTATAAACAAATTTATAAAAATAGTTATTTTATAGAAATTTTAGATAATTTTCCTCAGATTAATATAGATAAACCACAAATTGTAGATGTTTTTAATGATTTTGTATTACAAGGTTTATTATTAAATACTACAGATATACATATATTTTCTGATTATATTGTTTATAAAAAACATAGAGTATTTTTAAAATCTATTAGTATAACTCAAGTTATAAATAAACAAATTTTAAATTTTTTAAAATTTTTTAGTGAAATGAATCTCATTAATAAAGAAGATTCTTCTGGTAGTTTTTACGTAAATTATTTAGGAAACATTTTACCTATACGTGTATCAATATTTTCTTCTTTTAAAGAACATTTAATATCTTTAAGAATTATATATGATCAAGAAAATAATTATTTATTAACAAATAAATTAATAAATTTACTAGAAAAATATATAGAAAAACCTGGACTAATAATTATTGGTGGTAAAACTGGTGAAGGAAAAACTACATTAATGTATGAAATTCTAAAAAAATTTGTATTGTTAAATAAAACTATTATATCTATTGAAGATCCTATTGAAAAATATATAAAAGGTGTATTTCAAAGAGAAATAAATGAATCTTATAGTAATATTATCAAATCATCTTTAAGACATAATCCTGATATAATTACTATTGGTGAAACACGTGATGAAGATACCGCTAAAATGATTGTAAGAAGTGTTTTAACGGGTCATACAATTTTAACAACTATTCATGTAAAAAATTCTTATAATTTATTACAACGTTTAAAAGATATGAATGTGGATATGGATAGTTTAAATAATAATATATCTTTATTCATTCTTATGAAAAAAGATTTTGATTATGATATCTTTGAAAATTTTTATTAAATATTTGTTTTATTTACCACTAGAAAAAACAATAATATCTCCATCTTCTACTATATAATCGGATTTTTTCATTATAGATTTTTTAGAAGGATTATTAACATAATCTTCATATTTGATAACATTAGCGCATATAAATTTTTTCATTAAATCCGTATGAATTTTCGCTGCTGCTTCTTTAGCTTTTGTATTCTTAGTAATTGTCCAAGATCTTGTTTCCATAGGTCCAGAAGTAAAAAAAGATATATAATTCATTTTTTTATAAATAGTATTTATCAACATATTTAAATTTTTTTGATTATCTATATCTTTAAAATCAAAATGAATAAAATCTAAATTTTTTTTATTAGTTATATCTTGCAATTTTTTTACTAATTCTTCATCATTTCCATTACCTAAAATGATCATAGGTTTATTAGTAATTAAAGGTATTTTACTTTTAGGTGGATATTGAAAATTTTTTAAACACTCTTCAGCTTTTTTTAAATCTTCAATAGTATAATCTAAATATTTTTTTTTTTTTAACATTTCTTCTACCCTATGAAGATCCCATAAAAATAATTCCGTTTCTATAATTTCTAAATCTCTTTCGGGATTAGGTGACTCATATACATGTGCAATTTCTTCATCTTGAAAACATCTTACTACATGAATAATTACATCTACTTCAAGAATGTTACCAAGAAATTTATTTCCTAAACCTGCGCCACTATAAGCGTCTTGAATTAGTCCAGCTATGTCATGTACTTCAATAGTAGAATAATGTTTTTTTTTTGATTTATTTATATTAGATAATTTATCTACTCGGTCATCAATAACATTAACAGTACCAATATTAGGATTTATAGTAGTAAAAGGACGGTTTTCTTCTAGAGCTTTTAAACTTTTAGTAGTTAATTTAAAAAGTTTTGATTTACCTACATTAGGTAATCCTATAAATCCACATCTTTCATTACTCATTATTAATCCCAAAAAATATTTTTATTTCTTTGAGAAAGTTTTCTCTACTATCAGATCCATGAATAGTATTTTCATCAATAGAAATACCATATATATTTCTTATGGTATTTTTTTCCGCTATTGATGGGTTTGTTACTCCCATATAATCTCTTAAAACAGTAATAGCATTTAAGTCTTCATTATTTATTTTCAGAAGAATACCACACACATTATCAGAGGTAATATTTTCTATTAAATCTTTAAAAAAAACACGTTCTTTGTGGATACCATAAAAATTTTCCGCTACTTCATTTGTAAAACGTTGTAAATACATACCAATTATTGTAAATTTTTTCTCTAACATTGTAATAATTTCACCAATAATATTACGTTTTATAGCATCAGGTTTTAACATACAAAATGTATATAAATTCTTATTATCCTTTTCTATTTTATTAAATATTTCTTTATACATGTATAAAATTTATCAAAATATTATTTATTTTACAAATTATTAAAATTAAAAATATTAAATAGTTTTAAAACCCTTAATAGGAGGTATCTCTAATATCTTTAATATATACTTTTTGAGAATTTGAAAAATAATTTACATTTATTCTATAAGGTGAAAAATTTCGCGTATTTATACCTGATATACTATTATTTCACCAATAGCCGTAAATGCTTGTAATTTTTTTTATTTTCTAAAAAATACTAAATTACTACTTTATCACAATTTTTATTTTTTAAAGATACTAACTTACAATAAAAGGATTGCATAAAATTACCACCTATTAATGATATGTTTTAATACCAATATTTTATACTTCTAAAGCCTTTAATAAATGTAATTTAGCTATTTCTCCATCTAATTTACCATTTGTTTTTTTTAGTAATATTCCTATTAATACATTAAAAAACTTTTCATTACCATTTTTGTATTCTTCTACAATTTTTTTATTTTCCTTGATTACACTTTTAATAAATTCATTGATAATATTTTTATCATTTATTTGCCATAAATTTTCTTTACTTACAATATCATTAGGTAAAATATTTTCTTCAATACTTTTATTTAAAACATATTTAGCGGTTTTGTTAGAAATTTTATTATCTTTAATAAGATTTAAAAAATCTAAAAAAAATTCTTTTGAATAATCTTGAAAATTTTTTTCTTGTTTCGTTAAAAAACCTCTTAAATCACCCATCATCCAATTTGTAATTAATTTACCATCTATATTACATTTTTTTATTATTTCATCTAAATAATTATATAATTCTTTATTTTCTATAATATTTTCCGCGATTTTTTCCTCTATATTTAAAGATAAATATCTTTGTAGTTTGTTTTTTGGTAGTTCTGGAATAGTTTTCTTGATATCTTCTAAATATTCTTCTTTAATTTCTACACCAATAATATTTGGTTCATAAACATATCTATAATCTACTACATCTTCTTTACTTCTCATACTAGTAGTGATAGATTCTTCACTATTAAATAAACGGGTTTCTTGATGAACTTTATGATTATTTTCTAATAAATTTTTTTGACGTTCTACCTCAAATAATATTGCTGATTCTATAAATTTAAAGGAATTAAGATTTTTAATTTCTACACGTGTACCTAATTCATTTGTAGAACTTATAGATATATTAATGTCAGCTCTAAAATTACCATCTTCCATATTACCATCACAAGTATTAATATATCTTAGAGTTAATCTTAATAATTTTAAAAATTCTATAACTTCATCAATAGAATTCATATCTGGATTGGTAACAATTTCCATAAGACCAACACTACTTCTATTAAAATCCACTAATGATCTATTTCTATGATGTGTAATTTTTCCTGCATCTGATTCCATATGAATTTGTCTTATACTAATAAATTTTCCACTTTTTAATTCTAAACCGCCTCCAAGTACTATTGGAAAACGTTGCTGAGTAATTTGGAAACCACTAGAAAGATCAGGGTAGTAATAATGTTTTCTATCAAATTCTATATAAGGACTTATATTACCTCCTAAAGCTAATCCTGTACAAATAGATTGTTGAATACAAAATTTATTTAGCAATGGCATTGTACCAGGAAGACCTATATCAAAATAACTAGCATTCTTATTAGGTATATTTTCATGCGCATCATTTAAGCTATAAGAAAATAATTTATACTTACTATAAATTTGTGCATGCACTTCACAACCAATTGTTAATTTATATTTATTTATCATAAAAACCTTCCTCTATTTTTCTATAAAATTGAAAAATTTTTTCTATTTCTTCTCCAATATTTAATACATGATTATCCATTAATGGACCTCCAATTACTTGTAATCCTATAGGTGAACCTCTTTCATCAAAAGAAACAGGTATATTAATGGAAGGTATACCACATAAATTACTTATTACTGTGTACATATCACATTTATACATTTTAATGGGATCCAGTAAGTTAGCATTTTGACTTTCTTCTAGTGTTAAAGCACCAATATTTGTGGTTGGTGCTAAAATAAAATCTACGATTTCAAATATTTTTGATATAGCATTAAATAAATCCATACGTAATAATTTTGCTTTTTTATATAAATTGTTATTTTCTTCTAAAGAGCATAATAATGTACCATTTATTAATCTTCTTTTTACTTCTAAACCAAATAAATTTGTACGTACATTTTGATATATTTCTTCTAAATTTTGAGAGTCATGATAGGTATTTTTTGGGCCATATCTTAACGTATCATATTTTTGTAGATTAGATGAGGCTTCAATAGGACATATGATGTGGTATATACTCAAAGCATATTTTACTTCTTTTAAGGATATTTCAATTTTTTCATAACCTAAATTAATGAATAAATCTTCTGTTTCTTTTAAAGCTTTCATTAGATTTTTATCACATTCATATAATTCTTTTATAATTGCAAATTTTTTTTTTTTAGAATAATTTTGTGGTTCAAAATCAATTGTTGTTAAATCATTATCATCTTTTCCTACAAGTTTTTCAAATAAATATCTACTATCGTCTACACGCCTAGTAATTAATGAGGGATGATCTAGGGATTCCGATAAAGGAATCACACCAAAACGAGAAAATAAACCATAAGTAGGTTTAAAACCTACAAGTCCACACCAAGCTGCTGGTAAACGTGTAGAACCTGCCGTATCTGTGCCAAAAGAACCATAACAGGCACCACTTAAAACACTAACAGCACTACCGGAAGAGGATCCACCAGGTACAAATACTTTATTATCTTTAGATATCCATAAACTAGTAGTAGGACCATATATACTTGTTATTCCACTTGATCCCATTGCAAACTCGTCCATATTTGTTATACCTGCAATAGAAAAGTTATTATTTCTTAATCGTTTAACAAGAGTAGCGTTGTAGGGGCTAATATAATTTTGTAAAATTTTAGAAGCAGCGGTGATTTCCTGGTCTTTTACCATAAAATTATCTTTTACAGATATAGGAATACCTATTTCTTCTTGATCATACAAAGTTTTTATAAACATATTAGTGGATGAGTATTTTTTTGCCTGTTCTTTACAAACTTTAGTAATATCATTTTTATTATATTTATTATTTATTAATTCTCTAATAGATTTATTTAATAAATTATTCATGGTTTTATAATAGCATTAAAAATTTTTTATTCAAACAATGTATAGTATAGACTAATAACAACTGCGCTTTATAGGACTTGAACCTATAACCTTGGGATTAGAAGTCTCATGCTCTATCCAATTGAGCTAAAAGCGCTGCGTTATACATTTTTAATTATATAACAAAATTTTCTTAAAAAACTAATAATATAAAAAAATCTTAAAAATTTTATAATTATGCAAAAATAAAAAATATATATAAATCAATTAAATATAAAATAATTATTGATTTCTTTATAGAAAATATAGTAACATTCAAATTAAGAGATGAATTTAATTATATTATTATGTGTTTTGTTTTCTATATTGTTATTATTAGTTTTCTTTGTATCTAATTTTTTTGAAGAAAGTAATTGTAAATTTGTTACAAAAGAATGGAAATTATTACAAAAAATAAAAGATGCATCACGTCAAAATACAAAGGCATTACAACTACCTAGTGATGATTATAGAAAAATTAAAGAAAAAATTAAGTATGTATTTACAAATTTTATTATTCATTTAACGGATAGAAGTTTTGAAGATATGTATTATCTTACGGATTCCTTAAAGGAATATTTTATTACACATATAAACGATATTTCTGTAACACCTGTAACCGTAAAAGATGTAAAAATAATTAGCATTATTAATAATAAAATATTAGCAGAAATTACTAGTCATGTATTAAAAGCTTCTAGTAAAGATCTGAAAAAAGATTTATTTTGTTTTAATTATGATAAAAATGATAATTTAGTTATAACAGAAATGAATATTAATACACATATAGATGATATTAAGAATATAACGAGGTATTTAAATGAATAATAAAAATATTATTTTTGTTGAATTAAATGAGTGTTTAATAGGTGAAAATATTTGTTTAGAGTCTGCATTTTTATATTTAAGAAATAATAAATTAAAAGGATTAAAAAAACTATTTTATACAAAAAATAATAATGAAAAACGTAAAGAAATTTTTAATACATCTTTGATTAATATAGACAATTGTTTTTTACGACAAGAAGTTGTAGAAGAAATTCATGATATTATTATTAATTCTAAAAAAGATAATTTATTTACAATTAAAATAATAGTTCCTTTATTCTTAAAAGAAGAAGATATTTTAAATTTATCTAATATTCTAAAAGAAGAAATTATCAAAGAGGAAGAAATTTATAAAGAAAGTATAAATAAAATTGAAGATATTATTTGTATAACAAATGAAGAAGCTATTAATAAAATGACTCATAAAGATAGAGAAAATAATTATTTAATATCTGCAAGTTGGAAATATTATAAATGTTATTTTTACAATATTAAAAATGTATTTTTAGGTAATTATATTGTGGGTTTATTTTTTGATATGATTAGTACAGGACGTACAAAAATAATACATGTTAATTATGGGTTTTTAAATATTTTATGGCAATATTTATTTTCTATTATAGATATTTGTATATTTTGGCCTTATTTATTTTTTCCTTTAAATTTAGATGTAAATTTATTAAAATATACATTTTTTATAAGTATTTTATTAAATATGTTTACAAAAATTTTACGAGTATTACTTCAATTAGAAGAAGAAAGAAAATTTATAAGTAAGAATTACGAATGTGTAATGGGAGAAGAATTTTTATATGATCATTATTCCGTAAGTAATGGTACTATAATAGCTTTAATAGGAGTGTTCTTTGGAGTTCTATTAAGTATGTATTCAAAAAAATCATTTATATTTGCGGTTTTATATAGTCTACAGGAGTTTTTTTTTCTTTCACGTACAAAAAAAGAGTATTTTATCTCGAAAATTTTAGTAGTAATTATATCTATGTTATTAATTCATCCTATATTATTATTAGATATCTTTAAGTAGATTTTTTTTTTTTAATATTTTTAATATTTAATAAAGTAATTCTTATGTATATTAGAAGTTAGTTTTTATTTTTTTTATTACTTAGAATATGGTATAAATGTTATGAATGAGTGATATAACAAAAAAAGGATTTGGTAAGGGTTTGAATAAAAATAATTTTGATAATAAATATCTGGTAGAGATTATTAATAAAAAAAATCATAATTTAAAAAAAAAAAACTTTTTAGATACAAATAATTCAGATAAAGCGATGCAAAACTTAAAAAACTCTTTACAAAAACAACATACTTTTAATGAAAATCCTTTAAAGAAAGTTATAGAAGAAAAACAAAAATTATCGGCACTAGAATTAGAAGAAAAAAATAAAATAATAGAAAAACAAAAAGAAGAAAAAAAAAAATATATATATAATAAATATAAACATCAAAAATCTTTAAAAGAACTTAGTAGTAAGCAAAAAACTAATACAAAATTTGTAAAAAAAACAAAAATAATTTTAAATGAAACAAATAAAATTTTTAAACCTATAGAAAATTTTAAATTTACTAGTAATCCTTTGAAAAATTGCACACAAAACATAAATTCTACAAATAACACTAATAATACTAATAATACTACTTCTACAAATACAAACATAAATAATAATAATTATAAAAAAAAAACCCAAAATTTAAAAACTTTACAATGTAAAAAAAAAACTCTTTCGGAAGAAATTGAAAAAAAAATAATATTTAAAACATCTACAAAAAAAAGAATAAAAAATATTGAAAAAAAAAATATTATTATTACAGATGAAGAAATAACTTTAAGAGCATTATCTAAATTATCAAATATTGCTATTGCTTCCTTGATAGAAACTACAAAACATTTTGGTATAAATAAAAATGATTATGATTTATTAAACAAGGATGAAATGAGTATTATCTTAGAACATCACTCTTGTAATATTACCTTTAATAAAACATCAGATAGAATTAAAGAGTTTCTTAATGATAGCGAATATAATGCCGAACGTATTCCTGTAGTAGTGGTAGCGGGACATGTAGATCATGGTAAGACAAGTTTATTAGATTATATTCGTAAAACAAATGTTACAGATAAAGAAAAAGGTGGAATTACTCAAAAAATATCTATTGATAAAGTAGATGATTATGGAGGAGTATTGTTTGTAGATACACCTGGTCATAATGTTTTTTCTATCATGAGAGAGGTGGGTTTTATTGTAACAGATATGATTATAATAGTTGTAGCAGCGGATGATGGTATTCAGCCACAAACAGTTGAAGTAATAGAAAAAGTTAAAAATAGAAAGAATATAACTATAATCATTGCAATTACAAAAATAGATAAACCTATAGAAATAGAAGATAAAGAAAAATTATATAATTCTTTTATTAAATATGATCTTGTTCCTACAAAATATGGTGGAAATATTAATGTTGTAGAAATATCAAGTAAAACTGGTGAAGGTATCGATACTTTATTAGAAGTATTACAACTAGAAAAATCTAAAAATAATCTTTCCTATAATAAAGATCGTAATGGTGTTGGTTATGTATTAGATAGTAGTATTGAAAAAGGTATAGGTATTGTAGTTTCTATATTATTAAAAAATGGTAATATTTCTGTTGGTGATAATTTCATTATTGGTAAAAATGAAGGAAAAGTAAAATTATTATTTGCAAATAATAAAAATGTAAAAAATGCTAGTTGTAATGATATTATTAAAATTACAGGTGTCAATAAATTACCAGATCTTGGGGAAGAAATTATTGTTGTAAATGACAAAAAATTACTAGAAGAATTTATATCACATCGTAAGAATCTTAAAAACTACAATAATATTATAAATAATCATCATTCTTTTGAAAAAGAAACAATAAATATTTTGTTAAAGACAGATACATTAACATCCGCAAATAGTATAGAAAAAATTCTACAAAATTATTCTAATAAACATGTGGTAGTTAATATATTTTCAAAAGGACTTGGAAATATTTCTTTATCGGATATACAAACTGCAGAAGAATTAAATCTTGTTATTGTAGGTTTTAGAGTTAAAAGTATATTAACAAAAAAACCTGTAAAGATTATAGTAAGTGATGTCATTTATGATGTTTTAGATGAAATGCATATGATTACTAATAGAACCACTACTCTTAAAAAAGAAGTAGCTATAGGTACTGCTGAAATAAGAAAAATATTTACTTTTGAAAAAACTCAAATAGCAGGGTGTATGGTTGTTAAGGGGATCATCAAGCGTAAAGCATTATGTGAAGTAGTAAGAGAAACAAAAATAATACATAAAGGTGAAATTCTTTCTATGAAAAGAAAAAATGATGACCTAAAAGAAGCAAAAGAAGGATATGAAGTAGGTATTATTATAAATAATTTTAATGATTTTCAAGTAAAAGATAAAATTATTGTTTATGAAACAATAGAAGAGACAGTAACTATAGATTAATAGTAATTAAAAAAAATTAGTTTATTGTTATAATTTATGAGAAGATTATAGGTATGAATATAGAAAAAATTATTGATGATTTTATTAATAAAAATATTATTAATGATATAATTAACAAAAATATTTTAATTCAACTTCTTAAGGACAAAAAACTCAAAATTTATGTAGGAATTGACCCCACAAATGATAAGTTTCATATTGGTCATTTAGCACTTTACTCAACTATTATGAAGTTTTTAGATATTGGTGCACATTTAGTTGTATTAGTAGGTGGTTTTACGGGGCAAATAGGTGACCCTTCTTTTTCAAACAAAGAAAGACCTGTTTTAGATCCTTTAGTTGTCGAAAAAAATACTGAGATTCTTATAAGAAAATTAAAAAATTTATTCAGAAAGTATCAAAACATTACCTTTGTAAATAATCAAGAATGGTTAAATAAATTATCATTAAAAGATTTTCTTAAATACGTAACTTGTATTTCCGCTAATCGTCTTATGAAAATGGAACATGTAAAAAGTAGATTAGAAGGGGAAGTTCATATATCTTTTGCGGAATTATCTTATAGTCTATTACAGGGAATAGATTTCTTATATTTATTTAAGGAAAAATCCGTAAATTGTCAGTTTGGTGCTAAAGATCAATTAATTAATATTTTAATGGGTATAAAAATGATTAAACATTTTCATCAATCTGATGATATTGTTGGTATAGGAATTCCATTACTTACAAAGAAGAACGGTGAAAAATTTTCTAAAAGTAACGAGGATGGTGTTATTTGGGGAGATGGTACTACTAATATATTTCAATTTTGGCAATTTTTCAGAAATATTGATGATGAATTATTAGTAAATTTTTTAAACATTTTTACAAATCTAAAAGACACAACTACTGTAATGAAAAGTGATGAATCCATTAATAATTATAAAATTATACTAGCGGATTATATTACAAATTTAGTTTATGGGCATACAAATTTAATAGAAGAATTAAAAATAAAAGAAGATATATTATTAATAGATTTATTAGTAAAATTAAAATTTTTATCTTCAAAATCTAATGCTAAAAAAGCTTTATTAAATGGTAGTATAAAAATAAATAATAATAAAATAAAAGAAAATATTATTATAAATAAACAGTACTTTGAAGGAGTAGAAAAAATATTACTCACTTATGGTAAATTTAAGAGTATTCAAATAATTAATAAATTTTAATTTAAATAGATGGAGCGGATAAGGGGAATCGAACCCCTGATTCTAGCTTGGAAGGCTTGTATTATACCACTTAATTATACCCGCAATTTCTGAAAAGGATAGGATTCGAACCTACGCGGACTCCTAATCGACAGATTTACAGTCTGTTGCCTTCAGCCACTCGGCCACCTTTTCTTCATTAAAATATTACGTTAACTTTCCTAAAAAATCAAGAGGGTTTTAGTATTTATAGTGTATAATTACTTTGAATGAAATTTATTATATGTATTTTATTTATAACAAATATTATTGGAGATAACATAACTCCTAAAAAAGAAGAAAATTTTAAAGATTTAGAATTTTCTTTTAATCATATGGGGTTTTTCCCTAAAAAACATAATGCTATAGAAGTATTACAACATTATATATATTTTATAACACTTTTAAATTTAATGAAATTATCAATTAATATTATACCAATAGAATATAATAATCCTTTAAATATTAATGAAAAATTTATTATATCTACGATAGTAATAAGTTCTTTGATACATCTATTATTTTTTCTTAATATAGAATTGTATAGAAATATATTTGTTATAACAAGTTTAATAGAAATATTTGTAATTATTTTGGCTATTAATTCTAAAATGATTAATGTTTCTAATTCTTCTATAGTGATTATTAGTAATATAGTTATAACATCTATATCACTTATGATACTATTTATACAAACGAAAAAAAAATTTCTAGAAATTCCTATTGATAAACTTGTGAAAGATATTGATGAAATGCAAAAAAAACGTCCTACTACAATATCACTAACTTTATAATATTATGTATTTAAATATTATATGCATTATAGTTGTGATAATTTTTATGGTTATCAATATAATTATTGAAACATCTATTACGACTTTTATACCCTCAAAACTATTTTACTTTTATAAAAATCATAGAAATTATAAATATATAAAAAATTTTAAAGAAGAAATAAGTAATATATTATTTTTTTTATTACTTTTAGATAATTTTTTACAATACTTATATAGTACTTTAATAGCTAATTTATGTGTCAAATACCTACTATCACCGGCTATTATTGGTGGGTTTTTTTTTATATTAAGTATACTTTTTGAAAGTATTGCAAAAAAAATTGTTATTAAAAATCCTGAAAGGAGTATTTTAGAATTTTCCTATTATACATATATTATAAATATAACCTCAAATTATATTATGAAAATTTTTTCCTTTTCAAAAAAAACTAAAACTATAGAAGATGACAATTTACTTTTTGAAATTAATATGAAATCTACTAATGATGCTATGACAGGTAGTATCATGAAGAATGTTTTAAAAATAAAAAGAATTTATACGGAAGATATCATGACTCCTAAAGAAAAAATTTTTTCTCTAGAGATGAAAAATAATTACAGAGATATTATGCAAGATATAAAAAAAAAATATTTTTATAATCATATTCCTGATTATATACCTTTATGGTCTGGAACAAAATATAACTTTGTTAAACTATTAAATGTTAAAGTATTTTTAAGTAATTACATACAAAAAAAATATGAATTAGAAAATGCTTTTGAAGATATTTTTTACGTATCTGCAGAAACAAGCACCTACAAGTTATTACATATATTTAAAACATTTTTTAAAGAATTTGCATTTGTAGTAAATGAAGAAGGTGATGTAAAAGGTATCGTAACTACACAAGATTTATTAGAAGAAATCGTAGGCGATGATTTATTTGAAAATAAAAATATTAATAAAAACATAGTAAATAAAAATAATAAAATTTTTACAATTAATGGAAACTATAATTTGGAGGAGTTAAATAAAATTTGTAATTTAAAAATACCTACAAAAGATATTTATACAATTGGAGAATTTATTATTAATAATTTAAAAAGAATCCCTAAAAAAGGCGAAATGTTTTATTACGAAAACTGTACAATTCTTATTTTAATGAGTAATGAAAAACAAATCATTAGTATATTATTATCTATTAATAATTAAAAATTATTTATTAATATTTTGAATAATCATAGGAAATACAAATAAAATAATTATTGTACCATAACTTAAACCTGGTACTAATACAAGAGCTATTTGTTTAATAGGAACCATAGCACTGTTTTGTTCAAACAATAAAGGTATATTACCAAGAATCATTGCTATAGTAGTCATTAATACAGGTCTAAAACGTTTTCTAGATATTTCTAGAATATCCATATTAGTATCTTTATTATTAATAGCGGACATAAATAAAATTCCATGTTTTGTAATTAATGCTACAAGTGTTAAACCTCCAATAATGGAAAAAACATTTATAGTACCTGTAAAATATAATACTAATAATGCACCAGTAATAGCAATTGGAACTGTTAGCATTACTAATAAAGATTGATAAAAACTATTAAATTGAAGAGATAAAATTAAAAAAATAGATAATAAACAACTACCAAATATTAAAAATAAATTTTGCGAATTATCTTTAAAAGTTTTTCCACTACCATCAAAAGATATATAAAAGTCTTTTTTTAAATGGCTTTTAGCTAATGATTCTATTTTTGAAACTGCTTCTCCTACTGTTACATTTGGTTTAAATAATAATTCTACTTTATAGGAATTTAAACCATTATAATTTTCAATATTTATATAATCTTCCTTTGGTGATTGTTGAATTATCTCACTTAATAACATCTTTCTATTTTTAAAATGCCATACATATTGAGAGAGTTTTTTAAAATTATTCGCAATTTCTTTATTTTTTTTAAATACAATTTTATAACGATTGTTATCTGTAGATATTTTCCCCTTTAAACGTATATCTTGCATTAAAAACTCTAGTAATTCTTGTAATTCATATATATCAATATTGTAATAAGCACATTTTTCTTTTAATATATCTATATTTAAACCAAAAGTTTTTTGTCTTATGAATACATATTGATCTAATATACCTATTTTATTTAATTTATTCATAAAATTATAAGAAATATTTTTTACTTTTTCTATAGGTTTGTGACTGTAAAAATACATATTAAAACAAACATTATTACTATTTTCACCTGCTACTACAAAATTATATTGTTGAAGATTTATTTTTAAATCTTTTAATATACTATTTTCTAATATATCTCTATCTTTTTTTACACGTCCACGAATAACCATTCTATTATTTTCAAGAAAAATTTCATAATATTTAATATCAGATTTATATTTTTTCATAATTTTATTAATGGTAGGAATTGATTTTTCTAAATGTTCTAATTTTATATTAGTTAGACCTTGAGTAAAAATACCAAAATAGTCTTCTTTAACTTTTGGTAAATATTCCATTTTTAAAAAAAATAATAAGTATAAACCACTAGAATTTAATAAAACTACTAAAATAATTATTTTTTTAGAATATTTTATTAGTCTTTCTAGTAAATTAATATAACAATTTGTAAGAAAATTTAAAAACTTTTCTGTTATTTGAAAGGGATGATAATTTTTCATAAAATACTTACAAGCCATTGGTGTTATTGTTAATGACAATAATCCTGAAATACCAACACTAATAGAAATAGTTGTTGCAAATTCCTTTAAAAGGGATCCTAACTCACCTTTAATAAAAACTATTGGTAAAAAAACAAAAAATAAAGTTGCTGTCATTATTATAATAGGTAAAGCTATTTCCTTTAAAGATTCAAAAATACTTTTATGATTTTTATCTGTTTCAATTTTTTCAATTACTAAAATAGCATCATCCACTAACAGTCCAATTGCCATTAAAAATGCCATTAAAGTAATTTGATTTAAGGAAAAATTTAATAAATACATGAATATAAATGTTCCTATTACTGATATAGGTATTACAATAATTGGTAAAATTGTAATTTTTATAGACCCAAGAAAGAATATCAATATAATAATGATTAAAAAACAAGCTTCCCAAAAAGTTTTTTATA